>JAXDTV010000068.1:0-8258 GCA_034089785.1 Eubacterium sp.
TTCGGGTAAAAGAAGCTTGTGATGGCGAACCATTGCGGCCGGGAACTCTGTATATTGCCATGGGAGGCAAACAGTGCCAGCTGATTCAGAAGTGGCCGGGCGAGTATTATATTTCAGAGAAAGATGCAGAAGCAAGAGGAGGATTGAAACCTTGCGCAGATATTTTCTATGAATCCCTGGTAAATACGTCCCTTGACAAAGTTTATTCTATCGTATTAACAGGCATGGGTTCGGATGCTACAAAAGGAATTCAACTTTTAAAACAGACTAAAAAAGTCGAAGTAGTTGCACAGGACAGAGAGAGCTGTGTTGTGTATGGTATGCCAAGAGCAGCCGTCTTGGCGGGAATCGTGGATGAAATGGTTCCATTGACAGAGATAACAAAAACAATGCTTAAGAGAATAGGAGTGTGACAAGATGGATACAAGTCAATATTTGGATTTATTCATTGATGAAACAAAAGAACATTTGCAGAGTTTGAATGAACATATACTTGTGCTGGAAAAAGAGCCGGAAAACGATGATACCATCAATGAGATCTTCCGTGCTGCCCATACACTGAAAGGTATGGCTGGTACGATGGGATTTACGAGAATGCAGAGACTTACACATGATCTGGAAAATGTTTTCTCGGAGATCCGCAGCGGCAATATGAAAGTGAATCCGAAGCTGATCGATATTTTGTTCCGTGGACTGGATGCACTGGAGTCTTATCTGGATGTGATTTCTTC
Source organism: Eubacterium sp. (assembly GCA_034089785.1). Taxonomy (GTDB): domain Bacteria; phylum Bacillota; class Clostridia; order Lachnospirales; family Lachnospiraceae; genus Eubacterium_F. Next base: position 732 of record JAXDTV010000068.1, read on the forward strand.
CGAGGGTAATGAAGGAACAGAGGATAATGAAGATATTATCAATGACTTAAATGCTGTCCTGGAAGAACAAAAAGGCGGTGGAGCGCCGGCAGCGTCTGCAGAGAAGCCGGCGGAGAGCAAAAAAGAAGAACCGAAGAAGGAAGAAACTGTCACATCAGACAAAGCAAAATATAATGCGATCCCGGTTACAGATTATGAGATTGATGCCATGAAAACTGCCAAAGCAGAAGGCAAAAATATTTTTGGAATCACTGTATATCTGTCAGACAGCTGTATTTTGAAAGCAGCCAGAGCGTTTCTGGTATTCAAATCAGTAGAGAGCAAGGGCGAACTGATCAAGTCTGTACCTACTACAGAGCAGATTGAAGATGAAGAGTTTGAATTGGATTTCAGCTGGATCCTGGCAACAACCGACTCCAAAGAGAATGTAAAAAAGATGATCTCAAATGTTTCGGAAGTAGCAGAAGTTTACATAGATGATTATGCGATTCCGGAAGCAGAAACAGAGTCAAAAGAGGAAACAAAAGAAGAGACCGTAAAAGTAGAAACCAAAGCGGCAGACAAGCCAAAACAAGAGAAAAAAGATGACGGCGACAAACATAAAAAAGGCAAGGCCAAAGTGGGAAGCCGTTCAGTCCGTGTTGATATTGACAAACTGGACGAGCTTATGAACCTGGTCAGCGAGCTGATCATTGCCAAGAATGGTCTTGTGGCAGCCAGTGGTTCAGAAAGCACACAGAATTTCCATGAGCAGATTGAATATCTGGAGCGTGTAACCACAAATCTTCATGAATCTGTCATGAAAGTTCGAATGGTGCCAATTGAGAGCGTTGTGAACCGGTTCCCACGTATGATCCGTGATCTGAACCGTAAACTGAATAAAAAAATGGAACTGTATATGACTGGTGAAGAGACAGAACTTGACCGTACCGTTATTGATGAGATCGGTGATCCGCTGATGCATCTTCTTCGTAACTCGGCAGACCATGGTCTGGAAAGCAATGAAGAGCGTGTTCGGTTAGGTAAACCGGAAGTTGGTTCTATTTTCCTGGATGCTTATCAGGATGGAAATAATGTTATTATTGATGTGCGGGACGATGGTGCCGGTATCAATATAGAAAAAGTTAAGAAAAAAGCTTTGGAAAAAGGTACGATTACAGAGAAGCAGGCAGAGAGTATGACAGACAAAGATTTTGTAGATCTTTTGTTCAAACCAAGTTTCTCTACGGCAGATAAGATTACCGATGTTTCCGGCCGTGGTGTAGGTCTGGATGTTGTAAAAACCAAGATTGAAGCACTGGGAGGAAGCATAACAGCCAGAACAGTAGCCGGAGAAGGAAGTACCTTTACAATCCAGCTTCCACTGACACTGGCGATCATTCAGGCATTGATGGTTCAGGTTGGAGAAGAAAAATATGCGATTCCGCTTGGCAATATCAATGGTATCGAAGATATTCCGAAAAATGAGATCTGTTTTGTACAGTCCAAAGAAGTGATCAATCTCCGAGGTACAGTAATCCCGATCCTTCGTCTCCACGAGATCCTGGATATAGAAGAAGCCGAGGAAGAGCCGGAATCTCTTATTGTTGTAGTAATTAAAAAAGGTGAACAGCAGGTTGGACTGGTTATTGATGACCTTTTGGGCCAGCAGGAGACTGTTATCAAATCTCTTGGCAAGCACATCACTTATAATAAACTCTTTAGTGGTGCGACGATCCTTGGAGATGGTGAAGTTGCGTTGATCCTTGATACGAATACATTGTTTTAGGGGGTGCTGACATGGAAGAAATGTTAAATACAAGTGAGGCAGTAGAAGAAATTCAGTACATTGTAGTAAAATTAGGGGATGAGCAGTATGGAATTGACATCCGCTATGTAGATAATATTGTACGCTTATCAAAAATAACAAGAGTGGCTAAGTCACAGCCATATTATGTAGGTGTGATCAATCTTCGTGGAGAAGTTGTGCCGATCATGAGTCTCCGCCGTCGTTTTGGCCTGGAGGAAGATGGATACGGCCCGGCTACCAGGATCATCATTATCCGGTTGGAAGACCAGTCTATGATCGGATTTTTGGTAGATGAAGTGCGTGAGGTAGTGAATATCGCACTGACAGATATTGAAAAGCCTACCTTTAAACTGGATGAGGATAATGCTTCTTTCCTTGCCGGTATTGGCAAAAAAGGAGATACCTTGATCTCCCTGCTGGATATTATGGCAATTGAGAAAGAAAAGAAAGAGGCATGATGGAAGAGGTAAGAGTGGGGATGGCAGACTATAAAGTCTGTACATCCCCAGCAGTGTTGTCAACCCTGGGACTTGGCTCCTGTGTCGGTGTAGTCATGTATGATCCGGGAAAAGATATGTGTGGACTGGCTCATGTGATGCTGCCGGACAGCACCCGGATGAACAGTGAGGCAAACCGATGCAAATTTGCAGATACCTGCCTTTTGGACATGAAAAAGGAACTCATAAGGAAGGGGGCAGATCCTTCCAGACTGGCTGCCAAGATCGCAGGGGGCGCAAAAATGTTTTCCTTTATTTCAGATAACAGTATGTTGAACATAGGAGATCAGAACATTGAAGCCGTAAAACGGTGGCTTAGTGAGTGGAATATTCCGATTCTGGCCAGTGATGTAGGAAAAAATTACAGTCGTTCAATTTATTTTGACAGCAATAGTAAAATGCTCCGCATCCGGGCGGTTGGAATGGGAGAGTACAGCATTTAAACATCAAAAATGGAATGGGGGAAATTTTGTGAAGTACAGATATATACCGTCCTGTGTTATGCTTGTTGCCGGATTGATCACCTGTATTTTGTGTATTGTACAGGGATGGCCGGTAGATACCAGTCTTGTGGCACTGGTAATCGTTCTGGTATTGTTTTATATCATAGGACAGATTGCTGCTCAGATCGTAGGAAAGGTGCAGGCTGACCGGATTGCCATGGAAGAGGCAAAACGCAAACTGGAAGAAGAGGAAGCACTGCGCAGGGAACAGGAAGAAAAAGAGCAGGCCGAAGAAGAAAAAGCAGAGCAGACAGAGAAGGAAGACGATGAGTAAAGGAAAGGATTAATGGATGAAGGAAGCGGAAAGAAAGAAACTGTGGGATAAATATATGAAATCAAAATCCCCGGATCTCCGTGAGCAGTTGATTCTGGAATATGCAAATGTCGTGAATCTGGTAGCCGGCAGATTGAATATGTATCTGGGATACACAGTGGATTATGACGATCTGGTCGGTTATGGGGTCTTTGGGTTAATTGATGCCATTGATAAATATGACTTGACAAAACATGTTAAGTTTGAAACATATGCAAGTTTGAGGATCCGTGGATCGATCCTGGATCAGATCCGTAAGATGGACTGGATTCCCAGAACTTTGAGGCAAAAACAAAAAAGAATGGAGTCCGCTGCAGCAAAAGTGGAGACAGATACAGGCCGTCCGGCTACCGATGAAGAGGTAGCAGCGGAACTTGGTATCACAAAGGATGAGTACGAAGGCTGGAAAGCAGAGGCCGAGTTTACCAATGTGGTATCACTGGATGACTATCTGGAGCAGGGCAGTGAAGGCGGTATGGAAACATTTTCAGCAAAATTCCAGCAGCCGGAACAGGCACTTGAGAAAAGCGAAGTAAAAAAGATGCTGGTGGAAGCTTTGCAGACATTGACAGAAAATGAACAGAAAGTTATAACACTGTATTATTATGAGGAACTGACATTAAAAGAGATCAGTATGATCCTGGAAGTGTCTGAGTCCAGAGTGTCTCAGCTGCATACCAAGGCACTGAAAAAAATCAAGAAACAATTGGGGGATTCCGTTGATTTCATAAACTTATTTTAGGCATATGGAAGAGGGGATAATATGACAAAAAATGCTTATTTTCAGTTGGAGCAAAAAGAAAACAAAGTGTACTTGAGGATTTTCCCGGAGCAGGGAGAGGGCAAAAAAGTAGAGACCGATGATGTGATCCGGTACTTTGAAGCCATTTCCTGGGAAGAATATGATCTGGTGTTATTGGATGCTTATGTAAAAAAAGGTGAGTATGAAACACCGCTTTACATAAAAGAAGGAGAGATGATACCGGAGAGAGAGCGTGTTCTGGTAGATGTTCCGGAGAATGCGTTAGTTGCCCATGCCCGTTTTTATCCACCATCCACTGGTGGGGCATCCATGACGGAAGAAGAGATCGTCAGTGATCTTCAGTTGGCTGGTATCTGTCACGGAATACGAAAAAAAGCCATTCGTCATTTCCTTGAGAACCACGAATACTGCAGAGATTATGTGATTGCAGAGGCGACGAAGCCGATCCAGGGATCGGATGCGCAGATTGAATATTTCTTTGATGTCAATGCTACAGCCAAACCGAAGTTAAATGAGGACGGAAGTGTGGATTTTCATCATCTTGGCAATATTAAACTGGTAGAAAAAGGAGACAAACTGGCTTCTTTGAAACCGGCGGTAAAAGGTGTACCCGGAATCAATGTACTTGGTAAGCCTATTCCTGCTAACAAAGTTAAGATCAAACATCTTCGTTTTGGGCGAAATATTGTTATTTCAGAAAATCACTGCAATTTGTATTCCAAGGTGCCGGGACATGTAACCCTGGTAGATGATGTCGTTATGGTGTCAGATATTTACCGTGTGCCGGCCAATGTGGACCCATCTACAGGAGATATAGAATATAATGGATCCGTAGAGGTGGCAGGAAATGTAGCCACAGGATTTGCCGTAAAGGCTGAGGGTGACATTATTGTCAACGGTGTTGTAGAAGGCGGTACGCTGATTTCCGGTGGAAATATCGTTTTGAAGCGCGGTATGCAGGGAATGGATAAGGGCCGTCTGGAAGCCAAAGGAAATATTACAGCTAAGTTTCTGGAAAACTGCCAGGCAGAATGTCAGGGCGGTTTGAAGGCAGATGCAGTCCTGCACAGCAAAATATTCTGTAATGAAAATGTGGAAGTGCTGGGACGCAAAGGACTTATTAACGGCGGTTCCATCACCACATATGGTACTGTGCACGCAACGACCCTGGGGTCTACCATGGGATCGAAAACAGAGATCACGATTTTGTCAGATAAGGATCTGATCATCCGGTCCAATGAAATGCGAGAGGAAATGGATGGACTCAGTGCTACTGTAGAAGAGATAGACAAGGTGGCAGATCGTATGAGAGAAGCTGTTGCGTCAGGGCAGAAATTGGAGAAAGAGCAGATTGCTTACTTGAAGCGGGCCGCCGGTGAAAAGCCGGAACTGATCCGTAAGATCAAGAGAATTAAGTTAGAGAGGGAAAGTATCAATGAGCGGATACAGCGTCACAAAAATGCCTGTATCAAGGCAGAAGATATGATTTTCCCAGGTGTGGATGTTTCAGTCAAAGAGGCATCCAGAAAAGTGCATGAGAACCTGTCCCACTGCCGTCTGGTGCGGGATGGGGCCGATGTAAAGATCGACAGCCTGTAGATTGGAAAAGAGGTAATGACTATGGCAATGATCAATTCGTTAGATGCAGTTACCATGCTGCCAAGAACAGCAGAGGCGGCAGATATTCAGGGAAGAGAAAATCAGCTGATGGAACATGCGGCGTTGCAGCCGGGCAGTCAGTTCCAGGAAAAAGTAAGACATAATCAGAGACAGACGGTAGAGACCCAGAACTCTGAAAAGATGAACAAAGACGGCGGTTCCGGCAAAGGAGACCGGCATGACGGCATGAAACGGAGAAAAAAGAAGGAAGAAAAAGTGCCTGAAGCCCCTCGAAGGACCGGTGGATTTGACATAACAATTTGAAGGTGGTTTAACACAGTATGACAGGAATAGAAATTGTAATTTTAGTCGCAGGAATTTTGTGTATATGCATAAGCTTTCTGATGGCGGGCAAAAGAGAGAAATTAAGCGGACAGAGTGTAAACCCAGAGCCTGCAGAGATATGGTCAGACAAAGAAGAGGAAATGATCCGGAACCGTGTAAGCAGTCTGCTGGAAGAAAAACAGTTTGAGACGGTTGAACAGGCGAAAGATCAGATGAATCATCTTTGTAATGACAAGATCATGGCTATGGATGAGTTTTCCAGACAGATTCTCTCAAAAATCGATGCCAACCATCAGGAAGTTGTTTTTATGTATAACCTGCTGGGGGAAAAGGAAAATGAATTGAAAGAAATGATGGCGGTAAATCTGACGCCGGACGAGGAAAGTGATACAGTCATGCCGGAGGAGCCTGTAAGTGAGCTGCAGGAGGAACCGGATACAGAGCTGGAAAAGGATGCGCTGGATGAAATTTTCAAAGAACAGTGGGGCTCTTCCGGATCTTCGGAAGAGGAGCCGGACAGAGAAAAGATAAACCGGCAGATTAAAAAAATGCATGAACAGGGACAGTCCGTGCTTGAAATTTCCAAAGCCCTGGATATGGGCCAGGGAGAGGTAAAACTGGTTCTGGATCTTTATGGAGGCAGAAAATGAAATTAAAGTATTTTTTGAGAGGCCTGGGTGTAGGAATGGTAGTGACCGCCCTGGTCCTTTGCATTGCATACAGGAATTCTTCCTCCGGGGAGAGTGTGGTAGAACAGGCAAAAGAACTGGGAATGGTATTTCCCCAGGGAACCAGTGAACCGGATGTGACAGCTACACCGGAAAGCGAGACAACAAAGAAACCTAAATCTACCAAAAAGGCGGCTACCAAAGAACCTGCCCAGAAAGCGTCCGAGACGAAGAAACCAGCGGCAGCCAGTGGTGCCGGTGTTAGTGCAGTAACGGAAAAAACAGATAAAAAGGCAACGAAGAAGCCGAAGAAAACAGCGGCGCCTGTTGTAACCGTAAATCTGGAAGGAAACTGGATATCCAGTACAGTGGCGAGAGAACTGGAAAACAGAGGCATTGTAAAAAGCGCATCCCAGTTTGACCAGTATCTTGAAAAAAGTGGTGCGGCCAAACGGATCCGGTCCGGCACATATAAGATTGCCAAAGGGGCTTCTTATGAAGAAATAGCCAGGATTATCACAAAAAGTTAAGAAAAGTATTGAATTCTGTCCACGGCTGTGATAAAATAGTCGGGATTGAAAAAATCACATTAATTGATTTTTGCTCTGGTGCTGTGTCTCCGGGCCGGAGAACAGTGGAGTAAGAAAAAGAGATTAATGGAAGAAAAAAACCAAATGGAGGTACGAAATAATGAGCGTTATTTCAATGAAACAGTTACTGGAAGCAGGTGTTCATTTTGGACATCAGACAAGAAGATGGAACCCTAAAATGGCTGAGTACATCTACACTGAGAGAAATGGTATTTATATCATTGACTTGCAGAAATCTGTAGGTAAAGTAGATGAAGCTTACAATGCAATCAAAGATATTGCAGCAGATGGCGGTAAAATTCTTTTTGTTGGTACAAAGAAACAGGCTCAGGATTCTATTAAAGCAGAAGCAGAGCGCTGCGGTATGTACTATGTAAACGAGAGATGGCTCGGTGGTATGCTTACAAACTTCGAGACAATCCAGACTCGTATTAAGAGATTAAAAGCAATCGAGAAAATG
>JAXDTV010000116.1:0-72024 GCA_034089785.1 Eubacterium sp.
AATGCAGAAAGAAATTGAAGAAGTAGATGTAGTTGTGGGAACAGCAGCCTATGACCGTATTTTTGAGGCGGTAAAGGAAAGTCTGGAGGGGAAAAGAGAACCTGTGATGGAATCCCTTGATTATCTGCCGAAGCATCTTACCCGGCGTCTGGGAAGCCGTACCGGAAGTTATTCATCTTATCTCAAGATTGCAGAAGGATGTAATAAACGATGCACTTACTGCATTATTCCGTATCTTCGCGGCAACTACCGGAGCGTTCCGATGGAAGAACTTCTGGAAGAAGCATCCATGCTGGCAGAGCAGGGAACGAAGGAATTGATCGTGATCGCACAGGAGACTACGGTATATGGCGTAGATATCTATGGAGAGAAGAGACTGCCGCAGCTTTTGGAAAAATTATGTGAGATAAAAGGCATACAGTGGATCCGTGTTATGTACTGTTACCCGGAGGAGATTACAGATGAGTTGCTGCAGGTAATGGCCAAAGAGCCTAAGATCTGTCATTATCTGGATCTGCCGATCCAGCACTGCAACGACGAGATTTTGAAAAAAATGGGACGAAGGACCAATAAAAAGGATCTCCTTGCCATATTGGGAAAAATCCGCCGGTATATGCCGGATGCATGTTTGCGGACTTCCCTTATCAGCGGATTTCCGGGTGAAACAAAACAAATGCATGATGAGTGCGTAGAGTTTGTAAAAGAGGTTCAGTTTGACCGTCTTGGTGTATTTCCGTATTCAGCAGAAGAGGGAACGCCGGCAGCGTCTTACGATGGCCAGGTGCCGGAAGAAACCAAGCGTGCCTATGCAGATGAGATCATGGAGGCCTCCCAGTATGTGATCTTTGAAAAAAATGAAAAGATGGTTGGAAAAACATTCCGGGTTATGGTAGATGGATTTTTACCGGAGGAAAACATATATGTAGGAAGAACTTACGGAGATGCACCGGAAGTAGACGGATGTATTTTCTTTGAATGTGTGTCAGAACTTGTATCGGGAACGATCGTGCCGGTTCAGATCACAGATGCAAAGGGATATGATCTGATGGGAGTGATTGTGTCGGAAAGGAGAGATGAGGAATGAATGTGCCAAATCGATTGACGATCCTGCGGGTGGCGATGATCCCATTGTTTGTAGTTGCCATGTTGTGGGAGACGCTGCCGTATCACGAATACATTGCTCTGGCATTATTTGTGGGAGCCTGCATCACAGACTTTTTTGATGGATATCTGGCTCGTAAATACAATCAGATCACTACCTTTGGCAAGTTTATGGATCCTCTGGCAGATAAGCTTCTTGTCTGTGCGGCAATGATCTGCTTTTTGGCCAATCAGCAGACTCAGATGCCGGCCTGGGCAGTGATTGTGATCATCAGCCGTGAGTTTATCATCAGCGGCTTCAGACTGGTGGCGGCAGAAAAAGGAGTTACCATTGCAGCCAGTTACTGGGGAAAAGTAAAAACAGTGGTACAGATGATCATGTCTATTTTACTGATCATTCATTTTGAACACCCTGTCTTCCGGATCATAAATCCGATCTTTATTTATGCAGCCGTGCTTCTTACCATCATTTCTCTGGTGGATTATATCTATAAAAATCGTGAAGTAATGAAGGACATTGAGTAATGGAAGAAGAGTTAGTTGAAATTTTGACAAAGAAACAGTATAAGATAACAACAGCGGAATCTTGTACCGGGGGACTGGTGGCAGCGACTATCGTAAATGTCAGTGGTGCCTCGGAAGTGTTTCAGGCCGGTTTTGTTACCTATGCCAATGAGGCAAAAGAAAAGGAACTGGGGGTAAAAAGTGAAACACTTCAGACCTATGGAGCGGTAAGTGAGGAAACAGCAAGAGAGATGGCTCTGGGATGTGCTGCCCACGCAAAGGCCCAGGTAGGTATATCTACCACAGGAATTGCAGGCCCGGGTGGAGGCACGGCAGAGAAGCCGGTAGGACTTGTCTATATTGGCTGCGCTGTAAGATCCAGCGTCTATGTTGAAAGAAATGTTTTTTCCGGTGACCGCCAGCAGGTTCGCAGACAGGCCGCAGACCGGGCGATTGAATTCGCACTGGAATGTATAAACAAGGAGAGTGTCTGAGAATGAAAAGAAAAATAGCGTTGTTTTTGCTGTTTGTTTTTGTGTTGACCGGATGTGGAAAGGGAAACACCGGTCCGGCGACCACGGAAACACCGGCGGTGACCCGAATCCCGATAGAGACCTTTACAGTGTACTCAGTGGACACGGATAAATTGTCCCTGATCCCTGTGCAGGTAAGAAAAAAAGCGAATGAAGTGTGCAAGGCAAAACAGATCGTGACACTGGTATGTGAAAACCTGGCAGTGAAAGTCAAGGTGCAGAGTGTAGAAGAAAAGAAGGATACGGTGATCGTTTCCTTTGCCCCGGACAGTGAGCCGGTAAAAGACTGCAGTGAGCAGATGGAACAGATGATCCTGGAATGTTTTGCAAACAGTCTGCTGGATAATGTGGATGCCTGCAAAAAAGTGGTTTTCCGTAAGGGGGGCAAGGCGTACAAAAGTGAGAATATGGAACTTGGACTGAATGAGGTCTATGCTTCGGAATAAGGAAAAGAGGAATGAAATGAGAGTTTTGGTAGTCGGCGGCGGTCCGGCCGGCATGATGGCAGCGATACAGGCAGCAAGGCAGGGAGAAAGTGTGACTTTGCTGGAGCAAAATGAGAAGCTTGGCAAGAAACTGTTTATAACAGGAAAAGGCCGGTGCAATATAACCAACGACTGTGATGTGACAGAATTATTTGATTCCGTTGTCAGTAACAAAAAATTTTTATACAGTGCTTTTTACAGTTTTTCAAACCAGGATACAAAGGATTTTTTTGAAGAGCAGGGACTTAGACTGAAAGTGGAGAGAGGACGCCGTGTATTCCCGGCTTCTGATAAGTCTTCTGATGTGATCAAGGCTCTTGACGGTGCGTTGAAAAAGCTGGGAGTGGATGTGAGACTTTTTACCCGGGTGGATACAGTGCTGACAGAGGATGGCAGAGCCTGTGGAGTAAGGCTTGCAGACGGAGAATCGATACTGGCAGATAAAGTGATCCTTGCTACCGGCGGTGTTTCTTATAGGAGCACAGGAAGCGATGGCTCAGGACTTGCCATGGCGGAAAAACTGGGACATCAGGTAACCAGACTGAGACCGGGACTGGTGGGGATGTGTACAAAAGAGGACTGGGTCCGGGATATGCAGGGACTTACACTGAAAAATGTGGCAGTGTCCGTAGGAAAAAAACAGGGGAAAAAGCCGCTGTATGAAGACTTTGGTGAACTGCTTTTTACCCACTATGGCGTCAGCGGACCAATGATATTAAGTGCCAGCAGCCGTCTGGGGGATGAACTGGAAAAGGGAGAATTGTATCTGAAGATCGATCTGAAACCGGCTTTGTCAAAAGAACAGCTGGATTCCCGGATCCTGCGGGATTTTGAGGAACATAAAAATGCAGATCTGTCCAACGGTATGATCCATCTTCTGCCAAAGAGCATGATACCGGTTATGCTGCAGGTGTGTGGGCTGGATCCTGCCAAGAAGATAAATGAGGTTACCCGGGCGGAAAGAGAGAGTCTGGTAAAGGGAATGAAAGAATTTCCGGCAACGATCAACGGACTGAGAGATATTCAGGAAGCGATCATAACCAGAGGCGGGGTGACCGTAAAAGAGGTGGATCCATCCACCATGGAATCAAAGATTGTGAAAAACCTGTATCTGGCAGGAGAAATGCTGGATCTGGATGCCCTGACAGGGGGATATAATCTGCAGATAGCCTGGTCTACCGGATATCTGGCAGGACAGTAAAAATAAAGGAGAGAGAAAATGAAAATTGCAATTGATGGACCGGCAGGAGCCGGCAAAAGTTCTATCGCGAAACTGGTGGCAAAGAAATTGTCCTTTGTTTATGTGGACACAGGAGCTATGTTCCGGACGGTGGCTTATTATTTTTTGAGCCAGGGGAAAGTTCCTTCGGATACACAGCTGGTGACGGAAGAATGTGAGAATATATCCATATCCATTGAGTACAAAAATGGTGCACAGCATATTTTCCTGGATGGAAAAGATGTTTCCGGTGAAATCCGCCAGGAAGAAGTAGGAAAAAATGCTTCTGTGGTAGCGAAAAATCAGGCGGTCCGCAGCAGACTGCTGGCGCTGCAGAGACAGATGGCCGAAAAACAGGATGTGATCATGGATGGCAGAGATATCGGAACGGTAGTATTGCCGGATGCCCAGGTTAAGATTTATCTTACTGCCAGTGCCGCTGTCCGGGCAGAGCGTCGTTATAAGGAACTGGTAGAAAAGGGTGAAACCTGTGATCTGAAAAAAATCGAAGAGGATATCATCGCCAGAGATGAGCAGGATATGAACCGGGAGATCGCGCCTTTGAAACAGGCAGAGGATGCCGTACTGGTGGACTCCTCTTATATGACCATAGAAGAAGTGGTTGATAAAATAATTGAGATTGTGGAGAAAGTTCAGTGAAAATAGAATTAGCAAAAAGTGCCGGTTTCTGTTTTGGTGTAAAACGGGCTGTAGATACAGTATATTATGTCCTTAAGGAGAAAAAGGACGGACCGGTCCACACACTGGGACCTATTATCCATAATGAACAGGTAGTGGCTGAACTGGCAGACCGGGGCGTTACGGCGGTGAATGGCATCGAAGAACTGGAAGGGGAGAAGGACGCTACCCTGATCATCCGGTCTCACGGAGTGCCGAGAGAGGTTTTGCAGAAACTGGAAGAGCAGAAGGTCCACTATGTGGATGCTACCTGTCCGTTTGTAAAAAAAATCCACGACACTGTTCATAAATTTAGTGAAGACGGATATGAAATTCTGATCATCGGAAATCGGACACATCCGGAAGTAAAGGGGATCCTCGGATGGACAAAAGACAGTGGGACAGTCCTTGAAAATGAGCAGGAAGCCCGGCAGTACGTGTCCAGATATCCTGAAAAAAAGAAGTGTGTGGTAGCCCAAACGACATTTAATTACAAAAAATTTCAATATTTAGTTGAAATTCTTGAGGAAAAAGGGTATAGTATATATGATGTCAATACTATATGCAATGCAACAGCAGTCCGCCAGAAAGAAGCAGAGGAGCTGGCAGTCCGCTCGGAAGCTATGATAGTTATTGGCGGGACAAATAGTTCTAATTCAAGAAAACTATTTGACATATGTAAAAATCAGTGTGAAAACACTTATTTTATACAGACAGCAAAGGATTTGAGTTCCATCGATCTCAGTTCTTTTGCAAGCCTAGGCATAACTGCAGGGGCATCAACCCCAAATACTATTATTCAGGAGGTTCTAAGGGCATGTCAGAAAATTTAAGTTTTGAGGAAATGTTAGAGGATTCACTAGTAACAATCCGCAATGGCGAGGTTGTAGAAGGGACAGTTATCGGAGTTAAAGACAATGAGATTATCTTAAACATTGGATATAAAGCAGATGGTATTTTAACAAAGAACGAATACAGCAACAACTCTGATGTTGATTTAACAGCCGAAGTTAAACCAGGGGATAAACTGACTGTAAAAGTTTTGAAAGTGAATGATGGCGAAGGCCAGGTTCTTCTTACCTACAAGAGATTACAGCAGGATAAGATGAACAAGATCTTTGAAGAAGCATTTGAGAACAAAGAAGTATTGACTGGTAAAGTCGCTGCTGTTCTTAAAGGCGGTTTGAGTGTAGCATATCAGGAAGGAAGAGTGTTTGTACCTGCAAGCCTTGTTTCTGATGGATACGAAAAAGACCTCAGTAAATATCAGGATCAGGAGATCCAGTTTGTATTGACAGAGGTAAATCCTTATAAGAGAAGAATCATCGGTGACCGCAAACAGCTTATCGTTGAAGAAAAGAAGAAAAAACAGGAAGAACTTCTTGCTAAGATCGAGATCGGCATGATGATCGAAGGTACTGTTAAGAACCTTACAGATTTTGGTGCATTCATCGACCTTGGTGGAGCAGACGGACTTCTTCACATTTCTGAAATGTCATGGGGCCGTGTAGATGATCCTAAGAAACTGTTCAAAGTTGGCGACAAAGTAAATGTTATGATCAAAGATATCCAGGGAACTAAGATTGCTCTGACTATGAAACTGGAAGAGAACAATCCTTGGAAAAATGCCAGCGAGAAATATCAGGTAGGCACTGTTGTAACTGGTAAAGTTGCAAGAATGACTGATTTTGGTGCGTTTGTAGAACTTGAGGAAGGCATTGATGCATTGCTTCATGTTTCTCAGATTTCTATCGAGCATGTTGAGAAACCATCTGATGTATTAGAAGTTGGACAGGAAATTACTGCTAAGATCGTTGATTTCAACGAGGACAGCAAGAAGATCAGTCTTAGTGTAAAGGCTCTTGAATTAGACAAGAGAAATGATGATGACGAGGAGAGCGTAGAAGAGTAATTATGCTTGGAAGTTATGAAACTTTTAAGACAGAATATCTTAAGTTGTCAAATATTGATCTGAGTCTCTACAAGGAGAATCAGATGAAACGCCGTATCGATAATTTTGTTAAGAAGTACAAAGCACAAAGTTATGAGGAGTTTTTAGTATTACTGAAAAAGGATCCTAAGGTGTATGAGAGTTTCATTACATATTTGACGATCAATGTGTCGGAATTTTTCAGGAATCCCCTTCAGTGGAAAACACTGGAGGAGAAGATCCTGCCTATGTTACTGGAACAGCGTAGAGGCCCGTTGAAAATATGGAGTGCTGCCTGCTCGACAGGTGATGAGCCGTATTCACTGGCTATGCTGTTTGGTAAATATCTGCCCTTAAAGGATATTCAGATTCTGGCTACAGATCTGGATCTGGAAGTTTTGGAAAAGGCTCGTGTGGGCATTTATTCAGAACGGAGTATTAAGGATATGCCGGCGGATTACCGGCAGAAATATGTGGATGATCAGGGAAATGGTATCGTAAAGATTTCTGATTCGCTGAAATCCTGCATTAAGTTTCAGCAGCACAATCTGTTGAGGGATTCTTACCCGAAGGATATGGATCTGATCGTGTGCCGCAATGTAATGATCTATTTTACAGAAGAGGCCAAGGACCAGATGTATTACCAGTTTTCGGAAAGCCTGCGAAAGGATGGAGTTCTTTTTGTGGGGAGTACCGAGCAGATCATAGGTTCCACACAGTATAATTTGAAAAGTTTACAGGCTTTTTTCTATCAGAAAAAATAAAGAATTTTCCAAAGGACCGCGGTGGCGACAGGCTTACTGTGGTTCTTTTTTTTGAGGATGCAACTTGATTTTGTGCCGTTTTTTTAGTATATTAGATACTGAATGGTTTTTTTATAGGAGGATGATGAAGATGACAGATAAGGTAGTAATCGCATTAGATGCCATGGGAGGAGACTACGCACCGGTTGAAACAGTTCATGGTGCAGTGGATGCAGTGGCAGAACACCCGGAGATAAAAGTGCTTTTAGTGGGAAAGCAGGATGAGATAGAAAAAGAGTTACAGAAGTATTCATATAATAAAGAAAATATTGAGGTAGTAAATGCTACCGAGATCATAGATATGGGCGAGGTGCCAACGAAAGCAATCCGTGAGAAGAAGGATTCATCGCTGGTGGTTGCCATGAAACTGGTACATGACGGACAGGCAGATGCGGTTGTGTCAGCAGGAAGCACCGGAGCAATTCTGGTAGGCGGCCAGTTGGTAGTCGGCAGGATCAAAGGCATCAAGAGACCGGCACTGGCACCATTTCTGCCATCGAAGAAAGGGTTTTCACTGTTGATCGACTGTGGAGCCAATGTAGATGCAAGACCAGAGCATCTGGTACAGTTTGCCCAGATGGGTACGGTGTACTTTGAGAATGTAATGGGAAAGAAAAATCCTACGGTTGGTATCGTGAATATCGGAACAGAGGAAGAAAAGGGAAATCAGCTTGTAAAAGAAACCTATCCGCTGTTGAAAGAATGTGAAGGGATTAATTTTATCGGCAGTGTAGAAGCCAGAGAAATTGCCAATGGTGGTGCAGATATTTTGGTATGTGAGGCCTTTGTTGGAAATGTTATTTTGAAATTCTTTGAAGGTGTGGCACTGACATTTTTAGGATGTATCAAAGAAGGACTTATGTCCAGTCTGAGGACGAAACTTGGAGCACTGATGGTTAAGCCGGCTTTAAAGGGACTGGTAAAGACCTTTGATGTCAGCAGCCAGGGTGGTGCACCACTGCTTGGTTTGAAAGGTCTGGTTGTAAAAGCACATGGAAATTCCAAAGCAAAAGAGATTAAAACTGCTTTGTGCCAGTGCATAGCATTTAAAGAAAACAGTATTAATGAAAAGATCACAGATATGATCCAGAAGTAATAAGACAGGCTGCCATGAAAAGGGATGGCACGATGGAGGTTGTAATGAGTCAACAGTTAGAAGAGTTACAGGAGAAAATAGAATATCATTTTACAGATGAGAAGCTGCTGCGCAATGCGCTGACGCATAGTTCCTATGCCAACGAAAAACACTGGCCGTATGATAGAAATAACGAGCGGCTGGAGTTTTTGGGGGATGCGGTGTTAGAGGTATTCAGCAGTGACCATATTTTCCGCAAAAATCCCAAAATGGTGGAGGGAAAAATGACAAAGCTCCGTGCCAGTCTGGTATGTGAAATGAGTCTGGCATCTTCTGCCAGAGAGATTGGATTAGGACAGTATCTTTTCCTTGGAAAAGGAGAGAAAATGACAGGTGGAGCCAAAAGAGATTCTATTTTATCCGATGCCTTTGAAGCTGTATTAGGAGCCATTTACTTAGATGGAGGCTTTGAGCCGGCAAAAGAGTTTGTAGAACGCTTTGTTATGTCGGATATAGAGAAGAAACAGCTGTTTTACGACAGCAAGACTGTACTGCAGGAACTGGTCCAGAGCCACAAGGAGACAGGCAGTGATATTTCTTATCCGATTGAAGAGGAGAGCGGCCCAGATCATGACAAGCATTTTGTGGTCCGCTGCAGTATCAATGGAAAACTTTATGGAAGCGGCCAGGGACATACGAAAAAAGCGGCAGAGCAGGGAGCTGCCTATGAAACCATTTTGATGTTGAGACAGGAGAAATAAGAATGTATTTAAAAAGTATTGAGGTACATGGATTTAAATCCTTTGCCAATAAACTTATTTTTGAATTTCATAATGGAATCACAGGAATTGTAGGTCCTAACGGAAGTGGAAAAAGTAATGTAGCAGATGCGGTCCGCTGGGTGCTGGGAGAACAAAGTGCCAGGCAGCTCCGTGGTGCCAGCATGCAGGATGTAATTTTCTCCGGTACACAGATGCGTAAACCTCAAAGTTATGCCTATGTGGCACTGACCATCGCCAATGACGACCACAAGTTAAATGTGCCTTATGAGGAAGTACAGGTGGCCCGCCGTGTGTATCGTTCCGGTGAAAGCGAATATTTGTTAAACGGTACTTCCTGCCGTTTGAAGGATGTACAGGAACTTTTCTTTGACACAGGAATCGGAAAAGAAGGATATTCGATTATTGGCCAGGGTCAGATCGACAAGATCCTCAGCGGTAAACCGGAAGAGAGAAGAGAATTGTTTGATGAGGCTGCCGGTATTGTAAAGTTTAAAAAGAGAAAGGCTGCGGCAGAGAAAAATCTGGATGTGGAAAGACAGAATCTGGTGCGGGTAAAGGATATTTTATCTGAATTGGAAAAACAAGTAGGGCCTTTGGAACAGCAGTCTAAAAAAGCAAAAGAGTTTCTGGCATTGAAAGAACAGTTAAAAATGCAGGAGATTTCGCTGTTTCGCATGGACTATGACAGCCTTCACAAAGAAATCGAAGAAATCGCCAAAAACATTTCCAACACTTCCGGTGAACTGGAAGATGCCAAGAAAGAAAAAGAAGAGTCTAAATCCCGTTATGAAAGCATAGAACAGGAAATAGAGGATTTTGACAAAAATATTGAGAAAAAGAAAGAAAAAGTCAATCAGGATAAAATGCTGATCCAGAATTTTGAAAGTGATATTCTGGTTACAAAGGAAAAAATTGCTTCGGTAGCAAAAGGAAAAGAGTATTACAAAGAGAGAACTGACGGACTGCAGGCTTCCATTGACGAGCAGGAAAAAGAATTAGCTGGTTATAAGGATGAGCAGAAAGAGGCTCTGGATACACTGGATGGCATGCAGAAGAAAGAGCAGGAAGTGAAAACGGCTCTTGAGACGGTGGAAAAAGAAATCCTGGAGAAGGAAATCGAGTTAAACAGCCGCAATGATGAAATGATCGAATCCATGGGACAGATTTCCAAGATCAATGTAGACCAGCAGAAAGCAAAGTCGATGCTGGAGCAGAACAGCATGAAAAAGGCGGAACTGAACCAGAAGATCTTGTCCAATAAATCCCAGCAGGCTGCTGCACTGGAAAAGATCAAGCAGGAAGAAGAGGCTTTGCAGGCAGCTAAAAAAGAACTGGATCAGGTTTATGTAGAAAGAAAGGAACTGCTGAAAAAGGCGGACGATAAACGCCGGCAGATATCTGAACTGCAGAAGAAACAGCAGGAGGTTCAGAAAGAATACCACAGAGAGCAGTCCAAATGGGATACACTGCAGAATATGTCGGAGCGGTATGAAGGATATGGACAGAGTATCCGGCGTATTATGGAGCAGAAAAAGGAAAATCCGGGACTGTTAGGCGTAGTGGCTGACATCATTCAGGTAGAAGAAAAATTTGAAACGGCGGTAGAGACGGCACTGGGTGGAAATATCCAGAATATCGTAACGGAAGATGAGCATGTTGCCAAAAAGATGATTGGCATATTAAAGAAAAATCATTACGGAAGAGCTACCTTCCTTCCGCTGACAACCGTTACACCAAAACAGGAAGAGGCCTTCCGAGGTGAGCTGTTATCCGAAGAAGGTGTTATGGGAAAAATGTCTGCCCATGTTTCCAGAGATGCAAAATATGATAAAGTGGTAGAATATCTGCTGGGGCGCTATCTGTTGGTAGATACGCTGGATCATGCCATGAGCATCAGTAAAAAGTATCACTACTCCGTCCGTATGGTAACGCTGGATGGCGAGTTATTAAATCCGGGAGGTTCCATGTCAGGTGGAGCGTTTCGTAATAACAGCAATCTGCTGGGACGAAAAAGAGAGATGGATTCATTACAGCAGCAGGTAGAAAAAAGAAAAGAAGAACTTGATAAGGTGCGCCGGAGTATCCAGGACACCAATAAAGAAGTGGAGCACTGTGTCCAGGAGGCTGCTAAGAAAGGCGAACTTCTCAGAGAACTGGAAGTGAAGAAAAATACGGCTTCCATTAAATATGAGCAGGCAGTTGAGACGAAAGAGCAGAAGGACAAAGAGTATCTCCATATTGCCCAGGATGGCAAGGAGATCGAAGATCAGAAAGCAATGCTTGAGTCTACACTGGGACAGATCGAAAAAGACCTTTCCGGAGCGAAAGATATCAGAGTGCAGGCCGAAAACAGGATTAAGGAACTGTCTGCCCAGTTAGAGGCGGATCATGAAAATCAGACAAAACTCCAGGATGAACTGGCATCTGCAAGAATGGATGTGTCTGCTTTCCAGCAAAAGAACAATTATATATCAGAAAATATACAGAGGATCACTGCCGGAATCCAGGAATTAAAGGCATCCTACGAAAAATTCGTACAAGAGCAGGAAAATTCCGACGGAGCGGTAGAGCAGATGCAGCAGGCGATCCAGGGCCTGGGCGAAAAGAATAAAGAACTGGAACAGGAAATCCAGGTTCTTTTGCAGGAAATTGATGAGTCCCGCAAGAAGAAAGAAGAAATGATGGAATCCCAGAAAGATTTCTTTGAAAAACGGGATAAACTGATGGAACACATGAATGAATTGAACAAAGAAAGTTTCCGTCTGGAGTCCAGAAAGAACAATCTGGAGGAAAAGCTGGAAGGCAAGATCAATTACATGTGGAATGAGTATGAACTTACATACCGCAATGCCATGGAATATGAGGTGGACGAGACTGTTTCTTACACAAGGACCAAGGCAAATGTGGGTGAAACCAAGACAAAGATCAAACGGCTTGGGGATGTTAATGTCAATGCCATTGAAGATTATAAAAATGTCAGTGAGCGATATGAACTGTTAAAGGGCCAGCATGACGATCTCATCGAGTCAGAACAGGCACTGATGAAGATCATCGGTGATCTGGATGAGGAAATGCGCAAACAGTTTACGGAGAAATTTGCAGAAATCCAGCAACAGTTCGATAAAGTGTTCAAAGAACTGTTCGGAGGCGGAAAAGGAACGCTGGAACTGGTAGAGGAAGAAGATGTACTGGATGCCGGCATTACCATTAATGCTCAGCCGCCGGGAAAGAAATTAGGCAATATGATGCAGCTTTCCGGTGGAGAAAAGGCACTGACGGCCATAGCACTTTTGTTCGCCATCCAGAACCTGAAGCCATCGCCATTTTGTCTGCTGGATGAGATTGAGGCGGCACTTGACGATTCCAATGTAAAAAGGTATGCTAAATATCTGCATAAATTAACAAAGAATACGCAGTTTATTGTGATTACCCATCGAAAGGGCACCATGGAAGCGGCCGATGTGCTTTATGGAATTACCATGCAGGAGAAAGGTGTTTCCACCCTGGTATCCGTAAAGTTGATCGAAGAGCAGTTAGACGACTAAAATTAGCAGGAGGATGGATGTTTTATGGAAGAAAAACAAGGTTTTTTTAAACGGTTAAAGAAAGGCTTGTCAAAGACAAGAGATTCCTTTGTATCCGGTGTGGATTCGTTGTTCCACGGTTATTCGGAAATTGATGATGATTTCTATGACGAACTGGAAGAGTTGCTGGTAATGGGAGATATCGGTATCAATACCACCATGAGGATCATTGATGATCTGAAGGAAAAGGTAAAGGAAAATAAGATCAAAGAAGCCTCTGCCTGTAAAGAACTTCTTATCAGTACCATCAAAGATCAGATGGAAGTGAACGAAGATGCCTACGAGTTTGAAAACAGAAAATCCGTATTACTTTTAATTGGTGTAAATGGTGTAGGAAAAACTACCAGTGTAGGTAAGCTGGCAGGACAGTTAAAAGCAGATGGAAAGAAAGTGATGTTAGCGGCAGCGGACACATTCCGTGCCGGAGCCATTGACCAGTTAAAAGAGTGGGCGCACCGTGCCGGTGTGGATATCATTGCCGGTCAGGAAGGATCGGATCCGGCGGCCATTGTGTATGATGCGGTGGCGGCATCCAAAGCGAGAGATGTGGATGTCCTGCTTTGTGATACGGCTGGACGCCTTCATAACAAGAAAAATCTGATGGCAGAACTTCACAAGATCCACACCATTATAGAGAAAGAATATCCGGAAGCATATTTGGAGACGCTGATCGTAGTAGATGGAACAACGGGCCAGAATGCACTGGAACAGGCCAGACAGTTCAGCGAAGTGGCAGAGGTGTCCGGTGTGATCTTAACCAAATTGGACGGAACTGCCAAAGGCGGTATCGCCATTGCAATCCAGTCGGAATTAAATATTCCGGTAAAATATATAGGTATCGGTGAACAGATAGAAGACCTTCACAAGTTTGATGCCGAAGAATTTGTAAATGCGCTGTTTGACAGCGAAGGAAAGGACGCATAAAAAAGATGATGACATTAGAGAAATTTGAAGAAGCAAGTGAGGCGGTGAAAAAGGTAATCCTGCCTACCAATCTGATCTACAGTGAGTACTACAGTGCACAGACTGGTGGAAAGATTTACCTGAAACCGGAAAATATGCAGTATACAGGGGCTTACAAAGTAAGAGGAGCCTACTATAAGATCAGTACACTGAGCGAGGAAGAGAGACAGAAAGGCCTGATCACAGCATCCGCCGGCAATCATGCCCAGGGTGTTGCCTATGCAGCAAAATTATTTGGTGTCAAGGCAGTGATCGTTATGCCAAATACTACACCCCTTATTAAAGTAAACCGTACAAAAAGTTACGGCGCAGAGGTAATCCTTCACGGAGATGTGTATGATGATGCCTGTGCCTATGCTTACGAACTGGCAGAGAAAAACGGGTATACATTTATCCATCCATTTGATGATGAAGTGGTAGCTACCGGCCAGGGATCCATTGCCATGGAGATCATAAGAGAACTTCCTACGGTGGACATGATCCTGGCACCGATCGGTGGCGGTGGACTGGCCTGCGGTGTATCTACTTTGGCTAAACTTCTGAATCCTAATATCAAGATCATCGGTGTAGAGCCAGCGGGAGCCAACTGTATGCAGGAATCCCTCCGTCAGGGCAAAGTAGTGGGACTTCCGTCTGTCAACACTATTGCAGATGGTACAGCCGTAAAAAAACCGGGAGAAACTATTTTTCCTTATATACAGAAAAATGTAGATGAGATTGTAACGGTAGATGACAGAGACCTGACCGTAAACTTTTTGGATGTAGTGGAAAATCATAAAATGATCGTAGAAAACTCGGGCTTATTGACCGTATCTGCCCTGAAGCAGTTAGACTGTAAAGGAAAGCGGGTTGTCTGCATCCTCAGCGGCGGTAATATGGATGTGATTACCATGTCTTCTGTTGTACAGCATGGACTGATACAGAGAGGCCGTATTTTCACGGTGAGTATTCTTCTGCCGGATCGTCCGGGCGAATTGCTTCGGGTGGCAGATGTGATTGCAAAAGAACAGGGAAATATTATCCGCCTGGAACACAACCAGTTTGTTAGCATCAATCGAAATGCAGCAGTGGAATTAACCATCACGATGGAAGCGTTTGGAAACGAACACAAAGAAAGCATTATCCAGGCACTGACAAAGGCAGGATATTCCCCAAGATCGGAACAGCCGACGGCGGTTTACCAGTAGAGCGGAAAGGAGACAGTACAATTGGAAGGCAACAATGCAAAATCATTATTATTTACACCGGAAGGTGTCCGGGATATTTACGGAGAGGATTGTGAAAGAAGGATCAAGATTGAAGATCAGCTTCGGGACACAATGAAAAGTTATGGATTTAAAGATATTAAAACACCGACTTTTGAGTTTTTTGATATTTTTAACAAAGACACAGGAACCGTCCATTCCAAAGAAATGTTCAAGTTTTTTGACCAGTATAACAACACACTGGTACTTAGACCGGATATCACTCCTTCCATTGCCCGCTGTGTGGCTAAATATTATGAGCAGGAAGATATGCAGATACGGTTGTGCTATGTAGGAGATACCTTCATACATCGTATTGGATATCAGGGAAAGTTAGCAGAGATCACACAGGTAGGTGCTGAGTTGATGAATGACGGCACTTCTGACGCAGATGGAGAAATGATCGCATTGACCATTGACTGTCTTTTGAAATCCGGACTGAAAGAATTTAAGGTAGATATAGGACATGCCGGCCTGTTCCGGGGTCTGGTAGAGGAAGCCGGTTTGTCGGAAGACGAACAGCAGCAGTTAAAGGTTTATCTTGCCAATAAAAATATTTTCGCAGTTGAGTCTCTGCTTGAGGAAAAAGAGATTCCGGCAGGCTGTAAGGAACTGCTTACAAGTCTGGCAGATTTATTTGGCGGGATTGAAACCATTTTAGCCGCCAAGGATAAGACAGACAATGAGCAGGCAAAGGAAGCCATCGAAAGACTGGAAAAGATTTACCGGATCCTGGAAGCCTATGGTCTGCAGCAGTATGTAACCTTTGATCTGGGTATGTTGTCTCACTATGAGTATTATACCGGTGTTATTTTTAAGGCTTATACATATGGAACGGGTGAGGCCATTGCAACAGGAGGCCGTTATGATAATCTGTTGTCACAGTTTGGCAAGAAAACGCCGGCCATCGGTTTTGCATTTGTACTGGATGAGCTGATGTTAGCCCTGCGCAGCCAGAATATTGATATTGATGCAAAAGAAGAAGATTATCTTGTACTGTACCGGTCTGCCAACAGAGAAAAAGCCATTGATATTGGCAAGAAAATAAGAGCAGAGCATGGGTCCGTGCGCCTGATGAGGAAAAAAGCGGATCTTCCACTGGAGTTTTACAAGGAATACGGAAAACGCAGTGAAGTGGCAACTTTAATATACATTGATGACACGGGAGAAGTGTCAGAATTTCAGATCAATGAATAAGTACGGAGGCAGATTATGAAATATATAACGATAGCCCTTGCCAAGGGAAGACTGGCGAAGCAGACTCTGGCACTGTTAGAACAGACAGGGATCACCTGTGAAGAAATGAAAGACAAAGAAACAAGAAAACTGATCTTTGTAAATGAAGAACTGGGACTTAAGTTCTTTTTATCCAAGACATCGGATGTCCCGACTTATGTAGAATATGGTGCAGCGGACATTGGTGTTGTAGGAAGCGATACCATTATGGAAGAGGGACGCAAAGTGCTGGAAGTTCTTGACCTGGGGCTTGGAAAATGTAACATGTGTGTGGCAGGACCGGCCAGTGCAAAGGAATTATTGAAGAAAAACCAGGTGATCCGCATTGCATCTAAGTATCCAAAGATCGCTAAGGACTACTTCTACAATGAAAAACACCAGACGGTAGAGATCGTCAAATTAAACGGTTCAGTGGAACTGGCACCGATCGTAGGATTATCTGAGGTAATCGTGGATATTGTAGAAACCGGTTCCACACTGCGGGCCAATGGACTGGAAGTATTGGAGACAATCTGCCCGCTGTCAGCCAGAGTGATTGTAAATGAAGCCAGTATGAAACTTCAGAGAGAGAGAATAACCAAGTTGATCAAAGATTTAAAAGAAGCACTGTAAGGAGGACAAAATTATGCGAATCGTTTCATTGACAAAAGAAGCAAAAGACAATATTTTAGAGGATCTGTTAAAAAGGAGTCCTAACAACTATGATCAGTATCAGGAGACCGTAAATGAGATCCTGAATGAGGTAAAAACAAAGGGAGACGAGGCTGTCTTTGCCTATACAGAAAAATTTGACCATGCAAAACTCACAGCAGATACTTTGTATGTGACAGAAGATGAGATAAAAGAAGCCTATGAAAAAGTGGATGAAGAACTGATCGAAGTCATGAAAAAATCCATTGCTAACATTCGTGCTTTCCATGAAAAACAGGTGAAAAACAGCTGGTTTACAACAAGAGAGGACGGCGTGATCCTGGGACAGCGTGTGACTGCCTTAGACAGTGTAGGTGTTTATGTGCCGGGAGGAAAAGCTGCGTATCCATCCAGTGTACTGATGAATATCATACCAGCTCATGTAGCAGGTGTACGCCGTATCGTCATGGTAACACCGCCGGGAGCAGACGGAAAAGTAAATCCGGCCACTCTGGTGGCAGCCAACCTGGCAGGAGCTACTGAAGTATGTAAAGTAGGCGGCGCACAGGCCATCGCAGCACTGGCATACGGTACAGAGTCCATTCCAAAGGTAGACAAGATCGCCGGACCGGGAAACATTTTTGTGGCATTGGCGAAAAAAACAGTGTATGGACATGTAAGTATTGATTCCATTGCCGGACCGAGTGAGATCATGATCCTGGCAGACGAGACTGCCAATCCAAGATATGTTGCGGCAGATCTTTTGTCTCAGGCAGAACATGATGAACTGGCATCCGCTATTTTGGTCACTACCAGCAAAGAACTGGCAGAAAAGGTATCTGCCCAGGTGGATGATTTTAAGAGCCGTCTTTCCAGAAAAGAAATCATTGATAAATCCATTGATAATTACGGATACATCCTGCTGGCAGACACCATGGAAGATGCCATTGATACAGTTAATGATATTGCATCCGAGCATTTGGAGATCCTGACAGCCAATCCGTTTGATACAATGACAAGAGTAAAAAATGCAGGTGCTATCTTTTTGGGAGAATACAGCAGCGAACCGCTGGGCGATTATTTTGCCGGCCCGAACCATGTACTGCCAACCAATGGTACAGCGAAATTCTTCTCTCCATTGTCCGTGGATGACTTTATCAAAAAGTCCAGCGTGATCTCTTACTCAGAAGAGGCACTCCGTGAGGCACATGAAGACATTATCAAGTTTGCCAAAGCAGAACATCTGACAGCGCATGCAAATTCTATTGCGGTCCGCTTTGGAAAAGAAGTAATGAGTGAAGAAGATTAAATATTTCTTGACTGCATGAGAGCAATGTGTTATATTCTTAATGTTGTGATAAAAGTAGATGGTCCTCTGGTGGAAATGTATACATTAAGAACATCAAAAAGAATTAGGAGGAACAACAATGAACGAGATTATCAAGAAGATCGAAGCAGAGCAGCTTAAGGCAGAAGTACCTGAATTTAATGTTGGTGATACTGTAAAGGTATACGCTAAGGTTAAAGAGGGACAGCGTGAAAGAACACAGGTTTTTGAAGGCGTTGTATTGAAGAGACAGGGTGGAAGTACCCGTGAGACTTTTACAGTCCGCAAGTTCTCCAATGGTGTAGGCGTTGAGAAGACATGGCCACTTCACTCTCCAATCGTAGAGAAGGTTGAAGTTGTTCGCCTTGGTAAAGTAAGAAGAGCAAAACTGAATTACCTGCGTGACCGTGTAGGTAAAGCAGCAAAGGTAAAAGAATTAGTAAAATAATTGCTTTTCAGAGGGGACAAAGTATTTTGTCCCCTTTTTTTAAATTGTCAGGGGGATCGTATGAATCTTAGATTTGAAGAAGAAATGAAAAAAGAAAAGCGCAAAAATATATTGCGTGAATCAGTATATTTTCTTATTGCAGCGGTCATTGTGATCTTTATCGCATGGCTGGTTGTACATTTTGCGTTAAAAAAGGCATCGGTTCTGGGTGGTTCCATGGAAACGACTTTGTATAACGGAGAAGATGTCATTATCAATAAGTCATCGTATCTGATTTTTTCGCCGGGAAGAAATGCCGTCATCGCTTTTTATCCGGAAGAAGATAAGGAAAAAGAAAGTACACAGGATGACTCATCCATTATGATACGGAGAGTTGTGGGGCTTCCGGGGGAAAAAGTACAGATTAAAGAAGGAAAAGTATATATTGATGGAGAAGTGTTGGAAGAAAAGTATGCTTTTCCGGACATGCAGTCAGGAGGGGCTGCTTCTTCTGAGATCACATTAGGAGACGATGAGTATTTTGTTTTAAGTGATAACAGAAGTGATATGGATGACAGCCGCAACAGCTCTTTTACAAAAGTGAAAAAGAGCAATATAATCGGCAAAGTGATCTTCCGGTTGTCGCCGTTTGCGTTAGTAGGCGGACCGGAGGAAGAGACAAAGACTGAGTGAAAGGATGAGAGAAAATGCATTTTCAGTGGTATCCGGGACATATGACAAAGGCCAAACGGGCCATGCAGGAAGATATAAAACTGATCGATGTGGTGATCGAGTTAGTGGACGCCAGGATTCCGGTAAGCAGCAAAAATCCGGATATTGAACAACTGGCACAGAATAAATCAAGAATTTTACTTTTAAATAAAAGTGATATGGCAGATCCTGCCATGACAGAGAAGTGGATCCGGGCTTATGAAGAAAAGGGCTATCTGACTTTGGCTGTTAATTCTAAGAAAAAGAATGAATTAAAAAAAGTCAATCAGCTCATACAAAAGGCCTGTCAGGAAAAGATTGAAAGAGACCGGAGAAGAGGAATTTTGAACAGACCGGTCCGGGCAATGATCGCAGGTATCCCTAATGTGGGAAAATCCACGTTCATCAACAGTTTCGCCGGAAAAGCCTGTACCAAAACAGGCAATAAACCGGGTGTCACGAAAGGGAAACAGTGGATCCGCCTGAATAAACAGGTAGAACTTCTGGATACACCGGGAATTTTGTGGCCTAAATTTGAAGATCAGACGGTGGGACAGCATCTGGCATTTATCGGATCTATTAAGGACGAACTGATCCAGAGTGTGGATCTGGCACTGGATCTGATCGAGTTTTTGATTCCGGAATATCCGGGTGTTCTGGCAGAACATTATCAGGTAAAGGAAGGATCCGACTCCGTAGAAGTTTTGAAAGAACTGGCAGAAAACAGAGGGTGCATCCAAAAGGGAAATGAATTAAATTATGACAAAGCAGCGTTCCTTCTTTTAGATGATTTCAGAAACGGAAGACTGGGAGCCCTTACAATAGAAAGACCGTAATAACAGGAGGTGTCTGTATCCAATGGAAGAGCATACAGGTAGTGAACAGCCTGGAAAACAGGAAGAAAAAAAGACCGTTCAGGACTGCTGGGGAGATGAGTTCCAGTGGGAAGAGGTAGTAAAAACACCGTCTGCCCAGGAGGTGGTCAGTGAATCGGCCTATGAGGAAAGACATCCGCTCCTTCGCTCGCTGGTGTCACTTCTGATCTGTGTTGTCATTGCTCTGGCTGCTGCCTTTTTGATCACTCGTTTTGTGGCGCACCACACCTCGGTGGAAGGCAGTTCTATGGAGAATACACTGCACAACAAAGACCAGCTGATCATTGAAAAAGTCAGTTATTATTTTCATGAGCCGGAGCGGTTTGATGTGATCGTGTTTCCATACAGTGATTCAGTCAACTATATTAAGCGGATCATCGGACTTCCGAGAGAGCGTGTAAAGATCCAGGATGGAAAAATCTATATTAATGGATCTGTGCTGGAAGAATCCTATGGAAAAGAGAAGATTCAGGATCCGGGAGTGGCAGCCAAAGAAATCCAGTTAGGATCGGATGAATATTTTGTCCTGGGTGACAACCGGAATGCCAGTTCGGACAGCCGGAAGGAAGAAGTAGGTTTGATCAAACGGGATAAGATAGAGGGAAAAGCCTGGCTGCGTTTTTATCCCTTTGACCAGTTTGGTGTGATCCGGTAGATAAAGGAGAAAGACATGGAAATAGAAAAGAAATATCTGGTAAAGAAACTTCCGGAAAATCTTGAGGCATATCCATCCAATCAATTGGAACAGTGCTATCTGTGCGTTGATCCCGTGGTACGGATCCGCCGCAGAGATGATGAATATATTCTGACCTATAAGTCAAGGCTGGGGCTGGATGAGAACAGGGATAATGTGTGCGTGGCCCATGAGTTTGAGGGGCCATTGACCAGAGAAGCCTATGAGAACCTTAAGAAAAAGCGGGAGGGAGAGCCGGTTACAAAGACCCGGTATAAAATCCCTTACGGAAAATATACCATTGAACTGGATGTTTTTGATGGAAGGCAAAAAGGCATCATCCTGGCAGAAGTTGAGTTTGAAACAGTGGAAGAAGCAGGCTCTTTTGTGCCTCCTGCGTGGTTCGGGGAGGATGTCAGCGGAGACTTCCATTACCGAAATAATTACATGGCTACCCAAAAGTGTTAGAAAAATAATATTTTACTTGTAAAATCCTTAGTGAGTGGTATATAATAAAAAACGAAAAAAGACTAAGGAGGTTATGACAATGTCATATGTAGATGAGGTATTGGCTCAGTTGATCGAAAAGAATCCTGCAGAGCCAGAGTTTCATCAGGCAGCAAAAGAGGTTTTGGAATCTCTTCGCCCGGTGGTAGAGCAGAATGAGGAAAAGTTTCGTAAAGATGCATTGCTTGAGCGTCTGGTAAATCCGGAAAGACAGATTAAGTTCCGTGTTCCTTGGGTTGATGACAAAGGCCAGGTACAGGTAAACACAGGTTACCGTGTACAGTTTAACAGTGCAATCGGACCTTACAAAGGTGGACTCCGTTTCCATCCATCTGTAAATCTTGGAATTATTAAGTTCCTTGGATTTGAGCAGATCTTTAAGAACTCTTTGACCGGTCTTCCAATCGGAGGCGGTAAAGGTGGTTCTGACTTTGATCCAAAAGGCAAATCCGACCGTGAAGTAATGGCATTCTGCCAGAGTTTTATGACAGAACTTTGCAGACATATTGGAGCTGACACAGATGTTCCAGCTGGAGATATCGGTGTAGGCGGCCGTGAGATCGGTTACATGTATGGTCAGTATAAGAGAATTAAAAATATGTACGAGGGTGTTTTGACAGGTAAGGGACTTACCTATGGCGGTTCTCTCGCTCGTACAGAAGCAACTGGATATGGTTTGCTTTATTACACAGAAGAAATGTTGAAATGCAATGGACATGACCTGAAAGGAAAGACAGTTGTTGTTTCCGGAGCAGGAAATGTTGCTATTTATGCTACACAGAAAGCTCAGCAGCTGGGCGCTAAAGTCGTTACAGTTTCTGATTCTACAGGCTGGATCTATGATCCGGAAGGAATCGATGTTGAACTTTTGAAAGAAGTAAAAGAAGTGAAGAGAGCTCGTCTGACAGAGTACGCAGCAGCTAGAAAGAGCGCTGAGTATCATGAAGGCAAAGGCGTATGGACCATCAAATGTGATGTGGCTCTTCCATGTGCTACACAGAATGAGCTGGATCTGGATGATGCAAAAGCATTGGTTGCTAACGGCGTGATCGCAGTAGCAGAAGGTGCTAACATGCCTACTACTCTGGAAGCTACAGAGTACCTTCAGGAGAACGGTGTACTGTTTGCTCCTGGTAAAGCTTCTAATGCCGGTGGTGTTGCT
This sequence comes from Eubacterium sp., assembly GCA_034089785.1. GTDB lineage: Bacteria > Bacillota > Clostridia > Lachnospirales > Lachnospiraceae > Eubacterium_F. The sequence goes on from JAXDTV010000116.1 coordinate 22,450, forward strand.
ACATCCGCTCTGGAGATGTCTCAGAACAGTGAAAGACTTAGCTGGACTTTTGAAGAAGTTGACGCAAAACTCAAAGGCATCATGGTTAATATTTTCCATGCATGTGATGATGCATCCAAGAAATATGGTTTTGAGAAGAACTATGTAGTTGGTGCAAACATTGCCGGATTTGAGAAAGTAGCAGAAGCTATGACAGCTCAGGGTATTGTATAATCCACAGTTTTATTGTGAATATCTTTTGTAATATAAAAACCGGGATCCCGGGGGATGTGATTCCTCCGGAATCCCGGTTTTTTTGTCTGAAGTGGACAAATCCCGTCCAGACAGCCATAGAATGAGGGCTGGTTTCATGGTATAATCAGAGATGTGCAGAGAGGAAAGGCTCTCCTTAGAAGGAGGCTTTTTATGGAGAAAAAACAGTTTTTACAGATGGTGGGACAGAAACTGGCAGATCAGGTCAGCGAATGGAAGATAGCGGTATCTGCCCGTACTGTCATGAAAAACAATGGAGTGTGTAAAGAAGGTCTGACAGTCTGTATTGAGGATGATGCTGTAAATCCGACTTTATACCTGGAACAGGAGTATGATGCTTTCATGAACGGAACCTGTTCCATAGAAGAAATCGTGGAAAAAGTACATACCTTTTTGGTGCAGAACCGTCAGGAGGCAAGGGATTTTCCCATGGAGATGCTGGATTATGAAAATGCGAAAAAGCAGATCTGCTACCGGCTTATTTCCGGGCGTTTAAACAAGAAAATGCTGGAAGAAGTACCGTATGTGCCGTTTTTAGACCTTGCCATTGTGTTTTACATGGTAATAGAAAAAAATCAGCAGGGGGTCAACAGTGTCTGCATTACCAATGAACTGATGAAACGGTGGCAGGTGGGGATCCGGCAGCTTTACAAACAGGCCAGGGAAAATACAAAAAGGATCTTTCCTTTGAAAATCCAGAATATGATGGATTTGATCCGAAAGGATATGTCTCCTGAGATCATAGAAGAACTGGGACCCGGATTGGATTCTTCCATGTGGGTACTGACCAATGAGCTTGGTATATACGGGGCAACGGCCATGCTGTATGATGGTGTGATGGAAGAGGCAGGGGAAAAATGGGGCCAGAATTTTTACATTATACCGTCCAGTGTGCATGAACTGATCCTGCTGCCGGAGGAATGGGATATGGAACAGTTGGATCTTATGATAAAAGAAGTGAATGAAAGAGAAGTAAAAGACGATGAAATTTTGTCAGATCATGCCTATTTATATGATGTAAAAGAAAAAAGATTTTACTTTTAGCAGGGAAAAAGACTTTACAAATCTGTCTGCTGTTTTATAATATACAGGTAATGCATCTGTGGCTCAGTGGATAGAGTAGAGGCTTCCTAAGCCTTTGGTCGGGGGTTCGAATCCCTCCAGGTGCATTTATTTTATTGTATAAATACAGGAAGGTGAAGCCATGGAAACGAAAGATTACATTGTCAGAGGAATTGCAGCAAATGGTGGAATCCGTTGTTTTGCTATTACATCAAGAAATCTGGTAGAGGAAGCCAGAAGGCGTCACAATACCAGCCCGGTAATCACAGCGGCATTAGGAAGGCTTCTTTCCGGTGGTGCTATGATGGGTGCCATGATGAAGAATCCAAGCGATCTTTTGACATTGCAGATTCAGTGTAACGGACCGGTAAAAGGTCTTACGGTGACAGCAGATGCATCCGGCCATGTAAAAGGATACGCTGTGGTGCCGCAGGTGCATATGGGTGCCAGACCGGACGGCAAGCTGAATGTAGGCGGGGCATTGGATCTTGGTGTTCTCACGGTGATCAAGGACATTGGCTTGAAGGAACCCTACGCCGGACAGGTGCAGTTAGTATCCGGTGAGATCGCAGAAGATCTTACTTATTATTTTGCAACTTCCGAACAGACACCTTCTTCTGTGGCGCTGGGAGTTTTGATGAATAAAAATAATACCGTCAATTGTGCGGGAGGCTATATCATCCAGTTAATGCCGGATGTGGAAGATGAGGTGATAGACCGGTTGGAGGCTGTTCTGAAAGAAACAGAATCGGTCACAACACTTTTATCGAAAGGGTATACGCCGGAGACCATGCTGCACAAGATACTGGATGAATTTGATCTGGAACTGGGAGAAGAAAAGATGCCGGCTTCTTTTTCCTGTAACTGTTCCAAGGAGAGGATGGAGAAAGCACTGGTAAGCCTTGGCTCCAAAGAAATCCAGGATATTATTGATGATGGTGAGAAGATTGAGATGAAATGTCATTTCTGTAATTCCTCCTATGAGTTTGAGGTGGAGGAACTTCAGAACTTATTAAATGATTTAAAGGCATAGACAAAAACAATGGAAGTTGGTATACTGGTCACAGATTGACTATTTATACAGAAAGCTGGGCGTTAAGATGAAATTAAAATACAAAAAATTGATTATTATAATTACCGTTGTTACATTAGGGCTTGGTTTTTTTATTCTTACATTGATCCCGACAGGCGGAACCAATACGCAGAATGCGGCTAGTGCGGATCTTGAACTGAATAAAAATAAAGATATAAACAAGCTGATAACCGACTATTTTGCCGCGAAAAAGACAGTAAATGTTGATGCTATGACAAATCTTGTCAGTGATTCCAACCAGATCAATAAAGAAAAACTGGTTGCGATGGCTGAGTATGTAGAAGATTATAAAGATATCAACTGTTATCTCATTCATTCGGCCGATCTCAATGCGTACCGTGTGTATGTGAAGTACAATATGAAATTAAAAAATATCAATACACTGGCACCGTGTCTCAGTGCGTTTTACATTACTTCTACATCCGATGGAAAGTATGTGATCTATCTGAGTGCGTTAGATGAGGTACAGGAAGAGTTTATTACTTCCGCAGATAAAAATGACAGTATTGTAAAGTTAAAAGAACAGGTTGCCGAGGAATTGAAAAAGGCTGTAGCAGGTGATGATGCGTTTAAACAGTTGTATGAAAAGATGAATAGTGAGATTAATACAGCAGCAGCCAATAAAGGTGCTACACCGACACCGGGGCAGGCAACAAGTGCACCGAGTCAGCAGGCAGCCACACCGACGCCTACCGCATCGGCGGCAGCTACAACAGCGGCAGCATCGCCGACCCCTACGGCCACAGCGGCGCAGCCAAGTGCTACAGCAACCCCTACGGTTACCGCAGCAGCACAGTAAAAATACAAGGCATGCTTTGAATCAGTCAGGCATGCCTTTTTTTAAAGATCAGGAGCGAAAAAATGGAAGCAATGCGCATAAATAAATTTTTAAGTAAATGTGGATACTGTTCCAGAAGAGAGGCAGATCGTTTGCTGGAACAGGGGAAGATCCGGGTAAATGGACAGATGCCGGTGCTGGGACAGATGGTATCCGGTCAGGATGAGGTAACTGTGGATGGCGTTATAGTCCATCTGGAGGAAAAGGAAATCCTGATTGCATATCACAAGCCAAAGGGAATTGTCTGTACATGCCGGGATGAGGAAGACAGTATTGTCAAACAGATCGATCTAAAAGAACGGATTTATCCGGTGGGACGCCTTGACAAGGATTCCACAGGCCTGATCCTTCTTACCAATAACGGAGAATTAATGAATCAGATCCTGCGGGGAAAAAATATGCATGAAAAGGAATATGAGGTAGTAGTGAACAAGCCTCTTGACCGTGAAGTGGCAAAGGCAATGGAGCAGGGAGTGCCGATTTTAGGACAGATGACAAGACCATGCAAAATTTCTCAAGTAGATGGAAACTCATTTCATATCACACTGACCCAGGGATTAAACCGTCAGATCCGGAGAATGTGTGATTATTTTGGACTGCGGGTGAGAACATTAAAGCGCATACGGATCATGAATATTGAACTGGGAACCCTTCCCGTGGGAAAATGGCGTCAGTTAACGGAGACAGAATACAGGCAGTTAAAGAAAGCATGTGAAAAAAAGAAGGATTGACAAAGCGAGGCAGGAAAATGGATCAGAAAATAGATAGAATGAAGGAACTGGTAGACCGATTGAATGAGGCATCCAGAGTCTATTACCAGGGAAAAGACGAAATAATGTCTAATATAGAGTATGACAAGTTATATGATGAACTTCAGGCACTGGAGGAAGAAACCGGCACGGTTATGAATAACAGTCCTACCATCCATGTTGGATATGAGACATTGAGTGAACTTCCCAAAGAAGCACATATTACACCCATGTTGTCATTGGGAAAAACAAAAGAAGTATCCCAGTTGCAGCAATGGATCGGGGAGCATGAAGGAATGTTATCCCTGAAACTGGATGGACTCAGTGTGATCCTGACCTATGAGGGGGGACAGCTTGTAAAGGCGCTTACCCGGGGAAATGGAGAAGTGGGGGATCTGATCACAAATAATGCCCGTACATTTGAAAATATCCCCTCTAGAATACCTTACAAAGGCAGGATTGTCGTGCGGGGTGAAGCACTGATCAAATATTCAGACTTTGAACGGATGAACCGGGAGATGATCGATGTAGCAGAGCAGTATAAAAACCCGAGAAATCTTTGCAGCGGAAGTGTAAGACAGTTAAACAATGAGATCACGGCAAAGCGTCATGTGAATTTTTTTGTGTATAATCTTATTCAGACAGATGCAGAAACTGTTTTTGAAAAAAAAGAACAGCATCTGCAATGGTTAAAGGAACTTGGTTTTGAGATTGTGCCTTACGAAAAAGTAACGCAGGAAACTTTATCCGGGGCGGTAGACCGTTTTTCACAGCTGGTGGGAACGGGGGATCTGCCAAGTGACGGACTGGTACTGACTTTTGATGATATTGCATACAGCCAGAGTCTGGGAAGAACGGCTAAGTTTCCGAGAGATTCTATTGCTTTCAAATGGAAAGATGAACTGGCAGAGACAACTTTACAGGAAATTGAATGGAGTGCATCCAGAACCGGCTTGATCAATCCGGTAGCGGTATTTGAACCGGTAGAACTGGAGGGAACAACGGTAAGCCGTGCCAGTGTACACAATGTGAGCATCGTCAGGGAACTGCATCTGGGAACGGGAGACCGTATTTCAGTATACAAGGCCAATATGATCATTCCTCAGATATATGAGAATTTCACAAAGTCAGATACCTGTCTGCCGCCGGAAAAGTGCCCTGTCTGCCAGGGAAAGACCAGGCTCATTACGGAGAATGAATCTACAGTGCTGTATTGTGAAAACCCGGAATGTTATGCAAAAAAAATCAAGTCATTTTCTCATTTTGTAAGCAGGGATGCCATGAATGTAGATGGCTTGTCAGAATCTACGCTGGAAAAAATCATAAATAAAAATCTGTTACATTCTATTGTGGATCTGTACCGGTTGAAAGACCACAGGGATGTTTTAGTTGAAATGGAAGGTTTTGGCGAAAAGTCTTTTGAAAATCTGACGGCGTCCATTGAACAGTCCAAGCATGTGCCGCTGGCCAATGCGTTGTATGGGCTGGGGATTAAAGGAATTGGCTTAAGTACAGCAAAACTGATCGCAAAACAGTTTCCCGGTCCGTTACGGGATTTTGAAAAATTAAGTGTCGAGGATCTTTTAAGTATAGATGGGATTGGCCAGGTCCTGGCAGATTCTTTTGTAAGTTTTTTTGCTTCGGAAGAAATAAAAAAACAGGTGGCCGATCTGGATGAAATCCTGGAGATTGAAATGCCGGAAGCAGATGAGACGGAGAAACCGCTTCAGGGACAGAACTTTGTTATAACAGGCAGTCTGCAGTTTTATCCAAACCGCAATGCCTGTAAAGAAGAGATAGAGCGTCTCGGGGGCAAGGTGGCCGGAAGTGTCAGTTCCAAAACCACATATCTTGTGAACAATGATGTGGCTTCCCAGTCTTCCAAGAACAGAAAGGCGAAAGAACTGGGAATTCCTATTATCTCTGAGGAAGAATTGCGTTCCATTTTATCTCGTTAAATCTGGCTAGGTATAAAAGGACACCCGGCAAAAAGAAAAGCAGTGGGACGAACACCAGGCAGGAAAAACCGGTTTTTTCTGCCAGAAGATTTCCCAGAAGGTGGGCTGTATAGATACTTGCATAGGTAAAGAAAAAGGTAAGGATCAAAGAAGATCCGGCGTGAAAACGGAATGTCAGCTTGCGGTGGAGATAAAAAATACAGATGATGTAGATGACCAGCTGGCTTAGGATCAGTCCACCCAGATAACCGCCGGGACCAAGGTGGGGCGTGATCCATAGCAGTGATAAAATGCGGATTGCCAGACCGATCAGGTGAATGTTCATGGTTGACAGTGTTTTTCCCAGTCCATTGATAATGCTTTCCATAGTCGTTGTCGTATAGATAAACGGACAGAGAACAGACAGCAGGATCAGCAGGATGCCGGCTCGTTCGCTATGGAAGAGGATAAGGCCCAGTTCCCTGCCAAAGTTGGAAAATACAGACAGGGAGAGAAGACCCAGACATACAGAAAATTTAATCGAGCGGCTTCCTTGTCTGCGGAGGGTTTTCGTGTGCCCCAGGGAGTTTGCCTTGGAAATAGAGGGAAGCAAAAGGACAGACAGAGAGTTTGTCAGTGCGCTGGGAAAGAGGATAAAGGGCATTACTACGCCGGATAAAATTCCCAGAAAACCCAGGGCGTCCGAAGAGGAACAGCCATAATGACGGAGGGTAATCGGAACAAGTATGGACTCAAGACTGGATAAAAAAGAGATTACCAGGCGGCTGCCGGTCAGGGGAAGAGACAGCTTTAAAAGGTCTTTGTAATCATTTTTGCCAGAGCGTCCGTTCCCTTTCAGAAGCTGTCTGGTGCAGCGGATATTGAAAAGGCAGGCTACGATCTCGCCGGTTACAATACCTGCAATAGCCAGTTCTTTTGGTGTCATAAAAAGAATGTGGGTCATAGAAAGGCACACAACAAAAGTAACTCTTGCCAATTGCTCAATGATCTGGGAAATAGCGGGAGTTTTTGCGTTGCCTTTGCCGTAGAAATATCCATTGATCATGGAAGAAATACCGCAAAAAGGAAACATAATGCTTAGTATTTGTAAAAGAGAGGCGGCTTGTGGTTCATGAAAATATTTATGAGCCAGCCAGTCGGCCCTGAAAAACACCAAAAAACTCAGTGTAACAGCAGTGGAGACGGAGAGGACTAATGCCGCTTTTATGATTCCGTTCTGACGGCTGCTTTTGGATCCGGATACCAGCTGGGAGAGAGCGGTCTGCAGGCCTGCGCCGTAAACAGTAAAGCAGATTGAGTAAAGGGGAAGGACCAGCTGATAGATGCCAAGTTGTTCTTCTCCCAGAAAATTGGCCAGAAAAATACGATAAAAAAACCCGATAAAACGGGTGACCAGGCCGGCCAGTGTAAGGATCAGGGTGCCACGGATTAAAGAATTCTTCATGAAATTCTCACTTTTTTTATAAGTATATGGGGCCATGGTATAAAAAATGTTGTTTTTTTTAAGAAAATATAGTATCATATAAGTGTTTATTGTGATAAAAAGGGGACAGGTACTTTGATATTTAAAAGAAATGTATGGACGGTGTTTTACTCGGTTCTGTTTTTGGTTGTCTTCGGACTGGGGTTTTACGAAATTTTCCAGCTGGCGGTGAATGCAAGCAGTATTCCGGTGTTGTACCTAAGCTTGTTTGTGGCTGGCATTGTATTGTATTTGTTTTTTACATACTGGATCCGCAGGAAGAGGTGGCTGGATTTTTTACAGGAAAACAGACTGGTCCTATGGGTGATCGAGTTGTGTTTACTGGTTATCTGTACCGGAGCTGTTTATTATTTTAACAGCGGGCAGGAAACCATAAGGGGACTTTTGGCGGCAGTTATGCTGGCGTTGATCTATGGGTGTGCCAGACTGCTGGCAGGCCGTATTGGCGGCATGGGTGCACTGGTTATGGGATTCTTTTTTGTGATCTCACTGACTCAGTATTCCTTTGACAGACAACAGTATCTGGATGTGATCTGTTTTCTGGTTCCGTATTTCTGCTTTTTGTTTGTTACGAAAGTGGTCTGCCGGATTTTTTATAAAAATAGTTTTAAACTGTTGTTTAGTTATGGTGTTCTGGCAGTTGTATTTGCTGTTTTTATATCCTTGAATGTAATGGTCAGTGCATTGCTGCTTGGATGTATGTGTTCTCTTCTTTTGGGGACGGCCATCAGGGAGGACGGTTCCATCATGAATGATGGAAAGATTGCAGTTATGTTTGTGCTGTTGTTCACGGCCATTATGTTGATTGTGATCAAAGTGTTTGAACCGGCATTATGTACTTTGCCGCCACTGGAACTGGATGGCCAGTATGGTCAAATATGGAATATGGATGGTCTGGCGGATTATCTGCTTTCTAAATATACCAGAGCTGTGAGATTTGTATACAGGCCGTTTCAGACAACACTGTATCCGTTAGTTATGGTATTTTTTGGGTGGCTCAGTGGATTTCGGTGTGTACGGAGAAAATATTCGTCCATCGGACCATTCTGCCTCACATATTTATTTTTGTTAGTGTATTATATGATATTTAATGAAATAGGAACACATTTTTATTACATGACCTATTTCCTGCCGATTTTTGCGGCTTATGGACTTAACAGCACCCTTGTTGCTGCTGAAGATATGCAAGAGTCAAAAATCAATGTAAAACCTGGTAGTGAGAAACCAGTAGAAACCAAATCAATTCAAGAGAATAGCGGGGATGATAAGACTATGAGAAGATTTAGAGCGGGCGGAAGAAAAAAAGAAAAGAGCGAGAGTGCGATTCCTGAGTGGTCACTGATGCCGGGAAACGAGGGTCTTGTAAAGGAAAGCCAGGAGAAAAAAGAGGAGACAATTTCTACAGGCACAGAGGATACATTGATTCCCGATCCGGTCATGGCGACGGCCTTGGAGGAAGAGGCTGAACTTGAACAGCCGGAAACCTTTAATTTTGACTATTCAAATTTTGACTCAGATGATAACAATACGGTACTGGGAGGTGATCCTGGTGCTGTCAGTCAGGAACAGGATGCCTTTTTACAGGAGGAAAGTGCAATCCCTAGTTTGATGTCGGACGAGGGTATGATTGATTTTGAAAGTCCACAGGAAGAGACATCGGAGACCGTAACAACAGCCGAGGATGAACAATTAGGATCTTTTCTGGATCGTCTGGATATATCAGAAAACATACGCAGAATGAATGAAAGTGCCAGAGAGGATATGGCAGATGTGATCGAGCGGGATGATATGACCAATGATCTCAGTGAAGCAATTCCGGCGGAAGAATTTCATTTTGAAACTGTGCAGCCTGAAGAGATGGAAAGTCCGGTCTTAGAGGAAGCACCGGAGGAGATGGAGACTCCTGTCTTAGAGGAAGCACCGGAAGAAATGGAGACCCCAGTCTTAGAAGACATGCCGGAGGAGATGGAGCCCCCTGTCTTAGAAGATATGCCGGAGGAAATGGAGACTCCTGTCTTAGAGGATATGCCAGAAGAGATGGAAACCCCTGTCTTAGAAGATATGCCGGAAGAGATGGAACCCCCTGTCTTTGCAGATATGTCAGACGAGACAGAGACGCTGGTCCTTGAAGATGCGCCAGAAGAGGTAGAGACTCCTGTTTTGGAAGACGAGGACGACAGTGATGATTTGTTAGGTGATTCCCTGTTTTCCCATAGTTTTGAAGATTCAGCTGCGGAATCCTTGTTTGAAGCAGAATTTGCGGAGGCTCCGGAGGACAGCAGCATCCAGGGTGAACTTCCGGATTCGGTAAAGGATGCCGAGGATTATCTGGAGGGAATCGATGCAGACAATGAGATTAGTTTTAGTGAAGAGACAGCATCAGAAGAGCCGGAAGAGAAGATTGAGTTGGAACCGGTAACAGAAAAACTGATCTTAGACAGTGTAATGGATGACAGCATGACGGTTGGAAATTCTGATTTTGAAGATGTGATTCAGGATGTAGAAGATGTAGATCCTAAGAGTAAGAGAAGAAAATCTGCCAGAAAGAAATCTGCCAAGTACGAGAAGCCATCATTCAAGATGGATCCGGTTACCAAGCCATTGACTGGTTCAGATAAGGTACGGGAATACGAAAAAGTACCTACTATCAGTGAATTAGAGAAAAAATGGAGAGAGATCAATGGGGTTGGAGGTGACGATCAGTTGGAAGAACTGATGGCACGCCGCAAAAATCAGATGCAGTCTGCGGAAGAGACAAATCATACCTTTATGGATTTCTCTATGAAAGAAGATGAGCAGAAACCGGAAGAGACCTCAGAGACCGCACCAGAAACAACAGAGACCATAAATGAAGAGCCACAGGCTTTGCATCTGGAATCCGTTGAAAGTGTAGATTTTGATTCGGATCTGATTCCGGAGGAGGATTTCCTTTCCTTTGAGGATGATAATACAAGTGCAGAACCGGCGGCAGAAGAGGTATCAGAGCCGGCACTGGAAGAAGTGTCAGAGCCGGAAGAGGAACTGACCTTTGAAGAGTCGGCACGGGAAGAAATATCAGAGCCGGAAGAAGAACTGACCTTCGAAGAACCGGTACTGGAAGAAGTATCAGAGCCAGAGGAAGAACTGACCTTTGAGGAACCGATATTGGAAGAAGTGTCAGAGCCGGAAGAGGAATTGACCTTTGAAGAGCCGGTACTGGAAGAAGTATCAGAGCCAGAAGAAGAACTAACTTTTGAAGAGCCGGTACTGGAAGAGGTATCAGAGCCAGAGGAAGAACTGACCTTTGAGGAACCGGTATTGGAAGAGACATCAGAGCCTGAAGAGGAGCTGACCTTTGAAGAGCCGGTATTGGAAGAGGTATCAGAGCCGGAAGAGGAATTGAACTTTGAAGAGCCGGCGATTACGATTGAAGCAACGCAGGAGGATGTGTTCTCAGCGGTAGAAGATGATCTGTTTGAGGAAGAACAGCCGGTAGTTGATCTGGCGAAGCAGGTAAAAGGAAAAGGCTATGAAGCGGCTTGTGACGAGCAGGTTAGTGATACACAGGAGGTAATACGGACGATCCGTGATGAAAAACGAGTGTATTACAGAGTAACCATAGAGTGATCCCCTTCATATAATTACAATATAAAACTATATGGATGGAAGTGATACAATATGACAGAAGTGTATTTGGATCACGCAGCGACAACAAAGTTATCGAAGGAAGCATTGGGTGCAATGCTTCCTTATTTGTTGAATGAATATGGAAATCCGTCCAGTCAGTATTCTATGGGAGAGAGAGCCAGAAAGGCTGTTACAAAAGCCAGAGAACAGATTGCATCTACCCTTTCGTGCAGTCCTGAGGAGATTTTTTTTACCTCTGGAGGAACAGAAGCGGATAACTGGGCCTTTGAACTTGCCGTGGCAGGAGAAAAGACAGGACAGATTTTAATATCGGGAATTGAGCATCCGGCTGTGAGAAAAACAGCTGAAATGTATGAAAAAGCAGGATTAAAAGTGGGGCGGATCCCGGTGGATGAAAACGGTATCGTAATACTTTCAGCACTGGAAAAGATGATCGGAATGGATACACGGTTGGTTTCTGTTATGACAGTGAACAATGAGATAGGAACCATTCAGCCTGTAGAACAGATCGGGAAATTATTACATCAAACATGCTCACAGGCTCTTTTTCATACTGATGCAGTGCAGGCATACGGACATATGCGCCTGGATCCACGCAGGAGTTATGTGCATTTGTTAAGTGCCAGTGCCCATAAGTTCGGGGGACCGAAAGGAACCGGATTTCTCTATGTGGCAGAAGAAATAAAAAAACGATCTCTTTTAAAGGGAGGCGGTCAGGAACGGGGCATGAGGGCCGGCACGGAAAATGTAGCCGGAATAGTAGGAATGGCAGCTGCTTCCAGCCAGGCATACAGGAGTCTGGAATCCAGGGAAAAATATGTGCAGTCATTAAGGGATTATCTTATGGAACGGCTTGAAACGGAAATTCCTTTTGTCAGATTAAATGGTTCCAGAACAAAACGCCTTTACAACAATGTGAATATCAGTTTCTCTTTTGTGCAGGGAAAAAATCTGGTGGCAATGCTTGACATGAACGGAATCTGTTGTTCCGGAGGATCGGCGTGCTCGTCAAATAAATCAGAGGCCTCGCCGGTTTTGATGGCTCTTGGTATTCCTGAAAAAATAGCACAGGGCGGTCTGCGCATCTCACTGGGAGAAGATAATACAAAAGAAGAGATGGACTATGCTGTATACTGCATAAAAAAAGCTGTACAGCAGCTGCGTCAGAACAATCCACTGTACAGTCGTTTTTCTCAGTATAACATTCATCACTGGCCAAGTTGATGTGACACCGGTGTGTGCTTTTGGAAGGTGTAATATTCTTTAAAACCGCAGGAAACCAAAAGAGATTCAGCCTGACGGAAACGATACCCCACATATTCAGGGGAATGGGCGTCGGATCCAATTGTAATGGCAACACCTCCCAGATCTTTGTAACGGCGTAAAATATCCTCGTGAGGATTTCCGTGAGGCGTTTTTTTGTAGCCGGATGTGTTAAACTCCAGAGCGATGTCATGACGGATCAAAAAGCTGAGAATGGCATCGATCTGCTCCTGAAAGGCAGATGGCTCGTAGGAAAAAGAAACTGGTGCATAGCGGACAATATAGTCCAGATGGCCCAGGGTATCAAAGTGATGAAATGCCGTTATGTTTTTGTATAACTGATCTAAATACTGGCGGATGGCTTCTTCTGGATCCCTGTTATCCCAAAATGATGGATAATAGGGATCCTTTTTATTTACCAGATGCAAAGAACCGATGATAAAGTCAAATTCATCCATATCCGTCAGAACAGAGTTCTTTTCTAATACAGAGGGAGTGGTCTGAAGACCACACTCAATACCAGTCAGAATTGTAAGGTCCGGATTCTCTTCCCGGATTTTTTTTAACTGGGGAAAATAATCCGCAAGACTGAACTCAAAAGGAATTTCGCCCGGAGAAAGAGGAAAATCGATCTCTTCTTTGGGAAAATCATAGTCCATGTGGTCTGTCAGACAGATTCCGTGCAGTCCGGCCTGTCTGGCACTGTCAACCTGGCTGGCAGCCGGGGTGGAACTGTCAGAAGAAAAGTCTGAATGAAGATGCATGTCATATAAGATCATATTGTCTGGCTCCTTTCAAGAAAAACTGAATCTTCTGGATTACTGCACTGAATACCGGAAATATCCGACGAAGCAAGCATGGAATAGTTTGTGTAGTAAACCACAAAACCAGGTTTGCTGCCATGAGGTTTTTTTATGTTCTTTTTTTGGGTATAATCAATTTCCAGTTTTTCTGCTCCATGACCTTTTGAAAAGAATGCGGCCAGGCTGGCAGCTTCTTCAAATGTACGGATAGGCGGTTCCTCGTTGTTGCACTTTATGATCACATGGGAACCGGGTGTTTTTTTTGCATGAAACCACCAGTCATTGCCGGTAGCCAGTTTAAAAGTGATCTCTTCATTTTGAAAATTGTTTTTCCCTACATATATGTCGTATCCATCGGAAGAAATAAAATGAAGTGGTTTGCTTTTGGAAATCCGGTTTTTCCCCTTTTTTCCTGCCTGCTTTTTGATATAACCACATTCTTCCAACTCACGGCGGATCGCCTGCAGATCTTCCTCTTTTCTGGCAATATCCAGTTCGTTTAAAATAGAATCCAGGTGCTCTAACATTTCTTTGCTTTCCGCTAACTGTTCTGAAACGGCTTCGCAGGTACGCTTCATTTTGTTATATTTGTTAAAATACCGGTTGGCATTTTCTGTGGAAGTCATGGTTTTATCCACAGGAATCCGGACTGTTTCATTGGTATAGTAATTTACACATTCCAGATAGGAATCCTCTGGTGTAAGCTGATATCCGTAAGTATTTAATAGTTCGCCGTAAACTTTGTAAATATCCTTTTTTTCAGTATCCTGCAGCTGCTTTGTCTGGATCGCTGTTTTTTTGGCGGTCCGTTCTAACAGAGTTGTCACATGCTTGCGCAGGTCTGTCGATTTCTGGTGGATACGGCTGACAACTGCTTTTTCACGGTAGAAAGATTCTACTACCTCTGAGATCGAATCGTAGTCTGTCAGCTTGTCTGACTGGCCGTACCGTTTCAGCGTAACCGGTGCAAAATCTTTGGGAATACCATTTACAAAAGCAATGCAGGGAGAAAAATTTCCTTCAGAAATTTTCTGCATCAGATTGCGGAAGCAGTCTAACAAGGCAGACTTCTGGTTGCCGTTTAGGGCTGCGCAGGGAAGATCACCGTCGATATCCGCTTCAAAGCAGAGTTCCTGGGACATGGATGCACTGAAACCAGTAAGATTTGAGTAAATGCTTTTACTTACTGATATAGGACTTGTAAAAACAGAAGTGTTCCAAAAATCCGGAGAGGCTGTGTGAGGATCTGTTTTATGTTTTGTGTTGGGAATGAAATATTCTTTTCCCGGAAGAACCTCCCGGACGGAACTTAACAAACCATTGATGTGTTTAATACTGTCAATGATCAAGTTGGTGCTTTCATCCACCAGGATAATATTACTGTGTTTTCCCATGAGTTCCACGATCAGTTTTTTCTGCACCACATCTCCTAGTTCATTCAGGTTTTCAAGATGAAATTCCACAATTCGTTCCAGAGAAGGCTGGGTAATAGAAAGAATGCGGGCACTGCCAAGGTGCTTTCTGAGAAGCATACAGAAATTAGGTGCTGTCAGTGGTGACAACTTGGGCTGGTCGGTCAGATGGATCAGCGGAAGTGTGGCACTGGCTGAAATCAGCAATTTATAATTGTGCCGGTTATTTTTTATAGTAAGCTGCAGCTCATCTGCTTCTGGCTGGGCGATTTTCTGAATGTAACCACCTGTCAGTTTATCGTTGAATTCCTTTGTCAAAGCTGCGACTGTAATACCATCGAAAGCCATAAAAAACCTCCTAAAAATAAAGATATGACAATATTATACATCATGAAGAATCATATTAAAAGGAAAACTTGACTAAACAAAGGTTATGAATTATAATTTATAAGATAGTCAATAAGAAAGTTATGCGAGGTTGATATGATATACAGTATGACAGGATTTGGTCGTGGTGAGGTGCAGGATGAGCAGCTTAAGATCACGATCGAAATGAAATCTGTGAATCACCGTTATCTGGATGTGAATGTGCGGGTGCCGAGAAAGTTAAGTTTCCTGGAACAGCATATCCGCAAAAATGTGAAAGAATACGGAAACCGCGGTAAAGTAGATGTGTTTGTCAATATGGAACATGTTCAGGGAGACGCATCCGGGATTAAGTACAACAAAGAGACCGCAGCGGCTTATCGGGAGTGCGTGAAGCAGATTTCACAGGATTTTGAATTAGAGGAAGATTTGTCTGCATACCGGCTTTCAAAATATCCGGAAGTGATCACACAGGAAGAGGAAAGCCTGGATGAAGATTCCATTGCGTCCCTGGTGGACAAAGCCATGGAAGAGGCAGGAAACATGTTCCGCGAAAGCCGTCGTATTGAGGGCAGTGGATTGCAGGAAGACCTTCTTTGCAAACTTGGGAAAGTAAGTTCTCTGGTGGAACAGGTAAAGGCCCGTTCGCCGGAAATTGTTGAAGAATACAGGCAGAAGGTGACAGACCGGATCCAGGAACTTCTGGGAGACGGTCAGCTGGATGAGCGGGTTCTTGCTACAGAAATCATTTTGTATGCAGATAAGATTTGTGTAGATGAAGAGATTGTCCGTCTGCAGACCCATGTGGCTCATATGACAGAGACCCTTGCGCAGGCAAAAGAGGCAGTTGGCCGTAAGTTAGATTTCCTTACACAGGAGATGAACCGGGAAGCCAACACCATCTTATCAAAAGCCAATGACAGTATCATGTCGGAGTATGGGATTGAATTAAAAACGGAGATTGAGAAAATCCGTGAGCAGATTCAGAACATAGAATGATGAGGGGCAGTTATGAATTTTATTAACATAGGTTTTGGCAATGTTGTCAATGCTGATAAGATCATAAGTATTGTCAGTCCGGTGGCGGCACCTGTTAAGAGACTGGTACAAAATGCCAGAGACAATGGGGATGCAGTGGATGCAACCTGTGGCCGAAAAACGAAGGCTGTCATAATTATGGAAAATAAAACCGTTGTATTATCGTCCCTGCTTCCGGAAACGATCGTTACCAGATTGAATGGATGATAAGAGGTTAAAATATTGGTGGAGGGAAATATAAAATGAAAAACAAAAAAAAGACATTTGTAGAAGGTTTGATTTATGTACTTTTGATCATAGTGTGTGTGTGGCTGGTGCCAAAGTATGTGGTGCAGAGAACCGTTGTAAGTGGTGAGTCCATGCAGGATACGCTGCAAAACGGGGAAAGTCTTCTGGTGGATAAAGTATCCTACCATTTTACGGATCCAAAAAGATATGACATCATTGTGTTTTATCCAAAAGGAAGAGATGTAGAAGAGTACTATGTAAAGCGTATCTATGGTCTGCCGGGAGAGACGGTGCAGATCAAGGATAATGACATATATATCAATGGCAATAAGATCGATGATCCATACGCCAAGGATGAAATGGTCAGTGCCGGGGATGCGCAGGAACCTATTAAACTGGGTGATGATGAGTACTTTGTTCTGGGCGACCACAGATCCGTAAGTCTTGACAGCCGTTTTTCCGAGGATGACGAGCCAAAGGGACCGGGTCCTGTTAAAAGGGAAAACATTGCAGGAAAAGTATTTGTCAGAATATGGCCATTAAGTAAATTTGGAAAGCCATGATCATAAAAGATTTTTAACAATGAAAGGAGAATAGATTATGTTACATCCATCTTACAGTGATTTAATGAACATTGCAAACAGTGAGGTTGAGCAGGGAGAACAGCCGGTTGTAAACAGCCGTTACTCCATTGTTTTGGCTACAGCAAAGAGAGCCAGACAGATCATTGCCGGATCTGAGCCACTGGCAAAAAATCCATCCTGTCCGAAACCTTTGTCGATTGCCATTGAAGAACTGGCATCCAGTGCTATTAAAATTGATGCTGAGGAAAAGGAAGACGACGAAGAATAACAGAATACAGAGACTGCCAGCCAGAAATGGCTGGCTTTTTTTATATTTCTATTGACAAACGCCTGTTCGAATGTTATACTGCAAACAGTTGTTCGGTAAACAAGTGTTCGAAAAGGAGAAAGTCTTATGAAAAAGAAAGCAATGTACAAAAATATTATACTTACTTCTGTTACGGTTGTCTGCATGTTTTTATTTGTTATGGTGTTTTATTCCAAAGCATCTGCAGGAGTGGAAATTTCGGATCAGGAGTCCCAGGTGACATATAAGCAGGTTATGGTCCACGAGGGAGATTCCCTGTCTCAGATTTCTGCTGAGTATGCAGCCCGTTTTTCCAGTCTGACCAGTTCCCAGTATATGGATCAGATTATATATTTGAATGATCTTCAGTCCACAGAGTTATATTCAGGAGAGTATATTGTAGTTCCTGTTTACCACTAACAGACAGTTGATTTTATGTTCAATGTAATTTATACTTGTATTCGTAGTTTTTAATAACCATCTGGGTGACAAGATTCTGTCAATTCATATGCATATAATGAACGCAGAAAAAAAGTATAGGAGGTAACTATGAATACGGGAAGAAGAATTGTTGTACTGATGTCTTTATTGATGATGACTGTGCTGGCAGGGGTTATCTGTCAGGAGGGGACCCCTCTTCAGGCAGCTTCATATACAAAGGTCAAGTACAATGGAAAGACATATAAGAACAAGAGCAAGAAAATGACGGTAAAATATAATGGAAAAACCGTGAGCAAGTCGGGTTATCAGGCTATGGTCATTAAAAAGAGTTATATGGTGCCGTATTATGATGTTTTTAAATCAGGGGTGAAGGCTTCAGCCAGTTATTCAAAGAAAACCAAAAAGATAACCATAAAGAAGAATGGCGTTACCATTACGATGAAGGTGGGCAGCAAGACTGCATATGTAAATGGTAAGAAAAAGAAGCTTACGACCGCTCCGATTTCTCTTCGATATGTATCAAAGAAAAAGACAAAGATTGTTGTGCCTGTCTCATTTGTAGCAAAGAATCTGCATTTGTCTTATAAAAAGGTGGGAAAACGTATTGACTTAAAAGCACCGATCAAGCTTTCTTATGACAATACGACCGTATATTACACAGGCGTCCAGGGAGGAATTTATTATAATCACACCAATTATAGTCTGAAATCCATGCCTGTTGTGAAGATTCAGTCTAATATGTATATGCCTGCCAAGGAAGTTCTTTCAGATATAATGAAATTAAATTACAAAGAAGAGGGAACTACCGGTAAGATCCAGGTCACCAATGAAGATACGAATATGTCCTTACAGTGTACTGTCGGTTCCAGAGATGTGGTTGTAAACGGAACAAAGGTTACCATGGGACAGCCGGTTAAAAAGATTAAAAATCTCACAAAGAAGACAGAGACAATCTGTGTGCCGGCCGCAGCAGTTCTTAAATATCTGGGATATACAAGATCATGGAATAAAACAGCAGGATATTATGCAATCCAGTCAAAGGTATTTTTTGACTGGCAGGGAGAACTCACCACCGCTATGAAGGGTGACACGGAGACGAATTATATTTATGGGATGAAGTCTACTTACAGCGAACAGTCAGGTGTTGGAGTAATTTCCTTTGCACTGACCGGCAGTTTAGGTGACGCTATGAAAAATGCGGATATTGTCCGGGACGATAAGAATATTACGATCACTTTGGACAAGTCCAAATACAGCCTGGCTAAGGATCAGTTCTCAAACTTTGGAGAGATGATTCAAAAGACTTCTGTCACACAGAAAGATGACAAGGTAATCGTAACAATCAATTGCAAGGCAAAGGCTGATTTTTCTTATATTGTACAGGATAATGTCCTTACCTTAAACATATTGAGTGCCTACAGCTCTAACACACAGTTAAGTGGTTATTCACTTACCATCAAGAAACCGGCTGGTACAACCATAGCAGATGTTACCAATGAGGATTTGTATATGTCCAAGAAATTTAAGATCATGATTCGTGGAGATCATGTGGCCTTTTACAATTCGAATCCGGTTATTTTGAATAACAATGGGATAAGAGATGTTACCGTTGCTAAAAATGGATCCAACACAGAGATCACAGTAACTACTTCCAGTCTGCAGGGATATAAAATATATGAGCAGGGAGACAATTTTGTAGTGAAAATGGGAACGCCTCGTTCAATCTATAAAAACATTCTTGTTCTGGATGCCGGTCACGGTGGACATGATCCGGGAGCACAGAATAAAGGAAAGAATGAAAAGGATATTACATTTAAAATCTTGTATACCTATATGAAGAGTTATTTTGCAAGCAATGCACCGGATATTAAAGTATACTGGACAAGGACAAATGACAGTTATATCACATTGGCTAACCGAGCTAAATTTGCAAAAACAGTAGGGGCGGATGCTTTTATCAGTCTTCATATGAATTCGGCAAGCAATTCGTCGGCAAATGGTACAGAGGTGTACTATTCTGTATCAAATAACAGCAGCAGTTTTGGTGGGATAACAAGCAAAACCATGGCTAATTTGTTCCGCACCCAGTTATTGACAGATCTGGGTACAAAAAACAGAGGAACAAAGACTGCCGGATATTATGTGATCAAAAATAACAGTGTTCCGGCTATTTTGATCGAGTTAGGATTTATATCCGGAAGTTCCGATTATAGCCGCCTTACCAGTGATAGTTTCCAGAAGAAGGCAGCGAAATCATTATATACCGGAATTGTGAAGATGTTTAATTCCTATCAGACCGGAAGATAATTGTAAAGGAAATATTGAATCATCATATAAAACCGTCAAAAGTTGTTTTGAATACTTTTGACGGTTTTTGCTGTTTGATTGAAAAAATAATGCAGAAAATGAAAGAAAATGAATGAATATGATTGACGATGACGGAAAATGAAAGTATAATATAATCAACATAAAGAAAAGGAGCGTGGCAGAAATGTTGACAGAAGAGAGATTACAGGCAATCGAACAGTTGATAAAGGAGAGGGGAAGTGTTTCAAATATTGAACTTATGGATGAACTGAACATTTCCGAATCTACTGTCCGCCGGGATCTGACCATTTTAGATGATCAGGGAAGGATCAATAAAGTCAGAGGTGGCGCCATGATCCGCTCAGACTGTTACACTTCACAGGAAGCGACGATGACACAAAAAAAGGATCTGAATATTCAGGAAAAAACAGTCATTGCCCAATATGCTTCCTCGCTGATTGAACCGGGTGACTTTGTTTTCCTGGATGCCGGCTCCACGACAGAATTGATGATCGATCATTTGAAAGAAAAAAATGTTACTTTTGTTACAAATGCAGTATCCCATGCGAAAAAATTATCAGAAGCTGGGTATACTACTTATATTCTGGGAGGTGAATTTAAGGCAACAACAGAAGCAATTGTAGGAGATGAAACCATTGATTCACTGCAAAAGTATAATTTTACTAAAGGCTTTTTTGGTGCAAATGGCATTCACGAAAGAGTAGGCATTACGACACCGGATGTGAAAGAAGCAGCTGTAAAGAAAGAGGCACTGAAACACTGCATGAAAAAATTTGTTTTAAGTGATCCAAGCAAGTTCAGCCGGATATCCAGTGTAAAATTTGCACAAATGAAGCAGGTAATGATACTGACAACTATGTTTGCAGATGAGAAGTATGATTCATATGATAACATTGTTAAACTGAAAATATAATGTTTTGGAGGTGAGTCACTGTATGATCTATACGGTTACGCTAAATCCATCTTTGGATTATGTAGTAGATGTAGACGAGTTTATGCCGGGCAGGACCAACCGGGCTGTGGCGGAGAAGCTTTATGCAGGAGGGAAGGGGATCAATGTCTCTTTTGTATTAAAGAATCTTGGATTTGAAAGTACAGCACTTGGATTTTGCGCAGGCTTTACCGGAGAAGAAATAAAGCATCAGATCCATGAAAAAGGTGTAAAAGAGAAATTTATCGCTGTTTCAGGCGGACAGTCCAGGATCAATATTAAGCTCCGGGGACAGCAGGAGACGGAGATAAATGGAATCGGACCGGATATTGAAAAGGAACATATACAACAGCTGCTGGAACAGTTTTCCATTTTGCGTTCAGGTGATTATCTGGTTTTAGCAGGCAGCGTTCCTATGAAGATAGAGGATACGATTTACTGTGACATCTTAAAATTATTGGAGAACAAGGGGATCAAAGTGGTGGTGGATGCTACCGGGGATTTACTGTTAAATGTGCTTAAATACCACCCTTTTCTGATCAAACCTAATATTCATGAGTTAAGTGAATTGTTTTCCACAGAAATCAGAACAAAAAAGGAAGTGGTTCAATATGGTTTAAAACTGCAGGATATGGGAGCTGGGAATGTGATCGTATCCATGGCTGGCGAAGGTGCAGTGTTTATATGCGAAAATGGAACGGTATATAAGAGCGAAGCACCCAAAGGAACCGTTAAAAATTCAGTAGGAGCAGGAGATTCCATGGTGGCAGGTTTCCTGGCGGGTTATTGTGAGACGAAAGATTTTGTGAAAGCATTTAAGATGGGTGTGTGCACAGGCAGTGCCAGTGCTTTTTCAGAGGAACTGGCAACGAAGGAGCAGGTAATGCAGGTTATGGATTCACATTCATTTGATTTTTAACTTATGGGAAAGGAGAGACCGGTATGCGTATTATTGATTTGTTGGATAAAAAGAGCATTCGGCTGAGCGCATCGGCTTCAGACAAAAAGGATGTATTGGATCAGGCGATTGAACTTATGGGGCAGAGTGGCAGGATCCGGGATATGGAAAAGTACCGCAGTGGAGTATATAAAAGAGAAGAGGAAAGTACAACCGGTATTGGTGAAGGAATCGCCATACCTCATTGTAAGTCAGATGCGGTAATAAAACCGGGACTGGCGGCCATGGTAATCCCAGATGGTGTTGAGTTTGATTCACTGGATGGAGAACCAGTAAAACTTCTGTTTTTGATCGCGGCACCGGATACAAAAGAAAATGTACATTTGGATGTTTTGAGTAAATTGTCTGTGCTGTTGATGGACGAATATTTTACATCTAAATTAATGACATCTTCCTCGGTTGAAGAATTTTTGAAAGTAGTAGATGAGGCAGAAACGGAAAAAGATGATGCAAAAAAAGAAGATGCAGGAGAACGGATTCCTGATGAAAAAACAGCAGAAACGGTTCCCTATGTACTGGCAGTAACCGGATGTCCTACTGGGATTGCCCATACTTACATGGCGGCAGAGGCATTGGAGAAAAAGGCACAGGAATTGGGCTGTCGCATCAAGGTGGAAACAAGGGGATCCGGTGGTGCAAAAAATGTTTTGACGGAAGAAGATATTGAAAAGGCGGCAGGAATTATTGTTGCGGCAGATACGAAGGTGCCATTGGAGCGGTTTAAAGGAAAACCGGTTGTAATAACAAAAGTTGCCGATGGAATCAACCAGAGTGAAAAATTGATCCGCCAGGTTTTAGACGGAAAAGCATCTGCTTTTGAAGGGGGATCCGAAGAAAAAGAAACAGAGAACGGGGCATCCAAAGAAGGAATCGGACATTCACTGTATAAGCATCTTATGAGTGGTGTGTCTCATATGCTTCCCTTTGTAATAGGAGGCGGAATACTGACAGCCATTGCCTTTTTGATCGATACCATTTGTGGTTACGGTTCTCTGGGAGGCGGAAATTTTGGACAGATGACGCCGTTGTCAGCATTTTTTAAATACATTGGCGGGCTTTCCATGGGCTTGATGGTTCCGGTACTTTCCGGATATATAGCCTATTCTATCGCAGACAGGCCCGGACTGGCAGTGGGATTTACAGGAGGACTGATCGCCTCTTCCGGTAATGCCCTGATCGCGAATATGCCATTTGCGGATAAAATCGGGCAGATGGGAATTTTTAACCGGTTTATTGCAGATTTTGGTTTTCAGGCAGAGAACGGAGGCAATACTGTTTCTGGATTCTTGGGAGGAATTGCAGCAGGTTTTCTGGCTGGAGTGATCGTTTTGGCCTTGAAAAAAATCTGTGCCCGTCTTCCGGAGTCTCTGGAGGGCATCAAACCGACACTGATCTATCCGGTTGCAGGAATTTTTATCATGTCGCTTTTAATGTGCTTTATCCTGAATCCACTTATCGGGCTGATCAATACGGGATTAAGCAATATGCTTACAAGTATTTCAAATGCCGGTTTTATAACGGTACTGGGACTGTTGCTGGGAGCAATGATGGCGATTGATATGGGAGGCCCGATCAACAAGGCAGCTTATGTGTTCGGAACCGGTATGCTGGCATCAGCCAATGAATTTATGCAGAATGGAATGAGTGCATCGGATCCGGCTGTACAGGCCTGTTATATAGCTATGGCGGCTATTATGGTAGGCGGAATGGTTCCCCCTACCGGGATTGCAGTGGCAGCCTGGCTTTTCCCTAAAAAATTTACGAAGGCAGAAAGAGGAGCCAAGGTGTCAAATCTGATCATGGGTGCATCCTTTATCACAGAAGGTGCCATTCCATTTGCCGCAGCCGATCCGCTTCATGTGATTCCGTGTACTATGGCAGGTGCCGGTGTGGCTGGACTTTTATCCGCTTTGGCCGGCTGTACGCTGATGGCTCCTCATGGAGGCGTATTCGTATTTGCAACGGTAGGAAATCCACTTATGTATATTGTGGCATGGGTGGCAGGAACTTTTGTAACAGCCATTTTATTAGGTATTTTGAAAAAAGAAAAAAATAATTAGATCGGAGGATGATTGATATGAGAGAATTTCGTTATGTGATCAAAGATGAGCAGGGAATCCATGCAAGACCGGCAGGTTTGTTTGTAAAAGAGGCAGCGTCTTGTGAGAGTAATATCACCATCAGCAAAGATGGAAAAGAAGTAGATGCCAAAAGAATTTTCGGTGTAATGGGCCTGGGTGTAAAAAAGGATCAGGAAATTGTCTTAAAAGCCGAAGGCAGCGATGAAGATCAGGCAATCGAAAAGTTATCTAAGTTTCTGCAGGAAAATCTGTAAAAGAGATTTGTGGGAAGGAGGCAGGTCTTATGGTGGAATTACAGGGAAAAAGTGTTTTTTCAGGCATTGCAGTGGGGCGAATCTCTGTTTTGGAAAAAGGAGATCAGTTGGTAAAAAGATATCCGGTCCAAAATACAGAGGAAGAACTTCAGCGTTTTGAGAGAGCGCAGACTCAGGCGAAAGAGCAGTTACAAAAACTGTATGAGAAGGCCCGCAGTGAAGTAGGAGAGGCCAATGCACAGATTTTTGAGGTATATCAGATGATGTTAGATGACCTGGATTATGTAGAATCGATTGTGAATGTGATCCAGTCCCAGAAGATCAATGCAGAGTTTGCGGTGGCTACAGTAGGTGACAACTTTGCCCAGATGTTCCAGGCAATGGATGATGAGTATATGAAAGAGCGGGCAGCGGATGTAAAAGATGTTTCAAACCGTGTTATCCGCATTTTACAGGGCAGGGAAAGTGGCGCTGTGGATTCAGAAGAGCCCGTGATCCTGGTGGCAGAAGACCTGGCACCAAGTGAGACGGTGCAGCTGGATAAAAGCAAGGTATTAAGTTTTGTCACCCATAAGGGGTCAACCAATTCCCATACGGCTATTTTAGCAAGGACTATGAATATTCCGGCGTTGATCGGTGTGGATCTGCCGGAAGGCCTGGAAGGGAAAATGGCTATTGTAGATGGCTATGAGGGAAAAATGATCCTGGATGCAGATGAAGAAACCCTTCGTTATTATGAAAAGAAGAAAGAAGAAGAGGAGCAGGAGAAAAAACTTCTTCTGAACCTGAAGGGAAAAGAAACCGTAACGACTACGGGAAAGAAAATCCATCTGTACGCAAACATAGGCGGTATGGGGGATCTGGCATCTGTCCTGGCCAATGATGCTGCCGGCATCGGTCTGTTCCGGAGTGAGTTTTTATACCTGGAATCGGAGAAACTACCTACAGAAGAAGAGCAGTTTAAGGTTTACAAAGCAGTAGCAGAGACCATGGCCGGTAAAAAAGTGATCATCCGGACATTGGATATTGGTGCCGATAAACAGGTAGATTATCTGAATCTGGAAGCGGAAGAAAATCCGGCCATGGGTTATCGTGCGATCCGGATCTGCCTGGATCAGCCGGAACTATTTAAAACACAACTTCGTGCCATATACCGGGCCAGTTATTACGGCAATATAGGAATTATGTTTCCTATGATCATTTCTTTGGAGGAAATCATAAAGATCAAGGAAATTGTAGCAGAAGTAAAAGATGAATTGAAAGACCACGGTATTTTGTACGGAGAAGTAGAACTTGGTATTATGATAGAGACGCCGGCGGCTGTTATGATCAGTGATAAACTGGCAGAAGAGGTGGATTTCCTTAGCATCGGAACCAACGATCTGACTCAATATACGCTGGCTGTGGACAGGCAGAATCCCAAATTGGAATCCTTTTACGATCCCCATCATGAAGCAATCCTGCGCATGATCAAAATGACTATAGAAAATGGCCATAAACATCAATGCTGGGTAGGAATCTGCGGAGAATTGGGGGCAGACCTTTCACTGACAGAAACATTTGTAGAGATGGGGATCGATGAGTTGTCTGTGACTCCATCCATGGTATTAAAAATAAGAGATAAGATAAGAAAAATCTGATCCGTTATTCTTTTCGTAAAGAGACCGCAGATGCTGCCTGGCGTTTGCGGTCTTCTTCTAATGCGGCATAATGTTTTCTGGTTGTATTAACATCATTGTGTCCCAAAACTTCCGCTACCAGGTAGATGTCCCCCGTTTCACGGTAAAGAGAGGTGCCGTAAGTACTTCGTAATTTATGTGGCGTAATGTGTTTAATGGTCGTAACATGTTTGGCGCAGTCGGATACCAGATTTTCGATCCCCTGTACGCTGATCCGCCTTTTCTGAATGGACAAAAACAAGGCGTGTTCGTGGCCTTCCTTTGTCACAATATGTTTCCGCTCAGCATAATAGTCGTATAAACTTTCAGCTACTTCATCGCCAAAGTACACAAAATCCTCTTTACCGCCCTTGCGGATAATACGGATCCTGTTATTTTTGAAATCCAGGTCTTCCAGATCCAGTCCGACACATTCGGACACACGAAGGCCTGTACCAAGAAGTAAAGTAAAAATAGCCAGGTTTCTAGTTTTATTTTTTTCAAAGTATGTCTTTTTCATGCCCGTCATTTCATCGCCGCCATGCTCTACATAATCCAACAGATTGGCCACTTCATCTGGATCCAGACGGATAATTTCCCGTTTGTGAAGTTTAGGCATGTCAACGACTACAGTTGGATTGCTGTGGATCAATTCCCGCTTGTAATAATAGGCATAAAAGCTCCGCAGTGCTGCTAATTTACGCTTGATTCCCCGCTCGCTGTTGGTATGGGACCGGCCCTTTTCATCGGTGTAATATTTTAAGTATTCCAGATATTCCTCGATATCCATAGGAGTCAGATTCTCAAGGTCGGCCAGGGTAATCTGGGTGATGGATTCGTATTTTTTGAAATAAGGATTCTGTTCGCATAAAAAATGAAAGAAAAGCCGTATATCATATACATAAGAAATTCGTGTCTTGGCCGTTGTAGTTGGCTCCATGGCACGAAAATAATTACGGCAAAAGTCCGGTAAAGTAGTAAGAACTTCACGTAGTTTAACTGTATTGTCAATGGATGTCTGTTCATGATAGGTTGTTTTCTTTTCCATATAATAAAACCTCCAGGTATATGTGTATCTGCTTTATAACAGATATTATATCAGAATTAAATGTTACTTTCAACTCTTTTTGAAAAACTGGAGTTTGTCCAAGAGAGCAAAGAAGGAAAAAAGAAACCGCATATACCTTTATATGCGATTCCTTCTATAATTGTTTATTTAAGACTCTTTGAAGTTCCAGCACCTCTTCTGTAGTCAGCTTGCAGTCAGCCAAATATTCTGTTATGAAATTGGCCAGTGAACCATTAAACATTTTAGATAATAATGCATTGGTTTCAATCTTTTGAACTTCCTTTTTGGAAATTTCAGCACGGCACTGGAATCCAGGATCTTCACGGGAAACAACACCTTTGTCGATCAACCGCTTAATAACCGTATAGGTTGTATTTTTTTCCCAGCCAATATATTCCTTAATAATCTTGGAAATATCTTTGGCGGCCAATACTTTATTGGACCAGAGAAGCTCCATTACATTTAATTCACCCTCATGTAAACGCAATTCTTTTTCCTTTGCTTTACTATTGCTCATTTAATACCATATACCTCCTGAATGTGGTTCCCCAACCTTAAAAATAAACTTTATCTACTTATGTAGAATCTCATTCTACACGATTCGTAATCGGAAAGTATCTCTATACTACACCCATAGTAGCCCATATGTCAAGAGTGAAAATGTACGAAAATTCGTTATTTTTTAAGGGTTTCTAGCAAATCCACAAAATATGGTGGCAAGGGTGCTTCGACTTCAATATATTGATTTGTCCGCGGATGTTTAAATCCCAAAATTCTTGCATGAAGTGTCTGACCGCGAATGTTTTTAAACTGCGACGGAGTGGCCGGACCGTAAATTTCATCCCCTAAAAGCGGATGATTTATATAAGCCATATGTACACGGATCTGATGGGTACGGCCGGTCTCCAGATGACATTCGATCAAGTTATACTGCTTGTTTAAATGGTCTAACACATGGTAGTGGGTAACAGCCCGTTTCCCCTGTCCTTCCGGCATAACGGACATTTTCTTGCGGTTTACAGGATGCCGTGCAATCGGTTTATCGATCGTCCCCTCTTCTCCTGTAAAATTGTGCCAGACAATGGCATTGTAGCGTCGTGTAATGGTGTGTTCTTTTAACTGCAGTGCAAGTGACTGGTGAGCCATGTCATTTTTGCACACAATAAGAGCACCGGTGGTGTCTTTATCGATACGGTGGACGATACCTGGCCGCAGAACGCCATTAATGCCGGATAAATGGTCTTTACAGTGGTACATAAGGCCATTTACCAGAGTGCCGCTTGTATGGCCAGGAGCTGGGTGCACAACCATGCCTTTCGGTTTATTGACCACCAACACATCTTCATCTTCATATAAAATGTCCAGATTTAGATTTTCCGGAAGAATTTTAAGTTTTGTAGGATCAGGGATATTGATAAGGATAAAATCACCATAATGAACGGGAACTTTTACTCGCGTAATTAAGTTCCCGTTGATTGTTATTTGACCTGCTTTTATTAACTTTTGGATATAGGTTCTGGACTGAGTTAAATGTCCGGCCAGAAACTGGTCCAGCCTGGCCATTTCAAACTCTTCCGATACCGTTAATTCAATTAATTCCATAATTATATAAACCTCATATTAGCAAAGCTTGTCATCTTTATATACGAAAAGAAGACAATGGATCAGACACAAAGCACCAATACATACAAAGCAGTCAGCTACATTAAAAACAGGGAAGCGGATTGCTTTGATATAAATAAAATCTACGACATAATGCCACAGGATCCGGTCTATAAAATTGCCGATCGCACCGGCTGACAGTAAAATGATCGTAAAGCGGAAATAATGATACTTCGGTTCAAAAGGTATCCGGCTGTAAAAATAGACCATAACTCCCAATACAAGGATGGTTATGATGGCAAACAGCCAGATGGCATTTTGAAGGATTCCCCAGGCTGCACCGGCATTTTCCAGATAATGAAAACACAGTACATCCGGAATCACATCTATGTCCTGTTTGATCAGCGTGTGGGAAGCCCAGTTTTTCGTGATCCGATCCAGCGCGATCAGAACGACAAAAAGGAGGGAATACACGAAATGGGTTTTAAGCATTGTTTTCTTCATTAAAAATCATCTACAGAACCAAGAAACTCAAACGGATCTTCGTCCTGGCCTTTCTTTCCCTTTTTCTTTTTGGACATATTCATGCTGTTAAGAAGAGAATCCAGTGTGGGAACATCTTTCTTTTCCGTAACTGGTTCTAACTGCTCTTCTTTTTTCTCTGCTTCTGGCTCTAACTGTTCCGTTGCCTGTTTCACCTTCGTGATCGGTGTACTCAGATCAATGGTATCTGCCGTAAGAATATCCACCGTTTCATCATCGGTTTTTGTAGACGCCGGCTCTTTCAGTTTCTCTTTGATATTTGGTAACACGATGGTTTCACCGGAAGCCGCTTCATCCAGTTTCAGTTCCGGTACCGGCTGCTCATCATCTGAAATAACTTCATAAGAGTCCTTCACCTGCTCTAAGGTGGCACTTTCCTCTTCTGCCGGAACACTTTCAGCCTGGGCAGTGTTGTTGGACTTGTCAACAGAAGCAGAAATTTCCGGCTTTTCCTCCGGTAACTCTTCCACCGGTGGAGTAATGGTTTCTTCTAATATCTCCGGTTCTGTCGTCTCCGGCTCGGTTATGGCTGTTGACTCCATTGTTTCCGGCTCGGCCGTCTCTGGTTCTGTAGCAGAAGCGGAAACAGCGGCGGCTGCTTCTTTTACAATTTCAGGAGTTTCCGGAATCTCCGGTTCATGAATATCAAAGGAATCACCGGAAATATACTCAAGCTGTGCGGTTGTAACCTGTTTTAACTGCAATTTGTACTGGTTAAACTGATTCATCAATGTGAGACACTTATCACGGATCTTGTCATATTCAGCCTCTGCGGCAGAGACGATCTTAGACGCTTTGGTATTGGCATCTTTCTCAATGGCTTCAGCCTTTAAAATAGCAGCCTCTTTAGTCTCTGTGGATGTTTTCTCAGCTAACACCAGTGCTTTCTGCATAGTGGATTCTATGGAACGGTAATAAGCAATCTTTTCATCCGCTTCTTTCAACCGTTTTTGTGTTTCCAGATGTTCGTCATACAAGGCTTTGTAATTCTCGAAGACAAAATCCAGATATTCGTCCATTTCTGCTTTGTCATATTTTTTTCGTTTTGTAGTAATGCGTTTTCCCTGCAAATCTAATGGCGATAACATAGCAGTTCCTCCCTTTATTTTTATTTGTATTTAAAAATCTGTATTTTTTGTTTTCCCTTTTTAGTGATATCCTCTTCGGAATAATGGATGCGGTATTTACCGTAGTGGTAAATCGTCATAACGGTTCCGGGAGGGCATGTATAACTCGTATTAGTCTTTTCCTCATGATTGGCAATAACATTTCCATGACGGATCATATCCGCCGCCTTTGTGCGGGAACATCCGGATGCGGCGGCAACAATGGCATCCAGTCTGGGAGAAGCTACACTGCGGTTCAATATTTCAAATTCCTGTGGGGGAATATCTGCTGACCGGGAAACAACAGCAGCCGATACACTGGTATGTTTTACACAAGTAAGCTCCTGTAGTATAAGTGGTGCAAAATCTTCATGACAGAAAATATAAGCTGCATCCTGACTTATACGGATGTCGCCGATCTTGGAGCGGTCCATTCCCAGATTCAGGACAGAACCAAGATAATCCCTGTGCTGTAAAGGCTGTCCCGTAAACTTTATATGTTTAGGCGCTACCTTAATACAACGGATGGGAAAAGAATCAACGGTAAAAAACTCTTTATACTCCTCCGGAACAAAAGCGGCCATAAAGTGGTCGCAGTCTTCGCTTCCGCCCCAGAAAAAAACGGAAACACCCGGATAAGAGCGGACAATCTTTTCCGTCAGCATATATTCTTTTGTCGTTAGAAAATCAGTATAGACAGAACTCCCTGTAAAAAGAGCCTGTCTGATCTGATCTTCTATGCGGCTTGTAAAAAAATGTTCCTGTTTATCTGCCATTTAAAATTCCCGGTTGATCACAGGCATGGAACTCTGTGAACCATCAAAGGATAAAGAATCACCACTGATATCTACATTTTCTGGTGAGAAAATAAAGATATACTTGGAAATCTGATGATATTTGCCGTTGATGGCATAAATACATCCGGAAATAAAGTCCATGATACGCTGGGCATCATCCGGATCAAAGCCTTCCAGGTTTACAATAACCGGACGGCCGTTTAACAGCATATTACATATCTCTTGTGAGTCCTCAAATGTATGTGGTTTGATCACTTTAACTTCCATAGAACTCCTATTCATTGAAACAACTTTAGGTTTGTTACCTAAAAATCCACTCTTCTGCTTTGGCTCGTCATCATATTCTTCACGAACCCTTTGTCTGGATGTGGTCTTGTGACGAACCGGTTCTTCCTCGTAGTCATTTAAATCCTCATAGGAATCTTCCATGTAATCGTCGTCATCATCAATATTAAAAAAACTTCTAATAGAATCAAAAGCCATAATATCCTTCGTTCCTTTCTAGTTATAGTTTCTGTTTCCAAAAATGCCGGTTCCTACCCGGACATAGGTGGCGCCTTCCTCAATGGCAACTTCGTAATCTCCAGTCATGCCCATGGAAAGCTCATGCATACTAACATTATCAATGTTTTTGGCATTTATGTCAACTAGTAATTTCTTCAAATTTTTAAAATGGATCCGGTTTTCTTCCGGGTTATCTACGAAAGGTGCAATGGTCATCAATCCATGGATCACAATGTTTGGCATTGTGGCAATCTCACGGATGGCATCTTCTGTTTCCTCTGGCATAAATCCGAATTTAGACTCTTCTTTTGCTACATTTACTTCGATCAAAATATGAGCGGTTTCGTCTTTGGCAGCAAAATCATTCTGAATCTGTCTGGCAAGGCGGATGGAATCCACGGAATGGATCCGGCATACCTTTCCCACTAACTGTTTTACTTTGTTGCGCTGAAGGTGGCCGATCATATGCCAGTTCAGTGGCTGTGTCAAAACTTTCTGTTTTTCAATGATTTCCTGTACTTTGTTTTCACCAAAAGTAGTGATGCCGTATGCCATGGCTTCCTGCATCATTTCCACAGGTTTTGTTTTGCTTACGGCAATGAGGGTAACATCCTCTCTGGAGCGTCCGCTTCGCAGACAAGCCTGATTGATTTTTTCTTCCACATGTTTTAAATTTTCAGTAACCAATATTCTCATCTCCTAGTTAATAAAGTCATTTTCGTGTATTGTGGACGGATCCACAATAATATGATCATAGGCGGACAGTCCGCCTTGAGTATCCGTAGATATAATGGCATATTCATTATTTTTGTAAAGCACATCAACGGGTTTGAACTGGCAATACCCCTGATTTGTGCAGTAAACACCATATAAGTTCTCCTTGGAACTGACAATATAATCCTGACCGGTTGCAGGATTTTTTAGGATATCGCCGCCTTTTACAATGGAGGAATCTACATAATATTTATCATTAATGATATAATAGGTGCCGATGCTTACCTTTTCCTCCGATACAGTGTCCTGATCCAGCACCTGTTTCGTAATGGTGGACTTTTTGTCTTTGTCCGTGGTGATCAGTTCCGATGGCAGAACATAATATTCTTTTTGGAGCATAGAACTGACAGGGATCTTTAGTCCGCTGGCTGAATTGAGGGAAAATTCCAATTTCAGATAACGGTCGTTCAGATAACGCTCCATATAACGGTTTGTCCGCAATTTGGCGATGCGGCATCCGTCTTTTTGCAGGATTTCCACAGCTGCATTAAAACTTATATTATCTTTATCAATGGTAACTCTTACATATTTCAATGACTTCAGTGAATCATAATAAGAGTCCGGTATTTTTACATATAAAAACCATTCGTTGCTGGTTACCAGTTTATAGACCGGTGAACCGGCTTTGATCTTTTCATTGCTTTGAATCTGTTTGCGTTCGGTATCTCCATAACGGTCTAACAGATCCGAAGTCAGATTTTTCTCTTTAACAGACTCACAGCCATCTACAGAGTAGGAAATCACACCGGAATGAGAGGCGGTGTAACTTTTGAATTTTTTACTTTTGCCTGCTTTTTGCACTGCCTTGTTAAGATCGCTGTAAAGTGCCTTGTTATTTTCCTGAAAGATCACATTATTGATATTAAAAGTAAGATCTTTTACGGCAGAATAATTTGAAAGTTTAAATGAGTTTTGAAAAGAAGCAATGGTCTCCCGCATGGCAGATATATTCTGTGTAGTGGTTTTCCTGTTTTGAAGTTCTTCCAAAATAGATTTTACATCGCCGCTGGTATCCAGAGTATATACAACATCACCTACACCCACACGGTTGCCTTCTGCATTATAATAATTGACATAGCCATCTGCTTCAGAATTGACTACCTCTTCTGAACGCATAATATAGCCATACAAAGGTGTGTCATCATTGAGTTTGGCTGCATTTACTTCGTAAATAGAAACATGATCCTGAGAAAGATATCCCCAGACCAGAATAACAATATACAGTAAGATAAGAAAAAAGATGAAAAAAGAAAGATTAGGATGAAATTTTTTCTTTTTTTTACGGGTTTGTGAAACTGCCATCTTTATACTCCTCCATCTTTGTATATTTTTTAAGAAAATGAGCAAAATAATACAAAAAGGAGGTATTCCATGAAAGGATTAGATTATACCGTTCTGACACTGATCATTATCGGTGCCATAAACTGGGGACTGGTTGGATTTTTCGGCGTCGATCTGGTTGCCGTAATCTGTGGTTCCATGTCCGTCCTGTCTCGCATTATTTATGCTGTGATTGGTATTTGCGGTTTATATGCCATCAGTTTTTGTGGCCGTTTGAAAAATTAAGTAAGGGGGTACCCACCTTACGGATAAAGTGGTGTGCCCTTACATACGGACTAATTCACGCCAGTCAAGATCGCCCCGCTCCAGTGCTTTGATCAGAAGCTCAGCTGTGGCTACATTGGTGGCCAGTGGAATGTTATGAATATCACACAACTTAAAAACATTGTTTACATCCGGCTCATGAATTTTTGGTGTCAATGGATCACGAAGAAAGATGACCAGATCCAGTTCGTTATTTTCAATCTGGGCACCTAACTGTTTTTCACCGCCTAAGTGTCCGGCCAGATACTTGTGAATAGTAAGGTTTGTTACCTCTTCTACCAGACGGCCGGTGGTTCCGGTGGCAAAAATTGTGTGTTTGCTTAATATTCCCCGATAAGCAATACAAAAATTCTGCATCAAGATTTTTTTTGCGTCATGTGCGATCAATCCAATATTCATGTATCTCCAACCTTTCAAAATGAATTGTTATCTAGTGTATTTCAAAATTGTCTCCACCGCCACGATTTGGCTGGATCCCTATATTCAATAAAATTCCAATCATGATCATATAACTTAAAAGTGAAGTCAGACCATTACTTAAAAACGGAAGTGGCAGACCTGTGTTGGGAAGAAGTCTGGTGGCTACGCCAATGTTAATAAACACCTGAAAACAAAACATGGATCCGATTCCTACGGCGATCATCATGCCGGTGTAATCCCTGGCATTTTTTGCCGCAATAAAACATTTAATGATGATAATGGATAATAAAATTAAAATCACCATACATCCAATAAATCCAAATTCTTCTCCAATGGGGGTCCAGATAAAGTCACTCTCTGTTACATCTACTTTAGAGTAGTTTCTTGTGGTGGTGGTCCCATCTAACATTTTACCATATAATTTGCCTGAGGCAATGGATAAAATGGAATTATTCTGCTGAAACATGGTATCTAATGCCTGTTCTTCCGGATGCAGCCATCCCATAATTCGTTTTAACTGATATCCGTGAAGAAGTTTCTGCCCCGGCTGCTGGATGTACCAGAATAAAAAGCCGGCAATGGGGATCATAACAGCCGCAACCGGGCCTAAGACTTTGTGGCCGATCCCGGAGTTTGCTAACATCATGATCAGTATGACTACCATAACAATACTGGAGGAAAGATCTGACTGAACCAGGATAAACATAGTTGGTACCAGTGCAATGGCACAGGCCAGGAAAAATGTTTTAAAATTCTTTAAGTTGTCTCTCCGTTTGGCAAAAAAAGCAGCCAGTGCCAGTATAATGGCAATCTTACATACCTCTGAAGGCTGAAATTCAATGATCTTAAAATCCAGCCAGCGGTAAGAATCCGTTCCCTGGTCATCTCCTAACGGTGAAAACTTGGTGGCTGCAGCCATCAGCGTTGTCACAATGTAGATCACCGGTATATACAGGCACAGATCATGATAGTCGATAAGGGTAAAAACAAAAACAATAATAAAACCTGCGATGATACCAAACAACTGTCGTTTGAGAGAAAAAGAATCTCCCTGGACAATGGATAATACATAGGTACTGATCAGGAGTAAAATGGACACTACCACCAAAAGGGAAACATCCAGATTTTTCCAGTTATATCGTTTTAATTCTAACCAGCGATTTATTTTTTCACGCATATTCCATCCCGCCTAGCTACTTGTTTTTATTTCCTGATGAATGTTTCATGTCTTTAATCGGAATATTGGCAAACAAAGCCGGCACCATGCCATTGGTACCTTCCGATTCTGTCTGCTCAATTTTAATATCCAATCCTTCCAGGTCGATTTCTACATATTTGGAAAGAACATGAATAATGTCATTTTTGATTTGTTCCATTACATCCGGTGAGCAATTGGCACGATCCGATACTAATACCATTTTCAAGCGGTCTTTTGCCACATTGCTGGAGGATTTTTTCCTAAAAAAATCTGCAAATCCCATTTTAGATATCTCCTTAGTTTTTAAATTTGTTTTTTAATTTTGAGAAAAAGCCATTCTTCTGAGTCAGATCTAAAAATGGAACCTCTTCTCCCATAATGCGGTCACAAATATTTTTGTATGCCTGTCCTGCCAGACATTTGCTGCCGACTAACGGTTCACCCTGGTTGGTGGATACAACAATATTTTCATCATCCGGCACAACACCCAGAAGATCCACAGACAGAATCTCTACAACATCCTGGCTGGACATCATATCGCCTCGTTTTACCATGTCGGCACGAAGACGGTTTACTACTAATTCCGTTTTTTTGATCTCGTTTGCATCTAAAAGACCAATGATGCGGTCTGCGTCACGGACAGCGGATACTTCCGGTGTAGTAACAACGATCGCGCGGTCTGCACCGGCAATGGCGTTTTTAAATCCCTGTTCAATTCCTGCCGGGCAGTCAAGCAGTATGTAATCAAATTCATCTTTTAACTCTTCTGTCAGTTTAGCCATCTGCTCAGGAGTGACAGCTGTCTTATCTCTTGTCTGAGCGGAAGGAAGCAGATATAAGGTAGGATTTCGTTTGTCTTTGATGAGAGCCTGTTTGATGCGGCAGTTTCCTTCAATGACATCTACCAGATTATATACAATACGGTTTTCCAGTCCCATAACCACATCCAGGTTACGCAGTCCTATATCTGTATCGATAAGAACGACTTTCTTGCCTTCCATAGCAAGGCCGGTACCAACATTTGCCGTTGTGGTTGTTTTACCAACACCACCTTTTCCTGATGTTATAACAATTACTTCACTCATTTTTCTTTTCCTCCAAAATTATATATGAATATCTGCCAAAGAACTTTTGGACAGAGAATCAACATAGATTGTATTATTTTCCAGATATGCAATCTGTGGATCCTTTGGTGGATCCGTTTTTTCATCCGATGAACGGGCGATCACATCGGCGATGCGGATCTGCAGCGGATTCATTTTCAGGGCAAAAATAAAGGAATTTGTGCGACCGGAGGCTCCGGCATATACATTTCCGTTTAGTGCACCTAAAATCACTACATTGCCCGTGGATACAACCTGTGCACCGGCGTTGATATCGCCTAATATAACAACGCTGGTATCAAATTCCAGAACTTGTCCGGAACGAAGATTTCCTTTGAAAAACTGGCCCATATTGTTGTTTAACTCGGTAAGCCGGTCGTTCAGTGCCTTGGAGTACATCTCCTCTTTCATTTTA
Organism: Eubacterium sp.; assembly: GCA_034089785.1. Classification (GTDB taxonomy): domain Bacteria; phylum Bacillota; class Clostridia; order Lachnospirales; family Lachnospiraceae; genus Eubacterium_F. Next base: position 59,279 of record JAXDTV010000116.1, read on the forward strand.
TCCGGATCTACAAGGCATACAACATCCAGATCCGAATTGGCGTGAATGGTCTGAAGGATCATAGCCTCTTCATCTTCCGAAAGATCCCTTCCTTTAAAGGATAAGGCTACCTGGGCAGCCCCCAGAAAATGAGAACCGGAAGAAAATTTTTCTTTCACAGCCTCCAAAAGATCCGGAAAATCCAGTTCAGGATCCAGTGTTAATTCAATTCCTGATTTTGAACCCTTTAATATAACGGGTGACTTGTCCATAATATCCTCCTTACCAAAATCATATAGGACAACAGTCCATCAGTCATGTACTGTTCCTATTGTCGGGGCAGAAACTTTTTTATTCAAAAGTTTTTTCCTCGATTTTTTGTCATAATAATATTTGTAAACATTACTTGCCAGTTCTGCCGCATAGGATGATGTATATCCGTTAGGAATCTGTACCGTGACAGATATTTCAGGATTACTGTATGGGGCAAAACTAACAAACAACGCATGGTTTGGCTCGTTCGCATTAAACTGTGCGGTACCGGTTTTACCGGCAACGATAACAGGAACTTTGGAAAACAAAGTAGTCAGGCTTCCACTGTTTACTACATTTTTCATACCTGTCTTAATCGCACTTAAGGTAGAAGAAGAAACATCCAGTGTGTTCTTTTTCTTAGCAGAATTTGTTGTTGTCTTTTTGGAGACCGTGTTTACGGTCTTGTCAACCAGTGTCAGGTCATAGCATGTCTTTCCATTGGCAATCGTTGTCACATACCGGGAAAGCTGGACCGGTGTATAGTTGTTAGTTCCCTGTCCAATGGCGGAACGGACAACATCAATACTGGAAAAAGTAGGATCTGCTTCCGGCAGTTCAATTCCTGACTTGCTTGTAAGACCATATTTTCCTGCGTACTTCTTTAATTTGTTCAGACCTTTTTCATTGTCCACAATAAGGTTGTGGCCGCCTCCCAGACGATAACCCATCTCATAGAAGAAATAGTTACAGGAGTGCTGGATGGCCTGTGATACATTGATCGTACCGTGGGAGTAAGTACTCCAGCATTTTGGCCATGGTTTATTGATCTTTGTAAACTGTACATTGTCATGTACCGTAGAACCGGGAGTGATCACTCCCTCTTCCAAAGCGGTGGTAGCGGTTACCATCTTGAAAGTAGAACCAGGTGCTGTCTTCTGCATGGTAGCTCTGTTTAAAAGCATGGATGCACTGCTGGTGCTGACCTTGGAATAATAATCCGCATCTACTGTATTGGAAAACTTATTATTATCATAACTTGGGTAAGAAACCATAGCAAGCACTTTTCCTGTTTTTACAGAAGTAACAACAACCGATGCAGCACATGGTGTCAGTCCCAGTTCTCCTGGTGAGATCGCCAAGGAACGGATCTTGCTCTTTAAAAAGGAATATGGTGAAATCATGCCCGTCTGTATTTTTGTATAGGTGGTCTGATTTTTCTTTAACACACCCTGATCAAATAATAATAAACAGATCTCACGGCCGCTTATGGTGCCTTTGTCTACCATGACATGATACACTTTTTTGTCAAATTTGGCGTCGTCGTTTAACTCCGCATAAATATACTGACAGATCTTCTGAAATACCTCTTCCAAACTGTAATAATCGCTTCCGATGTCAATTTCATTCAGATTGATATAGTTATTCTCAATGGCATATACAAGAAATTCACTGAGACTGATCTTGTCATTGGTGAATTTGCTGTACATGGTGTCTGTCGTTTTAAAATTGGAATTGAATATTCCATTGGTACGAAGCATAGACATAATGTATGTCATGTAACTGTTTACGGATTTTGATAAATCTTTGCCGGCTGTTTTATCATTGTAAGTCAGATGAGACTTCACCGCATTTACAGCACTTTTTTTGCTGGATAAAAATTTAGTGTAAACACTTTTTTCCAGTGCTGTGGCTTTATCATCTTTAAAATGCGACACATCTACGATGCTGTTTTGCAAAATGGCATCATATACATCATAGATCGGAACTAAAATACCGGAGGCCTTGTGTCCCTTGGTACCATGACTTTTTCCATTGACTAACTTGGATGTCAAAATACTGGCGATTTCTTTTTCTGCCAGTTTGTACACAGCCTTTTGCAGGTTGCTGTCGATGGTAAGATAAATATCCGTACCGGCTACGGCATCTTTCTCCTTTGTTGTCTCTACAACACGGGAAGAACTGTCAATAATGAGTTTCTGGGATCCTTTCGATCCTCGCAGCTGTTCCTCATATTCCTGCTCGATACCAGTCTTACCGATCTGGTCTGTGGATGTATATGGGGTATTAGGGTCTTCTGCCTTGAGATTTTCAAGAGTTTCAGAAGAGATCATACCGGTGTATCCAATGATATGGGAAAAATATTTGCTGTCTTTGTAAACACGCTTTAACTCCGTGCTGACTTCTACACCGGGCATATCGGCACTGTTTTCCTTAATGGCAGCAACCGTACGCTGGCTTACATTGGAACTTAAAGTAATCGGTTCATATTTAGAATATGTGTTCATCAACTGGGCGTAGCGCACGGTCATGATCTTAAGAGCATCTTCAATGCTGTAATCTTCGTCTGCTTTTGCCTGTTCTTCCGCATCGATTTTACCGTTTTTGTTGGTATCTTTCGCTGTTGTGAAGAAGTTGATGACATTGGCACCCTGAGAGGTGCGGATGTAGTCGTAACAGTCTTTGGCTGTCATGTTCTTTTGTTCCGTAGTAAGTTCATCCACGGACTTTTTGTAATAAATATCCCGCTTGAAACGCATTTCAGCAGAGGAATTTACATTGAAACGGAACTTACCGTTTTTGTATGTGATCGGAAACTCAAGGTCTAAGGAATCTCCGTTCTTTTCGATCAGACGGATACACTTGAGGATCATTTTATTTTTGGATGGATTGTCTGTCAGTTCAACAGAGTCTTCCAGAGTAATACCATAGGTCTGCTCGTTGGTAGCAAGAAGTTTACCGTTACAGTCATAAATCTTTCCGCGCATACTCTTGATGGTACGCTCTCTCTGCATCTGCAGAGAAGCCTGTTTGTCATAGGTTTCGCCCTTAATAATCTGCAGGTAGAACATACGCCCTACAAGAATACTAAAAAGGACAATATAGGTTATTATAAATGAAAATAATCTGCTTTTAACGATGGATTTAAAAAAGTCAGTTATGTTTTCTAACAAGCCTAGTCCTCCTTTCTGGCCGGGGCTTTATTGATAAGATGTTCCAGTGATTTGATGAGCCGGTATACTACGATTCCTATGATAGCGGTATACAGCATTTCAGGCAGGATCACATGCAGAAAATAATAGCCGAAAGCCAGTTTTCCCCGCATGAGAAACTCTGTTATGAAGTAATAAAAACCATAAACCAGGTCGCTGACTGATATAAGGATAAACGGCAGAGCCAGCGTGTCCGTGAAATAGAACTTCCGGCAGAAACCGATTAAAAATCCTATGGACATAAAGATAAAGGCGTACAGCCCCATCACACTTCCACAGTACATATCTAACAGCAGTCCGCATACAAAACCGATCAGCAGTCCGGATGTACGGCCTCGTAAATAAGCATATGAAACTGTTACGATCAATAACATATTCGGTACTACATTGGCCAGTTCAAAACTACGGAATACACTGGTCTGAAGAAGAAAACCTATTAAAATAATAATAGCAGCGGTTATTTTTTTTCGTATCATTTTCCTGAAATATCCTTAAGTTCTGATGTATCTTTCTTCTGGGTGATAACCAGCACATACTGTAACTGGTCAAAATTAACAGAAGGAGTTAAATGAGCAGTTTTAGTCAGGGTGGCAGAGTCGGTTTTGATATCTTTTACATAGCCGACGGAAAGTCCCTGTAAGTATTTATCACTGACATGAGAAGTGACGATTTCATCTCCCTGCTTGATCTTGGCAGAGTTACTGATCATTTCTACATCAATATATCCGTTATAAATACTTTCCATATTTCCTTTTACAATGCAAGTCTCTCCTGTTTTTTCAAACATGGCACTGACATTACTTTTATCATCAATAATGGAGCGGACTTTGGCATAATGCTTTCCTGCTTCGGAGACAATTCCTACCAGTCCGTTTCCGGAGATCACATTCATATCCACATCAATGCCGTCTTCGGTTCCTTTATCAATGTAGAAAACATTAAACCAGTTGTTGCCGTCACGGCTGATAACAGTAGCAGCAACTTTCGGGTAATCCGGATATTTTTTGTTCAGATTAACTAACTGGCGGTAACTTTCCAATTCGTTGTTTTCACTGACAAGAATCTTGTTGTTATAACTAAGAGAGTTTAACTTGTCCTTCAACTCTTTATTTTCAGCCAGCAGCGATTCTTTTGAATGAAAGAGGTCAAAAGCACCGGAAACAGAACTGCCTACTGAGTTGATTCCCTTTTGCATTGGTGTTACAAAGTCTCCAAACATAGTTTTGACAGAAGAAAACTGATCTGAAAACTTGAATGAAAACAGTACCAGCAACACACAAAATACAGACAGGCATATATATATGATCTTTGGATGGATCGTCTTTTTATTCCGTCTTCTTTTCATGTTCTTCCCTCCGGATTACAATGTTAATTTGGCTAACTGTGGATCCTCAATAATGGAACCAAGACCAATAATAACGGTACTCTCCGGCTCTTCGCACAGGTTGACACGGAGACCGATCTGGTCGTAAATAAATTTACCAAGATCTTTGATACGGCTGGATCCGCCGGTAATATATACACCGGATTTATAAATGTCAGCAGAAATTTCCGGTGGTGTGCGCTCCAGGATAATCTTGATGTTGTCTACGATACTCTGGAAGTGCTCGCTTAAAGCATCATGTACTTCTGTTCCGTTTACAGTCACTTCGCTAGGAAGTCCGGTTACCAGATTCCGACCGCAGATATCCATGGTTTCGTCTGTAGCATAGGCAGAACCAATGGTGATCTTGATCTGCTCCGCCGTTTTTTCACCGATCACAAAATTCTTATCTTTTTTGATCTTGCCGATAATGGCTTCATCAAATTTGTTGCCGCCCACAGCAATGAGCCGGCTCAACACGATACCGCCCAGAGATAATACAGAGATCTCGGTTGTGTTGGCACCGATATCCACTACTAAGGTTCCGGTGGACTTGGTAATATCCAGATTCATGCCTAATGCATCTGCAATCGGTTTTTCTACTACATGGATCTTTCTTGGTTTCAAATTTGTATTGGAGATCAGATCAAAATACGCTCTTTTTTCTACCTCTGTGATATCGGTAGGAACGGCGATGTAGTAATCTGCTCCTTTTAATTTGCGTTTTCCGTCTAACTGCTCAAAAAAGTAATCGATCATAGCCTGCATGTTTCCGATGTCAGCGATAACACCGTTTTTTACAGGATAAGATACTTCAATGTTGGCAGGAGCCTTTTCGTACATTTCAAAGGCCTCATTTCCCACGGCAAAGGTGTGGATTTTGTTGTAAACGGCGATTACATTTTTCTCATGTAAAATAACGCCTTCTCCATTCTTATAAAATTTAATAGAACTTGTACCAAAATCAATTCCAATTGCTTTTCCTGACATACTTTAACTTCCTCTCTTCGATTGTTCTATTTCATAAGCCCCTGTTCTCTGAAACTTACATATTTATTATCACCGATAATAATATGATCCACTAAAGGAATATTTATCAGTTCGGAGGCTTGTACCAGCTTCTTCGTTATCTGAATGTCTTCAGGACTGGGTTTTGGATCACCACTGGGGTGATTATGTAAAATAATGTAATGAGCTGCATCGTACTGCAGGGCAAGCCGCAGGATTTCTCTTGGGTTTGCTACCGCACTGCGTATGGTGCCGATAAATACTACATCCCAGTGCAGCAGACGGCCGCTGGCGTCTAAATAGGCTGCATACAGATGTTCTTTATCAAGCATCCTCATTTCCTGCATAAAATACCGCGCCACCTCTTCCGGTGTCTGTAACGGAGAATGATCTTCTTTGGTAGCATGGACTAACCGTTTGGCCAGTTCCAGGGCACACAAGATCTGGACTCCTTTGATCTTGCCGATCCCGCTTACTTTTACAAGGTCGGGAAGGGTTAAATGATACAGTCCCATAAGTCCCTTGTAAGAGGGATGCAGGGTAAGAAGTTCGGTAGCCAGGGCCAGGCTGTTTTTTCCGTGGGAACCTGTCCGCAGTATAACGGCTAAAAGTTCCGCATCCGACAAAAAAGATGGTCCTTTTTCTATGCATTTTTCATATGGCATTTCAGATACAGGTAATTCGTTCATTTTTCTCATATTTTGTACAGAAAGCCAATCCTAAAATAATCAAACACAGATATTTTAGCATAATATTCCAAAATTGTACACCGTTTCAAAAATTTTTTATTCTTGGTTTTCGGTTTTTTTCGTCATAAGTTAAGGTAATGTGACAAATCCGCCATCCAGCATATTCTGCAGTGTTTTCAAAATGCCTAATTTGCCGTGAGGCCAGGTAATACCACCCTGGAAGAAAACGCTGTAAGGCGGTTCGATCGGTGCATCGGCACTCAGTTCAATGGAGGAACCCTGCACAAAAGCACCGGCAGCCATAATGACATCGCTGTGGTATCCCGGCATAGCGTATGGTTCCGGCAGTACATAGGAATCTACCGGGGCAGCCTGCTGGATCCCCTGGCAGAAAGAAATAACCCGTTCCGGACTTTCAAAGGCAATGGCCTGTATAATATCGTGTCTTTCTTCGGATCCGGAAGGACTGGCGGTAAAGCCGAGCCGCTCATACAGATTGGCAGCGAAAATGGCGGATTTTAAGGCACTTGCCACTACAGTCGGAGCAAGGAAAAGTCCCTGATAAAAACTGTTATTAACCTGCAGGGAGGCGCCTACTTCTTTGCCAAGTCCCGGAGCGGTCAGGCGGTAGGCAGCCAGTTCTACCAGATCCTTGCGGCCCACAATATAGCCTCCTAAAGGTGCCAGACCACCGCCCGGATTTTTAATAAGAGAACCAACACAAAGGTCAGCACCTACATCGGTAGGTTCGATGGTTTCTACAAATTCGCCGTAACAGTTGTCTACCATACAGATCACATCGCTTTTTACGGATTTGATAAACCGGATCAGTTCCCCGATCTGGTCAACGGAAAAAGTTTTTCGCAGGGCATAGCCTTTGGAACGCTGGATGGTGACTAATTTAGTTTTCTCATTAATAGCCTGTCGGATTCCCTCATAATCAAATTCGCTGTCGCCTACCAGATCTACCTGGCGGTAAGAAATGCCAAATTCTTTCAGAGAACCTTTTGTATGAGTACCTTCCATTCCGATAATGCCTTCCAGCGTATCGTATGGTTTTCCTACAGGAGAAAGAAGTTCATCTCCCGGACGGAGAATGGAACTTAAGGCAATGGTCAGTGCATGGGTTCCGCAGGTGATCTGGGAACGGACCAGTGCATCTTCACAATGAAAAATATCTGCATATACTTTTTCCAATGTATCCCGGCCGCTGTCATTGTAGCCATATCCGGTAGATCCCCACAGGTGGCTTTCGCTGACACGGTTTTTCTGCATGGAATGGATCACCTTCAACTGATTGATCTCGGCCCGCTCATCAATGGCGGCAAAACGATCTTCTATGTCTTTCAACACATGTTTGCCCAGATCAAGTACATCGGCAGAGATTCCAAATTGTTGATACATTTCTTCTCGGTTCATTTTTATAATCCTCTCTTATTTTTATAGTATATCCTTTTCTTTCAGTTCTTTTTTTATCACAGTCAGCAGCTGTTTGGTGTCTGTATAAATATCTTTGTCCAGATAACAGACATCCTTTTCCCTGCGAAACCAGGTGAGCTGCCGTTTGGCAAAATGTCTTGTGTCCCGTTTGAGTGTATAGACAGCGTCCTCCAGGGAAATTTCGCCCCGGATGGCAGGTACCAGCTCTTTGTAGCCAAGTCCCTGCATAGATACAAGGGAAGGATCCAGTCCCTGGTTCAGTAAAGAAGTTACCTCCTCATAAAGACCTGCCTCCATCATCTTGTCGATCCTTGTGTCAATCCGGTCATACAGAGCTTTCCGGTTCATGGTCAGGACAAAGTATGCGAAGTTGTAAGGGGAAAAGCGTTGGGACTCCCGTTCATTGTGTACGGAAAATTTTTCACCGGTAAAATGATAATATTCCAGTGCGCGGATCACGCGCTTTACATTGTTGGCGTGCAAAGTGGCAGCATATTCCGGATCCACTTTTTTTAGTTCCTCATAGACAGACTGTACGCCTTCTCTCTCCGCTCTCTTCTGCAAAGACAGACGGTAGGATGGATCGGATGGCGTCTGGGTAAAAGCAATGTCGTACAGGATGGCCTGGATATAAAATCCGGTGCCGCCGGTAAGAATGGGTATTTTTCCCCGGCTGTAAATGTCCTCCATGTAGTGGCGGATTTTTTCCTGGAAAATGTAAACATTAAACGCTTCATCCGGATCCAGTTCGTCGATCATATAATGGGGAACTCCCTGCATCTCATCTTTCGTGATCTTCGCTGTACCAATATCCATGCCCCGGTATACCTGCATGGAATCGGCAGAAAGAATCTCGCCGCCAATGCTTTTTGCCAGTTCGATGGAGAGTTCGGTCTTGCCTACGGCAGTAGGACCGGTAAGTATGATCAAAGGTTTTTTCTTGGTTTGTTCCATAAAAATACGCTCCTGTCTCTATAAAATCCGCTTAAATTTTTTCTCAAATTCATATTTACTCATAGCAATGGTGGTAGGACGGCCGTGTGGACAGTGATAAGGCTGTTCCATCTGAAGCATTTCTTCAAACAACTTTTTCGCTTCAGAAAAAGAAAGGCGGTTGTTGCCTTTGACAGCAGCCTTACACGCCATGGTGGCGCAGTGATCCAGTACAAGTTCTGTGTCGGTGGCTTTTGATCCCTGTTCTAACATAGAATCCAGCATTTCCAAAAACAATTCTTTGGAAGGAATATTAAGAAAATCAGCAGGGATTCCTGTGATCAGGTACTCCCGGTCTCCAAAAGGCTCCAGTGTAAAGCCGATCTGTTCAAAAACAGAAAGATTCTCTTCCAGAACAGAAAGTTCCCGGCCAGACAGGGTAATGACCATAGGAGTGATCAGTGACTGAGTCAGAGGTGTTTTTTCCTTCATTCGCTTCATCAGTTTCTCAAACAATACCTTTTCGTGGGCGGCATGCTGGTCAATGATCAAAAGTTCGTTCTGGTATTCCAGCAGCCAGTAGGTGTCAAAAACCTGGCCGATAATACGAAAGACAGGAACTTCATCCTTTATGATCTCTTCTTTAAAGAGGTTGGTCTGGGTGAAAACCGGTGCCGGTTCTGATGTTGGTTCCGGCTTTGCTTCCGGCATGACCGGTGGATGGTACTCTGTCTTTTGACGGATCTGCTCAAAAGGCTCCGGTGTATTTTGAATGGACTTCTGATACTGGATTTTTTCTTCCCGCTGTTCCTTCGCTGCAGGAACGGTGTCCAGTGTTGTTTCCGGAATCAGCGTCATTTTCTTTAACCGGTTATAAATGCTGTTATAAAAAAGATTGTAAATTTCCTCTTGATCCGAAAAACGGATCTCCATTTTGGTTGGATGGACATTTACATCGATCAGGCGGCTGTCAATGGTAAGGGAAAGTACCACAAAGGGATATCTGTGATTCATCAGAAATTCCTTATATGCATCCTCAATGGCCTTGGTGATCACAGGACTTTTTATATAACGGCCATTTACATAATAATTCATAAAGCCGCGGTTGCCCCGGGAAAGATCCGGCGTGCCGATATATCCGCTTAAAACAGCGTGGGCGGACTGGGAAGACAACTCTACAATGTGTTTGGTAAGATCCGAACCATAGTTATAAAAAATATTGGTCTTTAACTGATCGTCTCCATTGGTCTGGATCTTAGTTTTCCCATCTGTGATAAAAGTAAAACGGATCTTTGTTTTACACAGGGAGTAGCGAAGGATCAGATCCTGGATGTAATTACCCTCAGTTGTTTTGGATTTTAAAAATTTCTTTCTGGCGGGGGTATTATAAAAGAGATTGCGGACGATAAAAGTGGTGCCGGATGGGCATCCAACTTCTTCAAAGGCTACCTCTCTTCCACCATGGATCTCGTAACGCACACCTGTGATTTCATCTGTTTCTTTGGAAATTAATTCAACCTGGGAAACAGCGGCGATGCTGGATAAAGCCTCGCCGCGAAATCCCAGGCTGTGGATCGTCAATAAATCTTCCAGTGATTGGATTTTACTGGTTGCGTGACGGAGAAAGGCTGTTTTGATCTCGTCACGGCGGATGCCACTTCCGTTATCCGTAACACGGATAAAAGAGATGCCGCCCTCTTTTATTTCCACCGTAATGGCGGTGGCACCAGCATCCATAGAGTTTTCAATAAGTTCTTTTACAACAGCAGCCGGCCGTTCTACTACTTCGCCGGCTGCAATATGATTAATCGTTTCCTGATCAAGTACCTGTATCATTTTACCATCGCTCCTGAAGGCTCTTCTGCCATTTATATACTAAATTCATTGCATCCATAGGGGTGACTCTGGAAAGGTCGATGTCCCGCAGTTCAAAAAGAATATCATCGGTCTGGTCATTGCCCATTGTGTCAAAAATAGACAGCTGGTTCATAGTTTTTTCCCCGGAGGAAGAAGCTGCCATCTGATTTACCACTCCGTCCAGTGACAGAGCATCTTTATTCTCTAACTGGTTGGCAATCTCTCTGGCACGGACCAGTACCTGCTCCGGCACACCGGCTAATTTTGCCACCTGGATTCCGTAACTTTTATCGGCGCCCCCTTTTACGATCTTTCGGAGGAAAACAATGTCTTCGCCGTCTTCTTTTACGGCGATACAGTAATTTTGTACGCCCTCCAGCTTGCCTTCCAGTTCCGTCAGTTCATGATAATGGGTGGCAAACAGGGTCTTGGCACCGATGAGTTTTTTGTCTACGATATGTTCTACTACCGACCAGGCAATACTAAGTCCATCAAATGTACTGGTTCCTCGGCCTATTTCATCCAGGATAATAAGGCTGTCTTTGGTGGCGTTATGTAAAATATTAGCAACTTCGGTCATTTCTACCATAAAAGTACTTTGTCCGCTTGCCAGATCATCGGAAGCACCTACTCTGGTAAAAATACGGTCTACCAATGATATATCTGCCTGGCTGGCGGGAACAAAGGAACCTAACTGAGCCATCAAAACAATCAGTGCCGTCTGGCGCATATAGGTGGACTTACCAGCCATATTCGGACCGGTAATGATCACGACCCGGTGGGAATCCTCATCCAGAAACGTATCGTTTGGTATAAACATATCATGGGCAATCATCTGCTCAATAACCGGATGACGGCCATCTTTAATGCGGATGATCCCTTTGTTGTTCAGTTTAGGCCGTACATAATGGTTGTGTTCTGCTACATAAGCTAACGATGCGATCATATCGATGGATGCGATCACCGAAGCGGTCTGCTGGATGCGGTCCATCTGCTGGAAAATCTCTTCTCTCAACTGACAAAAAACTGCGTACTCCAGATTATACAAGCGGTCTTCTGCTCCTAAAATGGTGTCTTCCATTTCTTTTAACTCCGGCGTTGTATAACGCTCTGCATTGGTCAGGGTCTGCTTGCGGATCCAAGTGTCCGGCACCTGATCTACAAAGGATTTGGTAACCTCCAGATAGTATCCAAATACTTTGTTATATTTAATCCGCAGATTTTTTATGCCGGTTTGTTCTTTTTCTTTTGTCTCCAGGTCTGCCAGCCAGTTTTTTCCTTCTGTCTTGGCATTGCGGAGATGATCGATTTCTTCATTGAAGCCATTTTTAAATATCCCGCCCTCTCTTACGGAGATAGGTGGTTCTTCTACAATGGCACTGTGGATCAACTGATACACATCTTCCAGCGGATCCAGATTCTGCGTAAATTCTTTAAAAAGATCCGATTTGAAATTGGAACACAAGAGACGGATATGTGGCAGCATGGAAAGGGAGGATTCCAACGCGATCATATCCCGTGGATTTACGGTTTTATAACTGATCTTACTTAAAAGACGCTCCAGATCGTAAACGGGATTCAAATACTCTCTCAGTTCTTCTCTTGTGATCACATCCCGGTTTAATTCTTCAATAGCATCATAGCGGTGTACGATGGTCTCTTTGTCGATAAGAGGCTGCTCCAGACTGCTGCGGAGTTTTCTGGCCCCCATGGCTGTCTTGGTTTTGTCCAGTACCCATAAAAGAGATCCTCTCTTCTGCTTTTCGCGCAAAGTCTCTACTAATTCCAGATTCCGTCTGGTGTTCCGGTCTAAAAGCATGTATTTTCCGGTATGATAAGGAAGAAGATGGGAAATATGAGCCAGCGAACACTTCTGGGTTTCCTCCAGGTACTGCATGATAGAACCGGCGGCAATGGTGCCGATGGCATATTCCTTAAATCCCAATCCTTCTAATGTACTTACCTTAAAATGGCGGCACAACGCTCTCTGGCAGCTGTCCTTATCAAAATAAGACGGATCCAGAGGGGATATAACAATTCCAAGACGGCTGCTCAGATCGTTCAGATCCACGCCACTGATATAAAAGGTGTCGTTGCAGATGATCTCTGAAGGTGTAAATTTATTAATCTCGTCTAACAGCTTGGAAACAGAATCCACTTCTGTCATAAGGTACTCTCCGGTAGTAACATCCACTACGGAAATGCCAAATTTTCCTTCAATAGAAACAATTC
>JAXDTV010000023.1:0-2813 GCA_034089785.1 Eubacterium sp.
AGTATCCCACAAACAATACTCCCCCAACCAGTGCATAAATAAAGTCATTGCGCATAACAACTTTATCAATCTTTTCCTGCAAAAGTGCATACCAGCACCCAACCGGCATCAGTATCATTGTGTTATAAAACCAATTCGGAAGTCCACTGCGGATCTCCCACAAAACGAACAGCATCGTTAAGACAGTAAATAACACCGTTCCCAGATACAGCGCCCATTTTTTCTCAAGAAATCTGAACAGCAAAAAGGATAAATACAATAAAATGTACAATCCAAATATCGCAAACATATACCAGTTAGAATTTCCTACACTCTTCCATTCAATCAGCGAATAAAGGATTGTCGGCAGATTATAGACTTTGCCAAACACAGCATTTACGATTAAATATAAAACAACAGCCAGATCAAAATTAATCAATACGATCAAAAACCTTTTCTGTGGGAAATTCCTGATATACCCGCTTCCTTTTTTCTGGATTGATTTCATCATGCCATAACCGGAGTATAGAAAAAACACCGATACTACCATCTGATGCAGATGATATTTCATTGTCAGATATGTCTGATCCAGCACTCCACCTGTCTTTACATAAGTAACCCCATGCCCTAACAGCACCAGCAGCACAAACACTCCTTTAATGATATTATTATTTGCGATAGACATATAATCTTTATCAAAATCATTGGCATCCTTAACCTGGGCTCCCTTTATCAAAATCATCCCTAAAATCAATACAAAAAAGAATCATTCTGTTTCCTCTCTTTCTATTTTTTAATCTTTTTCAACAAATGAAAGTGGTTTGGCCCATTCTCCTGCATAAACAAACAACTCACTTCTCTGTATCCCTCGTAATATTCCGGATAACTGCTGGTTGTAACTGTCACAATAAAGTCCACCTTCTGCTGCGCTACGATAGCATCCTGTTCCCGGAACATTTCATCGTAACCTTTCAGGTTTAGCCGGCAGAAAAATCTGCTGGGCGGATCAATTCCCGCCAAAGTATAAATACCTGTATCCAGGCATGCATAATTCAAAACCGTAGCATCTTTCTCTTTCTGAATGATTTCCGCAAATTGCTGCTGCGGAATATCTTCTTTAGAAAAAGGCAACAGGAAATATACATTCGAACCGTATAATACCAACACGACACATACTGCCGTCGCCACTCCAATTACCCATGGCTTTACACGTCCTGCCAGCGCCATAAACGGACACCTGGCCAGTTCTATTAGTCCAAACACTAAAAAAACCACTGCCGGAAGCGGATAATACGCATATACCGTCTGCGGGATCAATATAGATCCAATCAAAAACATTACCATTCCCCACGACAAAAACAAGGTTCTCTTTTTCCATGTCTTTCGGACGCGGTAACTAAAACGCACCAATCCAAGAATGACCAGCATTGCAATAATGGAATTTTTCTTGAAGTAATCCAGAAAAAACTCAATAATTTTTCTCAGTTTTTCGTACCATATACCAGATTCGTGGTACAAAAAAAGATTGGAATAAAAGTATCCGAACCAAAGATCTCCCCATGCTCCGTAGTATGTAAAATAGGCAGCCAGAGGAACGGTTCCAATCAGCATACCTGCAAAGCCAAACATCAGGTACTGCCGCAATTCTTTTTTCTTTTTCCCAAACCAAAAACTCAGCGCAGTTCCCAGAATCACACCGGCACACAAAAAGACAAGATTGTATTTGATCCAGAAAACCACCGCCAGCAAAATTCCATCTGCCAAAAACTTACTCTTTCTTATACCTGTTCCCAAACCACATAAGTATTCCAGTCCATGGCACAGAAATATCATAAAGACAGGCAGACAAAACTCCTCTGCACTGCCCCCCTTTTCAAAGGAAGAACTGAGTACAGTTAATACCGCAAACGCTAAAACCACCCAGTATATATATTTCTCCCTCAGAAAATAACTGCTGATCTTTGCCACAAAATAAAGCGTAACTGAAAAAGCAATACACTCCAATATATAAACGCCAAAAAAACTTGTCTTTGAAAACAAGTTTGCAATCCCGTAAATAAAATATAAATACAATCCTTTTTGTTCAAAAATATCTCTGTATAAAACAGTTCCTTTTAGAACTTCTCTTCCCACTGTAAAAAAACAATTGGCATCATTCCATACCTGATATGGGAAAATTGGCGAACAGGCCGTCCCCACTAACAAAGTGCTTACCGCCACCAAAAAACTATACACCGCATACCGGCTCCTCATAATCCCATTCTTTATCCTATCTATCATACAAACCATTCACCATATTCCTTCATAATCACAAAACATGTCACTATTTACAACACGGACAAATATAACACACACTGCATATGCATGTCAAGATTACTCCGGCAGGTTCTTCTACCGGAGCTGGAACACATGATGCTGGTTTTCAAAACAGATCTTGGTTCCCAGTTTAAAACTCTGGGCTCTTCCCATAGGCAGTCTTGTTCCATCCATCAAAAAAGTTCCGTTGGTGGAGTAATCAATGACATAATATACATTATCCGCCTCACTATACTGGATCTTGCAGTGTCTGCGGCTGATCCTTGGATCGTGGAACACAATATTGCAAAGATCCGGTCTGGTTCCAAGCACCACTTCTTCTTCCGGATCCAGGGCAAACATCTTTCCCTCGTACTCTCCTGCCAATACATAAATTCCATGGCGCACCGACGGTTTCGGCGGCTGTTTTTTTTCTCTCTCCGGGGCAGACTGTACCGTTTTCTTCTTTGTCTGTTCTTCCGTTGTTTTGCCAGATACCACGCCTTCCTGCCGCTTCTGTTTCATAGCTCCTGCTCCCA
>JAXDTV010000015.1:0-21872 GCA_034089785.1 Eubacterium sp.
TAAATACAAGTATATGGACTTATTTAGATGTCCTAATCATATTAAATTATCTATGCTTTTCTTTAAGACTTACTGCTCCATTTACTGCTCCATTTTCTGTGCCAATTTTATATCAAACTGCACCAAATAGCGATAAGTTACGATAACTTATTGTGAGTACCACAATTCATACAAACCGCATAAACACAGGCTTTATAGGCATTTTCAAGGGTTTAAGACAGAACATAGCAAAGAATTCAATAAACTCTTCTTTATACTGTTCCATTTTTTCTATTCCTCCTTCTCTCTATACCAATCCCTTATCTTCAATAACCTGGATCACCTGATCTACCAGTTCTTCGCACACTTCCTGTTTTGGTGCCTCCACCATCACACGGATCACCGGCTCTGTACCAGATTCACGCACCAGAATGCGGCCGGTATCTCCCAGTTTTTCTGCCACTTCGGCAACTGCCTTCTGGACATCCGGATCTGCCTGAGCCTCTTTTTTATCCTTAACACGAACATTTTTCAGTACCTGAGGATAGATCTTTAAGTCACTGACCAGATTGCTGAGGGTCGTCTTTCTTGCCATGATCACTTCCATCATCTTAAGACTGGTAAGGATACCGTCTCCTGTGGATGCATACTTGGAAAAAATAATATGACCGGACTGTTCGCCGCCGATCCTTGCACCGTTCTTGGTCATATATTCATATACATACTTATCTCCTACCGCTGTTTTTGCATAGTCAATCCCCAGCGCATCAAATGCCTTGTAAAGACCAAAGTTAGACATAACGGTAGTAACGACTGTATTGGTCAAAAGTTTACCACGCTCTTTCATATATTTACCATATACATAAAGAATGTGGTCTCCTGTGATAACATTTCCTTTTTCGTCTACACACAGACAACGGTCCGCATCACCATCATAGGCAAATCCTACATCCAGGCCATTGTCTACCACAAACTTCTGCAGCCCCTCGATATGGGTTGAACCGGCGTTGGTGTTGATATTATAACCGTCCGGCTCTGCATTCATCACATAGGTCTTGGCACCCAGTGCATCAAACACAGACTTGGCAATGTTCCAGGCACTTCCATTGGCACAATCCAGACCTACCTTCATTCCCTTGAATGAATACATACCAAGAGAAATCAGGTAACCGATATAGCGGTTTCTTCCTGATGCATAATCTACCGTGCGTCCGATCTTTTCCCTGTGGGCAAAAGGAACTTCGTCCCATTTCTGTCCAAACAGTTCCAGCTTTCCGTCAATATAATCTTCTACCAGTGAAATGGTCTTTTCATCCATTTTCTCACCCTGGCCATTGATCAGCTTAATACCATTGTCATAAAATGGATTGTGGCTGGCGGAAATCATAATACCGCAGTCAAACTCATCCACTCTGGCCAGATATGCCACCGATGGAGTAGTGGTTACATGTAAAAGGTACGCATCCGCTCCGGACGCTACCAGACCACCTACCAATGTATACTCAAACATATAACTGGAGCGTCTTGTGTCTTTACCGATCACGATCCTGGCTGGTGTATCATCGCCATTCTGACGCTTCAATTCGCCATAATACCATCCTAAAAACCGTCCTACTTTATATGCGTGATCTGCTGTCAAAGTAAGATTGGCTTCTCCTCGGAATCCATCTGTTCCAAAATATTTACCCATGTTCATCCTCCTTAGCCGCCTGAACTTTCTGATCCGGGCACTTCTCTCCTATACTCTCACTATCCGTTTATTATACCAGTATTACAGTTTTTACGCAACTTGCAATCCGGACGGACTATATATTTGTATAAAAAATTCCTGTTGCCAGCTGTACCAGAATTGAAACAACTGAAATCACAACCCAGCAGGCAAATCCGGCTGCAATGGGTTTTCCACCTTTTTTTACCAAATCGATCAAATTCGTATTTAAACCGATAGCACACATAGCCATGGCGATAAAAAACTTGGCAAGCCATTTCATGGCTGTTACAAATGTACCACTGTAAAAAGCAGTAAATCCGCTTTCCGGCAGTAACCCGATAACGGTTGTGATCAGTGCTGCCGCAATGAAAAACAGGATAAAGAATGGGAACACCTTTTTAAAAGAATATCCTCCTTCTGCCTGCACGCCTCTTTTTTTCGCACGCTGCATACGGATCAATGCCAGGATCAGCGTAATCGGAATGATTGCCAAAGTTCTTGTAAGTTTTACCGTTACGGCTGCTGACAAAATTCCCTGCACGCCATAGATTCCCTCTGCCGTAGAGGCCGCCGCCGTTACAGATGAAGTATCATTCACCGCGGTTCCTGCAAATACAGCAAATCCTTCTGTTCCCAATCCAATGGCATGGCCCAGATATGGAAAAATCAATGCCGCCAGTACATTAAAAAGGAAAATAACAGAAATAGACTGTGCCACATCCTCATCTTTTGCATCAATCACCGGTGCGGTTGCGGCAATAGCCGATCCACCGCAGATGGAAGATCCTACTCCGATCAGACAGGCAATGCGCTTGTCCATATGGAGTACTTTCATCATCAACATTCCCACTAGCAAAGAAGTAGTGATGGTACACACAATGACAGGAAGGCTCTTAGCTCCAACCGCCGCAATGGTTCCCAGATTCAGAGAAAATCCAAGAATGATCACAGCCCATTGCAGAATCTTCTTGGATGTAAATTTAATGCCATCTTTCAATGTTTCATTTGCTGCCAGTTCCGGACAGATCAATGTGATTATCATTCCCATGAGAATGCCAAATACCGGTGCTCCGATAATTTCAAAGGAAAAACTGCCTGCCTGGATCTTACATAAAAGCGTAGCAATGGCAGCCAGCACAATACACAGGCAGATTCCCATGCCTTTTTTCTTAATAAAGTTCATTTTTCTTTGTCCTCCATTGTAAATTATAAACCTTACCCATTATACATGATTTTCCCTTGATTGACAAGGTTTATCTGACAGCGGCGAAAGGCTCCGCTCTAAGATCCCATTCATTTTTGCAATCAAAATTCCGTAATTTGTCATGGGGATCCCGCTCTCTCCGGCCTGCCGGATCCGCCGCTTCATTTCCTTTTCATGCAGGGTACATCCCCCGCAGTGGATAATGAGATCCGCCTCCGGCTGCGATGGAAATTCTCCTCCACTGGTAAAAGAAAAATGAAAATTTTTACCGGTATACTTTTTGATCCAGCCAGGTAATTTTACCGTACCTATATCATCGCATTGACGATGATGGGTACACCCCTCAGAGATAAGGATCTTCGCTCCCTCTTCCAAACGGTCCAGCGCATCGGCTCCCTCTACCTGGCGTTTTAGATCCCCCTTGTATCGGGCCATCAAAATAGAAAAAGAGGTGAGCGGTACTGTCTCCGGCACAACGGAACTCACATAGGAAAAGGCCTGGCTGTCCGTGATCACAAGCTGCGGTTTTTCTCCCATGGTTTCCAGCACTTCTTTTAACTCTGTTTCCTTTGTAACAATAGAATAGGCTCCTTTATCCAGAACCGCCCGCAGCACCATCTGCTGAGGCAGGATCAGCCGTCCCTTGGGAGCAGCCGAGTCCACTGGCACAACTAACACCACCGGTTTTTTCGGACTGATCCAGTCCGGCAGCAATTCTCTTTTTTCTCCGGACAATTTTTCATAGCATTTTTTTGCCAGGATCTCCCGGAGTTTCTCCATGGCCTCCGGCTTCTTGGCACAGGTAAAAAGAAGTTCTTCCCCCGGAAAAGCCTGTGTGAAAAGTCCTTTATCCTCTTCTTTGATCTGATCTTCCTTATTTATCAGGATCTGATAAGGCTTGTGGGCCTCCCTTAACTGCGTCAGAAGATCTTGTTCCCAGGAAAAATCCTGTCCGGTGCCATCCAGCACTAACAGAGCCACATCTACGGTCTGCCACCACTGTCTGGTTTTTTCCACCCGCTTGCCCCCAAGCGTGGAATCATCATCCAGTCCCGGGGTGTCGATCCACAAAACCGGGCCAACCGGCAGCAGTTCCATGGCCTTTTTTACCGGATCCGTCGTGGTTCCTTTTTCTTCTGACACAATCGCCACAGACTGGCCGGTAATACCATTTAACAAACTGGATTTTCCTGCATTTCTTCTGCCAAACAGACCAATGTGTACTCTCTCCCCACTTGGTGTATCCTGTAAACTCATATCGTATTAGAAGCGGAAATCCCGCTGTCCCTCCTTAATCTTCTGCAAATATTCAATGGTTTTTTCCCTGACTTTTTCATTGGAAATAACCGACAACTGCTCTTTAATAACTTTTTCTCCCTCTGCCTTTGTTTCTTCACTGGCATAGTCCTGCAGATATTCCTGTAAAGTCAAAAGGGCATTGGGCTGGCAGCAGTTTACAATCTGCTTGCTCTTCAGCAGGGACATAAAACGGTCTCCCGTCCTTCCGGCCCGGTAGCAGGCAGTACAGAAACTTGGTATATATCCCATTTTCAAAAGCCAGCACACCACCTCATCCAGTGAACGGTTATCGTTTACATCAAACTGAGCTGAATTATCTTCCTCTTTTTCCGGCTCCACATAGCCGCCTACGCTGGTGCGGGATCCTCCGCTGATCTGGGAAATTCCCAGTTCCAGCACTTTTTTTCTGCTCTCTGCCGATTCTCTGGTGGAAACGATCATGCCGGTATACGGCACTGCAATCCGCAGACACGCTACGATCTTGGCAAATGTTTCATCCGAGATTCCATTGTCAAACACATCCGGATCAATATCATCTGCCCTGCGGACGCGGGGTACGCTGATGGTGTGCGGTCCTACTCCCTGGCAGGCCTCCAGATGCTCTGCATGCATGATGATACCGGTAAAATCATAACGGTAGTTGTTCAGTCCAAACAAAACACCCAGTCCTACATCATCGATACCGCCTTCCATAGCCCGGTCCATGGCCTCTGTATGGTAGGCATAATCATGCTTTGGTCCCGTAGGATGAAGTTTTTCATAGGCATCTTTGCGGTAAGTCTCCTGGAACAAAATATAAGTTCCTATCCCCGCTTCTTTTAATTTTCTGTAATTTTCCACTGTGGTAGCTGCTATATTCACATTCACACGGCGGATAGCACCATTTTTATGTTTAATGTCATAAATCGTATGGATACATTCCAAAATGTACTCTAATGGATTGTTTACCGGATCTTCCCCCGCTTCAATCGCCAGTCGTTTGTGGCCCATATCCTGCAGTGCCGTTACTTCCTGCCGTACTTCTTCCTGGGAAAGTTTTTTTCTGCGGATATGTTTGTTTTTCAAATGATAAGGACAGTATTCGCAGCCATTGACACAATAGTTCGACAAATATAACGGAGCAAACATAACAATGCGGTCGCCGTAAAACTCTTCTTTGATCTTTTTGGCAAGTTCATAAATCTGCGCATTTTTTTCAGGAATCTCACAATCCAGTAAAACCAGTGCTTCTTTGTGAGTGATTCCCTTCATTTTCTTTGCTTTTTCCAAAATAGCATCAATACAGGCCTCGTTGTTTTTGTTGGCTTCGGCATATGCCAGACATTCCTCGATTTCTTCATGATCAATAAATTCTTCTGCCTTTTTTGACATTACATTATACATGCCCTTACATCTTCCTTTCTATCTACCTGATCTGTTCATACATAGTGGAAACTTCCCAGCTTGTATGGTCTGTGTGGAGTAATGCTTCCGCTTTGTGGGATAATGGTTCTTTTAAATATTCTTTATACAGTGCCTGTATTTCCGGATTCTCATGGGAAAACCGGATTGCATTTCCGGCATCCAGATCATACAGCACCTTGGCACGACGCTCCGCCCATTCTTCTCCGTCATGAATCGGCTGGCCACCGCCGCCTACGCACCCACCCGGACAGGCCATGACTTCTACAAAATCATAAGAAACCTCGCCCCGGCGCAGTGCCTCTAACAAGGCCCGGGTGTTGGAAAGTCCTGACACCACAGCGATCCGCACCTTTGTTCCCGCGATGGAAAGACTGGCTTCCCGCCACGGTGCCCCATTCCGGATCTGTTCAAACTGATCCGGCTCCGGATTCACACCGGTTAATTTATAATAAGCGGTACGGAGTGCCGCCTCCATAACGCCTCCTGTCGTTCCAAAGATCACACCGGCACCACTGCTGCATCCTAACGGAGAGTCAAACTCTGATTCTTCCATCATGGCTACATTGATGTTTTCCCGCTTGATCAGACGGCACAATTCTCTGGTGGTAAGTACCAGATCCACATCTTTTCCTGCCCCGGAATCATTGATGGTCTTAATATCTTTTTCTGCTTTTTTTGCCATACACGGCATAATGGACACACTGTAGATCTGCTCCGGGGATACTCCCAGTTTTTCTGCAAAATAACTTTTTGCAACAACACCAAACATCTGCTGTGGGGATTTAGAGGTGGACAAACATCCAACCATATCCGGGTATTCTGTTTTTACAAACCGAACCCAGCCCGGACAGCAGGAAGTAAACAACGGATATGGATGCTGCTTTCCGTCTTCCAGTCTGGCAAGAACTTCGGCACTCTCTTCCATAATCGTAAGATCCGCCGCAAAATTGGTATCAAATACATAATCAAATCCTATTTTTTTCAATACAGAAACCAGCCGTTTCGCCGTAGCAAAGGATGGTGCCAGATTAAATTCTTCACCCCAGGCCGCCCGGACTGCCGGTGCGATCTGTACGACTTTGATCTTGTCCTCCTGGGAAATCGGACCGTATACAGAAAAATCCCGGATACAGTCATTTCTGGCACGGAGCGCTCCGGTTGGGCAGTGGGTTACACACTGGCCACACAAAGAACAGTTTGCCTCTTCAATGGTGCGGTTTCCCGACACACCTACGGTTGTTCTTCCTCCGGTGTTCTGTACATCCCATACCCCCAGACTCTGGATCTTTTCACAGACCTGGACACATCGCATACATTTGATACATTTGGTATCATCCCGGTACAAAGGAAAGGTCTTGCTCCAGTTTTCCTTGGGAATTTCTTTTACATAACTGTTCCGTTCAAAATATTCATTATTGGTAAAAGTCTGTAATTTACAGTTGCCGCTTCTGGCACAGGCAATACAATGTCCTTTGTGCTGCGACATAATAAGTTCTATATTGGTTCTTCGTGCCTCTCTGGCTCTCGGTGTGTTGGTCCGCACTTCCATGCCCGGCTGCACCAGTGTATTGCAGGAGGTTACCAGTTTGTGGCTCCCCTTTACATCTACTACACAGACCCGGCAGGCACCGATCTCATTGATCCCCTTCAGATAACACAGGTTCGGGATCAAAAGGCCGGCTGTTTTGGCTGCCTCCAGGATCGTAGTTCCTTCCGGCACCGTTACTTTTTTATTATCAATCGTCAATTCTACCATTCGTCTTCTCTGCCTCCCTTAAAGATTCCGTAACCATAATAATCACAACGGAGACAGCGGCTGGATTCCTGCTGGATCTCCCTCTCATTCATGCCGATTTCCATAAGATCGAAATCATGGCATCTCTTTGCCGCATCCCTCTCTCTCAAGTTCACTCTTCCGCAAGGTGGCATAGATTCCAGACTTGGCATCGGAATATCTACATCCACACGGATCACATGAGAATATCCAAGATACTCATCAATGTTGGCCGCTGCCACCTTTCCTGCTGCAATAGCACGGATCACGGTAGCTGGCCCTGTTACGCAGTCTCCCCCGGCAAACACACCCGGAGCATGGGCTACTTCTGCCCAGTTCTCTGCTTCGATAACGCCTCGCTTGATGGGAATACCTGCATCCTCAAAATGTCTGGTCTCGATTCCCTGTCCAATGGCAACGATCACTACATCACATGGGATGGCAGCCTCTCCTTCTCCGGAAGCTGCCGGAGAAGGCCTGCCTCCTTTAATCAGCCCTGCCATTTTCTTTGATGCGATCAGAGCCGTTACTTTTCCATTTTCATCTGCCTGGATTCGTTCCGGCGCATGAAGTTCCAAAATCTCCGCGCCCTCGGCGATGGCTCCTTCTACCTCATCCGGCAACGCTGTCATATCTTTCTTTCTTCTGCGGTATACACAGGTGACTTTATCTGCTCCCAGACGGATGGCCGACCTGGTACAGTCCATGGCCACATTACCGCCGCCAATGACAACCACTCTTTTTCCCTTGAAATCAGGCATCCGGTTTCGTCCAACTTCCCGAAGCATTTCCACAGCAGAAATAACCCCCTGGCTGTCTTCTCCTTCAATGCCCATCTTTTTATCGGTGTGGGCTCCTATGGAAATATACACCGCATCATACTGTTCCCGCAGATCCTGCATGGTGATCTCACCGTTTTCACCACCAATCGTCGTATTCATTTTTGCCTCGACACCGGTAGATAAGATCACATCCACATCTTCCTGCAGACGCTCCCTTGGAAGGCGGTAACTCGGAATACCATATAACAACATACCCCCTAATTTGCTTCGCTTCTCATATACGGTTACCTGATGTCCCATCAGCTGCAGATAATACGCTGCACTTAATCCGGATGGACCGCCACCGATCACTGCAATCCTTTTTCCCGTAGACGGTGCACACTCCGGTGCCGGCACCTCTCCTGCGTGATCCACTGCTGCCCGTTTCAAGCCACGGATATTAATGGCATCATCCACCATATTTCTGCGGCATCTGGCCTCACATGGGTGCTCACACACTAGGGCGCAGGCCGTAGGAAATGGATTGTCCTTGCGGATCAACCGCACCGCATCAGCATTTCTTCCTTCCTTAATCAGTGCTATGTAACCCGGGATATCCACTCCTGCCGGACACATGGCAACACATGGCACCGGCTGCTTGATATGGCACAGACAACGGTTGTGGTGGATATGCTCTTCAAAGTCATCCTTAAACCCTTTTATTCCCGCTAACACCATCCTGGCTGCCTCCCGCCCGATGGCACAGTCCGCCGTGATCTCAATGGCTCTGGCAGTCTTCTCCATTAACGCTATGGTTTCTTCTTTTGCTTCCCCGTCTAACACTTGCTCTAAAAGGTTTCCAAGCTGTCCCAGTCCGATCCGGCAGGGTGTGCACTTTCCACAGCTTTGTGCATGGCACAACTTCAAAAAAGCAGCCGAAATATCCACCGGACAGATTCCCGGTGGACTGGCTACGATCCGACGCTCCAATACTTTATACAAGTCCTCTACCACTTCCTGGGACTTGCTTACTGTCCTCATAACTAAACGACTCATGTTCCCCTCCATTTGATCTTTTTTTTCAAATACTGACTTTATTATACTCTTATTTGAGTCGTTTCGCAATTCAAATGGTGTCTCAATTTGTACCTCGCCGCGACGGACGGTATACCATCAATGCTATAAATATTAAAACCGCCGTTATAGACAGACTCACCGGATACGCTATAAACAATGCCTTGAACGTTCTAAATCTTGGAAACACTGTATACACCCATGCAATCCTTGTTCCACATACACCGATGGTTGTCAATATGGCCGGCACTAATGAAATTCCAAATCCACGGAGATACCCGGACATCACTTCATAGATCATACTGAAAATATAGGCCGCAAATATGATAAGCAGACGGGTATACCCCAGTTCGATCACCTGGGTATTGCTGTTAAATAATGAAAGCAGAAATCTGCCGCTGCTCAGGATTAAAATAATCGCTGCGATGGAAGCCACAGCATCCTCTATCAAGCACAAAAATAAAGTTTTTCTGCATCTTTTGATTTCACCTGCACCGTAGTTTTGTCCTACAAAAGTTGTACATGCCTGACTGAATGAGTTAAATACATAGTATACTAATATTTCAATGTTAAATGCTGCACTGGAAGCTGCCATTACAATGGTTCCCAGACTGTTTATCGCCGACTGTATCACAACATTTGCCAAATTAAACACAGCACTCTGTATGCCGGCGGGCAGACCTATTTTGAGGATCCTTACCAGACATTTGGGATTCAGTTTCAATTTTGTCACATTCAGGTGGATCCATTTATCCGTCTTCGTCAGTTTAAAAAACAGGATCAAAGCACTAACACCGTTGGATATTACCGTTGCTGCCACCACTCCATTCACTGTCATCTTGAGACAGATCACAAAAAACAAATTCAAAACTACATTTAACACCCCTGAAAAAGCCAATGCTATCAGCGGTGTTTTGGTATCTCCGGTACTGCGGAAGATCGCCGCCTCAAAATTATAAAGGAAAATAACCGGCATTCCCAAAAGGTAAATACGAATATAAAGAAGGGCATAAGAAAAAACATCCTCCGGCACATGCAAAAGGCTCAGCACCGGTTGAATCCATATTTCCCCCAGTATCGTAACTAATAATCCACCGATCAAAGCGGCCAGGACGGAAGTATGTACTGCCTGCTCCACCGATTTTTTGTCCTGTCTTCCGATGGCATTGGCAATCACTACATTGGCTCCCAGAGAAATACCTATAAACAAATTCAGGATCACACCGATGACAGGACTGTTGGCTCCTACTGCCGCAATGGCAGCCGTTCGGTCCGTACTGGCAAAATTTCCAACAATTGCAACATCCGATGCATTAAACAGCTGCTCCAGAATACCTGTCGCCGCTACCGGCAGTGCAAAAAGCGGAAGTTTATTCCAGATCGGTCCGTGGATCATATCCATTCGAGAAGATGAATTTATTTTTTTCATAGATCATATCGCCTCAATTCAATTTTATTTTTATCACGCAAATGTATTATACAATTCGCTCATAATAATAGCCAATATATATTATCTATGATATAATATAGATAAAAGGAATGGCACAAGGAGGATCTGTTCTATGGATATTCGTGAATTACGCTACTTTCTGGCAGTCGCAAGAGAAGAAAATATCACTCGCGCCGCCCAAAGTCTGCACATTGCCCAGCCGTCCCTGTCAAAACAAATCATGGAACTTGAAAAAAAACTGGGAAAACAATTATTGGTCCGTGGAAGACGAAAAATAACTCTGACAGAAGAAGGCATACTTCTACGAAAACGGGCAGAAGAAATTATTGCCCTTGTTGAAAAAACAGAACAAGAACTCAGACTGGATTCTGAAGATATTATGGGGGAAATCCACATTGGCGGAAATGCTGCAGATAGTATTTTGTCTGCGGCCGCCAGGGTACGAAAAAAACATCCCGGAATCCGCTTTTATTTTTACAGCGGCGACGCCACCGATGTATCAGAAAGACTGGATCATGGCAGTCTGGATTTTGCTGTCATGCTGCAGCCCATTGACAATACCAAATACGATTTCCTTTCTCTGGATGATTGCTCCGAATGGGGTGTTCTTATGAAATCAGATGATGTCTTATCAAACCAAAAGGCAGTAACGAGAGATATGATCCGTATACTGCCTCTTATCATGCATCAAAGAATTGGTTTACAAAGTGAAATCGCACACTGGGCTGACACCGACCTTGAAAATCTGAACATTGTAGCAACTTACAATGTTGTACACGGCAGTCCCATCCCGTTTGTAGAACAGGAATTGGGTTACTTTCTGACCACCAGAGAACTGCTGGCTCCTACTCTTCCCTCCAGCGTGTGCTTTCTTCCATTACAGCCAAAACTCCCAACTAAACTGGCCATCGTGTGGAAAAAACATGCCGTGTTCAGTAAAGCGGCCAAATCCTTCCTGGACATACTGAGACAGCTGTAAAATGAAAACGGTATTTTACCTTTCAGACACCCATCCGAACTTTACTCCAATATGCTTTCATAGATCTTCAGACCTCATCTTTAAACACATTAAAAATAACCTTTTGGATCCGGCTGTCCCGATCCAGGTATTGCTTTACTGTCTCTACCGCAATCTCCGCTGCTCTCTGCTGCGGAAAACGAAACACACCGGTAGAAAGGCAGCAAAACGCTATGGATCCCACGCCGGTATCTGCCGCAAGTTTCAGACATTCCCTGTAACAGCTTGCCAGCAGTTCTTCCTCTTCTCTCGTAACCGACCACTGTATGATGGGTCCCACGGTATGAAGAATGTATTTTGCCGGAAGATTATAGCCGGGAGTAATCTTTGCTTTTCCAGTCTCTTCTTCATGCCCCTGCTCTGTCATGATCTCCTGCATTTTCAGGCGGAGTTCCACTCCTGCATAAGTGTGGATAAAATTATCGATACAGGCATGCATAGGCGAAAAACATCCCAGCATCTGTGAATTACAGGCATTTACAATGGCGTCACATTTTAGTGTTGTGATATCTCCCTGCCATATATATAACCTTTCATCCGACTTTACCGGTTTTAATTCCTCTATATCCGTTATGCCTCGTTCTGCATTTCTCTCCCTCAGATATTCATCCTGGATTTTCAGAAAATCCTCACTGACAGGTTCCGGTGGTCTGACATTCATCAACGAGCGGAGCAGGTTTTCCTGTTCCTGCCTGCCGGCCGGGATTTTTGGTCTTCTCAACCGCCGTCCTTCTTTCAAAAGATATTGGATCAAATATTCTCTTCTCTCGCTCTGTGTCATACCACCTGATCGTTCCTTTCCGTCTCTTTCAACTATCATTAAATACTGTACCTGATTCTCCTGTAAAATATCTTACTACTTTCAGAATAAAATATCCTCCGGTTTAATCTTATCCTTTTCCGTAATCGGCCGAATCACTTTACACGGCACTCCCGCCGCAATCACTCCGGCTGGTATATCGTGAGTTACTACACTGCCTGCCCCGATCACAGACCCGGCACCGATCGTCACTCCTCCACAGACCGTAGCATTGGCTCCGATCCACACATTTTCTTCCAGCGTAATAGGAGCCGAGGTTCCAATGCCGTGACTGCGCTGTTTTGCATCAACGGAATGCCCGGAACACGCCAGACATACACCGGGCGCAATAAACGCACCTGCCCCGATTTTCACAGGTGAAGTATCCAGAATAACACAGTTATAGTTGATAACAGCCAGTCCCTGTGTATGTATATTGAAACCGTAGTCACACCGAAAATCCGGTTCAATCCCCGTCAACGGCGAACAGGTTCCAAACAATTCCTGCAAAATAGTTCTTCTTTTATCCTGTTCGTCTGGTGCCGTGCGGTTATATTCCCAGCAAAGCTGTTTTGCACGGTTTCGTGCCTCCGCAGGTGTGTGTTCGTGGCCACTGGCGTATGCTACAGACCGTTTCATGATCTCAATAGGTTCCATCTTTTTTGCTCTCCTTTTCAAATTATACATGCATTTTTATTTTAATTGTTTATTTGTTTTTGACACATATTAATGTATCCCTTTTTCTGGCACAGTGTCAAATTCCCATGATTGAACTGCTCCACGAAAAATACCCGGATATTTCAATGCCGGTTTTACTCCAGCCGCCACATGATCCGGCCTCCCTCTTCTTTCAGCCACTTAACAGCATTTTTGTAGTCCGGGAATTCCTTTTCAACCTCCCTCCAAAATGCCTTGGAATGATTCATTTGCTTTCTGTGACACAATTCATGAACCACGACATAATCCAGTATTTCGGAGGGCGTCAGCATTAAAAGACAATTAAAATTCAAATTTCCTTTACTGCTGCAACTTCCCCATCTCGTCTTTTGACTTCGAATCGTTATGCGTCCATAGGTAACTCCTATCCTCGTTGCAAAATATTCCACTCGTCCCGGGATAACCTCACGAGCCTTATCCGCAAGTGTCTTAAGTTCATCTTGCGTCAATTTTTCTACAGGCATCGCCTCATACTGTTTCTTTTTCTGCTTTATCTGTTCCATATGCTTATGTATCCAGGCCTCTTTTTCTTGAAGGACTCTCTCAATCTCTTCCTGAGAGGCATACCATGGTGCTCTTACGATAACACTCAGATCAAAATTCACCTCAATCGCCATCGTTTTTCTATTGGATCGGATTATTTGGATTTCCATAATGCGCCCCCTGTATTTTCTCTTTTCTTCCATAAATTCAGATGTCCTACCGATTGTCTTGGCAACCATCTTGATAATATACTGATTGTATTTATCTATACGGGCAATCATTTAATCCCCCATCTTCCTGTACTCGGATGGAGTCTTGATACACCATTTTCGAAAGATTTCCGCATAATAACTACTCCCCGAAAATCCAACCGCCTGTGCTACCTCGGTAATTGTCATATCTGTATTTTTAAGGTACCAGAAACTTTGATGCAGTCTGTATTGAATTAAATAGGTATTCGGTGTAGTGCCTATATATTTTGCAAACAATTTACAACATTTACTTTGCCCCACTGCACCTGCCTTTGCAATATCAGAAAGTGTTATTTTCTGACAATAATATTTTTTAATATACCCAACCATATTTTTCAAAATAGTAAAATCACCGTGTTTTTGTTGTATTGATACCGGTACTTCCATGTTTTCATATATAAGTGACCATATTTTCAAGAACGATGCTGTCACCAACAGTGGAGCTGTTTTCTCTTGTTTTTCTTGATATATCCTCAGGATCAATCCTAATATTTCCTTTTTCCATCCTACATCCTCAGACAGTTTTATATTCGTTATACTATCATTTTTTAAAACTGGAACTACATATTTATTTTCCATTGACTGCGTAACGCAAAGCATCCATGGATGTATCAGAACACAGACAAACTCACACTCTTTCCTGTTTTTCGAAAAACCATAGTGAAGTTGTCTCGAATTAATAAATACACCTTCTCCCTGTTTTATTGTAATGATTTCTCCATTGATATAATAGTTCATATTTCCCCTCAGAACCGCTATCAATTCTATATCATCATGCCAATGCACCGGAGCATTAAAATTATGATAGGACGATAATAATGATTTCCGCACATAAATGGGATACTCCTGAAAATCATAATGTATAATTTCCGATTGGTCATCTTTTAAATCAACTAATATCATACAATAATCACCTCGCAGGATTGTTATAAAAAAGCAACGGATATTGGCTGAAATGCTTTCAAATTCAATGTATAATTATATTTCAAAGAAATGTTTGCGTCAACAGGAGATGTTCAATATGCAGAAAATCGCAAATACCCAAAACAAAATGGCATACAAACCAATTAATAAACTGATATTGCAAATGTCTGCTCCTCCCCTTATTTCTATGTTCCTGCAATACTCCTACAATCTGGTGGATAGTATGTTTGTTGCAAAAATCAGTGAACAGGCACTGGCGGCAGTCTCTCTCTCATTTCCAATTACAACACTCATGAACGCTCTGTCTATCTGGATCGGCGTTGGTGCTAATGTTCTAATTGCAGGATATTTAGGGCAGCGCGATCAGGAAAAAGCAGATTCTACTGCATCCCTGAGTCTTATATTATCTTTTGTAATAGGTACAGCAATCAACCTGGTCACACTTTTTTTCATAAAACCTTATTATACTACATTCGTTAAAAACGATGTAATTTTTGAATACGGAATGTCCTATATGAAAATCTGCGCATTTATGCAAATTCCCAATATGGTTCATATTACGATTCAGAAAATTCTTCAAGCCACCGGCAATATGCTGGCACCTATGTGGTTCCAAATTGCTGGTGTATTGTTTAATTTCATTTTCGATCCGCTGCTTATATTCGGTGTCGGACCATTTCCACAAATGGGAATTGCAGGTGCCGCACTTGCTACTGTTTTAGGATACACTCTATCCATGTTCATCGCACTGATACAGCTCTTTTTTACAAAGCAAAAAGTGAAACCAACATTAAAAATATATCACTTTGATCACCAATTGCTCAAAAAAATATTTTCCTATGGTCTCCCATCCTTTATCATGAATGCCTTAGGTTCTCTTATGATAAATTTTGTAAATCTGTTTCTAGTTCATTATTCAGATACTGCTGTGGCTTTTTTCGGTGCCTATTTTAAAGTGCAGCAATTAATCGTAATGACTGTAAACGGACTGATACAGGGATGTCTCCCGATCATGCGTTTCAACTACAAAGCCCAAAAAGCAGATCGCCTATGGAAAACTTATAAAACCGGAACAGCTATTGCATCCATTATGATGCTGATCGGAATGTTATTGCTGCTGTGTTTTCCAAGTGAAGTTCTCTCCCTCTTCTCAGCATCAAAAGAAATGTGCTCGCTGGGTATCCCCGCCATGCGCATCATGTCTCTTGGATTTATATTTGGTGGTTTTTCTACTATGATCGCAACCTATGAACAGGCGACCGATAAAGTATTTTCAAGTATGTCCATCCAACTCCTGCGCCAGGGTATTTTACTAATTCCATTTATGTGGTTATTGAACCATCTCTTACACATTACTGGAATATGGATTGCTTTTCCTTTTACTGAGTTCATTGTATATGTGATTGCGAGATTATTTCACAGGCACTAAACTCCTGCCTACACAAGATATTTTCCCAGCATATGTTCAACGCAGTCCCTGATCTGACTCATAATCCTCTTACACTCCACTTTTTCCATTCCGGCATCTACGAGATGTGCAAGGATGATTACCCACCGATTCTTGCCGAACTGGAAAAAGAACCGTTCCACGATGTACTGGATTGTGGCTGTGGAACCGGTCCCATGATTGAACTGCTTCATGAAAAATACCCGGATAAACACTATACCGGTCTTGACCTTACTCCTGAAATGATTCATGTTGCGCAGTCAAAAAAACTTTCAAATACAGAATTTCTTGTTGGAGACAGTGAAAATCTGCCTTTTTCCGAAGGATCCTTTGATGCCGTCATTTGCTCTAACAGCTTTCATCACTATCCGAATCCTCAGGCTTTTTTCGACAGTGCCTACCGTGTTCTGCGGGAAAATGGCCGTTTGATCCTGCGTGACTATACTTCCTCAAATTTTATCGTCTGGCTCATGAATCATCTGGAAATGCCCCTGGCAAATCTGTTTGGTCATGGTGATGTAAAAATACACAAGACAAATGAATTTATCGCGATGGCAGAAAAATCCGGCTTTACTGTGTTGACTATGGAAAAACAAAAAGGATTCCGGGCACATCTTGTTGCCCGGAAATAGTTCCATACTGTTTCTTTTTCCGGGTCAGCTTCAATTAAAAAAGACTGCCTTACGACAGTCCTTTTTGTTATTCCCACACTGTGGACTAAGATATAATCGATTCAACGGAGTCACTACGAACATAAAATGTAGCTCTTCCGGACCCCTTTTTTAAAAGAATTCCCTCTTCTACCAATTGTTTTAATGCTAGTTCCACGGACTTAGTTCCGATTGAGGGGCACAACTCAGCAATGTCACTCTTACTTAATTTACCAATTTTGCTATATACAGCCCTCCTGACAATTTCTTTTGCCGGAAGTTTTTCACTTACAAGTTCTATTCTTTCCTCAAAGTCTCTGTATGCAGCAAGAATGATTCTCAGCATATATTTTATAAATGGAGTTACATCCTCCTTATTGTCATGCCAGCCTTCCTGACATTCCTCCAGTGCCATATAGTACAAATCTTTATTCTTGGCAATCTTACTCTCAATAGAAATATATTTGCCAATAACATACCCACTCCTATACAAAAGTAAGGCCGTAAGCAACCGGCTCATTCTTCCGTTTCCGTCACTAAAAGGATGTATACAGAGAAAATCATGTATAAATATAGGAATAAGCAAAATTGAATCCATTTCCTGATTTCCGATCATTCTGTTATAATTTTCACAGATAGCATCAACCGCCGCCGGCGTTTCGTATGGTGCAAGAGGGGTAAAAAGCACATACTCTTTTCCCATCTCGTCCGTAGCAGCAATGACATTTTGTGATACCTTGAAATGCCCTCCAATACTTTTTTCTGTGTATTTATACAAATCTCGATGCAACTGCAAAATATAATTTGTTGTTATTGGAATATACTCATAATTCTCATGTATTGTATTCAAAACATCCCTGTACCCAAGAATCTCTTCTTCAGCACGATTTTTCGGAGTCGTCTTTTCCTCACACAACTGCTTTAATCGGGTACTCGTAGTTCGTATCCCTTCAATCGAATTTGATGCCTCTGTACTCTGTCGTTTCGCTATTTCTACAAGCTTATCTAATTCCTCCGGCTTCTGCTTAAGATAGACCTCCTGTCTGCCCTTATATTCATGAATCTGGGCAATAAGCGAAATTATCTCACAATCCCATGTTTTCTCCTTTAATGACGCATAATCAAATATTCTCATAAATATATCTCCTAAATCATTATTTATCTCCTAAATAATATTAAATTTTAGGAGATAAGTCAACCTTTAGTATATAAATTATGCTTCCCACATTTTATTCTGGCACAATATTCAAAACAACATACTCGGAATGTTTTTCCGTTCTTATATTAAACTGGTGATGAATCCTGCTGTAAATCCAATGCCTCTTTGATATATTTTTCTATGAAATCAATTCCAAAATCCGTATTGATCGTAAGGTCAAAATTCGAAGAGGCTCCCCAGATTCTGCCTGTATAATATCGATAATTGTCTGCACGATATTTATCGGTTTTCCGGATCCGGTGCTGCGCTTCACTGTACTCCACTCCCTGCCGTTTCATCACTCGCTTTATGCGGCTCTCAAGGGGTGCGTTAAAAAACACCTTCAGCACCCGTTTGTTATCTCTCAAAATATAATCAGAACATCTTCCTATGATGACACAGTTTCCCTTGTCAGCAAGTTCCCGGATCACCTTAGATTCTGCATCGAATATCTTGTCCTTTGGAGCCTGCTCCCTTTCGTCCTTATACTGATACATCTGGTTCACCAGATCATACAACAGACTGTTTGTCATAGTCTCTTCTCTTTTTCCGATAAATTCAGATGTCATACCGGTTGTCTTGGCAGCCATCTTGATAATATCCTGGTCGTAAAAATCATAGCCCAGTTTGTCCGCCAGCACTTTACCTATATCATGTCCGCCGGAACCATACTGTCTGCCGATGACAATAATATTCTTATGCGGGATTTCCTCGTCGCCGACATCCTGTGCTTCCACGGTTTTATAATCCTCAGGAAATATGTATGGCTTAACAAATTCCAGATATTTTCCAAACAATCTGGCGATAAAACCAACCAGCAGGGCTGCAATGATCGTTCCCTCCCGTACTCCGTTAAGTTTGCCGAAAAAGAGGACGGACAACACGCCTGCAATGATCGTCATGGATGAATCAAATATGATCTTCGTCGTTCCAAAGTTAGTATTCCAGGTTTGTACAATAGCACGGACAAAGGATTCTCCCGGCAGCATGACCACATCCGCCAGCACTTCCATGTAAACACCAAAGCCCAGTACAACACAGCCTGCCAAAAGTGCGATCAGTTTTACTACATAATTCTGTGGATTTACCCAGAAAAACATATACATAGTCAGATCGATAAAGTATCCAAATGCAATGGAAACCGGTATCTGAAATACATTTTCTATTTTAAAATTTTTCCGTAAGATCAATAACTGCAGTAATATGAGAAAAATACTGAATATGATTGTAAAATTTCCCAGAGTCAATGGATAATTCAGACTTAAAACATAGGGAATAGACGAAATCGGTGAAGTTCCAAGGCTGGCCTTCGTTACAAGGCTTACTCCCAGTGCGTTGACAAATAGTCCTGCTAAAAACAAAAGATATCTTTTTAATTTATTCATGATTTGCATGTTCCTTCTTTCTTCGTAAGTGTATCATTTTTCTGCCTGTTTTCGAGAATACTGGATAAATTGGCATAAATTCTGTGATAGACAGACATAAACTGCTCCAGCTCATCTTCCCGGACATCTGCCAATGCCTTTTTTTCAATCTCAGCAAACGCCTTTTCCACAAGCTGCTGCTTCTCTTTTCCTTCTTCTGTCAGATAAATGTGAAAACTGCGTCTGTTCCCATTTAATATCCTGCGCTCGATCAATCCCTTCTCTTCCATCTTGTTAAGAATGGTTGTCAGAGACCCTGCTTCCAGAAAACATGCTCTGGCAATCTCTTTCTGATTACTGCCATCATGATCCTTTAAGTAATCAAGTATTTTGGGCTGACCTATGGTAAGCCCTGTGTCCTTCAGTTGTTCTAGCAATGATTTCTGTACAAGCATCTGATTTGCCATGATCAAATAATGCAGCGTATCGTCCATAAAAACA
The DNA here is from genome assembly GCA_034089785.1 of Eubacterium sp. Taxonomy (GTDB): domain Bacteria; phylum Bacillota; class Clostridia; order Lachnospirales; family Lachnospiraceae; genus Eubacterium_F. The sequence goes on from JAXDTV010000015.1 coordinate 20,009, forward strand.
TCTCCCTTCCAAAATAGTTATAATTCAAACAGTTAGAATTATAACTATCCTCTCTTGCTTTGTCAACTGTAAGTTGGATAGATGCCAACACTACTATTTAGTCGAAAAAAGACAGGAAGCATATGCTTCCCGTCTTTTCCAAATGAACTTACCGTTCTATTCAAGACAATATAAATCCGGCATTTCCCTTTATCCCAGGAAAAAGATCAGTGTGTCGATCAAAAATACCGGTATCAGACAACTTAATGACCATGCCATGTACCCAAAGAAGGACGGCATCTTGATTCCGTTTTCCTCGGCAATGGAGCGCACCATGAAGTTTGGTGCATTTCCGATATAGGTAATCGCTCCCATGAAAACAGCTCCCGCTGAAATAGCCATAAGAATTACCTGTGGAATCGTACCTGATCCACCCAGGATCTGGATAATTGATCCTTTGGCAACCAGATGTGAAGCTCCGGCTGTCGTAAAGAATACCAGATAAGTAGGTGTGTTATCAAGGAAACTTGACAACGCTCCTGTAATCCAGAAGAACTGCCATGGATGAGTCAGTCCAAGATCTGCTCCCTTCGCTTTCAGGATCATCAGTGCCGGTACCATGGTAATGAAAATACCGATAAAGAGAACCGCCACCTCTGAAATCGCATCCCATGAGAAGTTGTTTGCCTCCCGCACTTCCTTTTTCGTCGTCTTGTAAGACAGGAAAGCAGCCAGAAGAATGATCACAATTTCAATCAGAGATGTGAATGGAAATTCTACTCCATCATACAACGGAATGGCTCCGATATCTCCCAGAACACCGCTGAGGATTACCGCACCTACGATCATTACTAGGAAGATGATATTGTGTGCCCCTTCCAGACGAAGCGGTTTCTTCTCATCTCCCAGCGCCGGCTTCAATCCGTCATACAGATCTTTCTTATAAGAACGAATATCCACAAACAGGAAAATGGTAAGAAGCAGTACAAAGTTCAGCAGCATGATCGGCAGAAGTTCCAGGCTCCAGAAGAAATTTACTCCTCGGGTAAATCCCATCAAAAGAGGTGGATCACCTACCGGTGTCAGACAGCCGCCAATATTGGAGACTATAAAAATGAAGAAAATCACGATCTGTGCCTTTCTCTTTCTCCATGCGTTGGCACGAAGCAGCGGGCGGATCATAAGCATACTGGCTCCTGTGGTTCCGATCCAGCTGGCCAGCAGACCACCGATCAGGATCAGCAGGGCATTCAGTCTCGGGCTTCCTGCCATGTCTCCTTTGAGACAGATATTTCCTGCCACACAAAACAGACCAAACAACAGCACAATAAATGTGATGTAATCTCCGAAAACAACCTCCAGCAGCTCTTTCCAGGTCTGTCCCAGGCCAAAATTCACTGCAAACGGGATCAAAAATGCCAGTGACCAGACGATCACCGCTACCCATTTGTACTTGTCCCACAAATCACCGATCACCAGGGGACAAATCGCTATACACAACAACATACCTACAAAAGGAATACAATAAGCCAGCGACATACCAGCCCCTAGCTGATCACTGGTGTCACTCTCCTGTGCTGCCATGGCCAAAACCGGATTTGACACTACCGCACATACAAGCAGACTAAGCACCCACCATATCTTCTTACCGTGTTTCATAGACTCATAATTCCTCCTTCTTGGATACGGTCTTTTTTGAAGTCATTATAACTCTTTTTTCAGGGAAAAACAACAAAATTTACTGCTCTTTTTCTTCCTTTTTGTCCCGCTGTTCCTGCTCCATAAAATCCTTCATATCTTTGCGTCCTTTGTCAATATAATAAGAGGAAATCCGGATGTAAAGCCAGAACACAATCGGCAGGAAAATCGTTGACATGATACACAT
>JAXDTV010000020.1:0-3134 GCA_034089785.1 Eubacterium sp.
CGGGATGAGGACTGCCGACGTCGTGCCAGACATGCCGTGATGGAAAATGCCCGGACGAAAAAAGCGGTAGAAGTGCTGAAACAGGGTGATATAGAGGCTTTTGGCAGGCTGTTAAATGAGTCCCACCAGTCTTTGTCGCAGGATTATGAAGTGACGGGAGATGAGATGGATGCCCTGGCGGAAGCAGCCTGGGAACAGCCCGGTGTGTATGGTTCCCGTATGACTGGAGGCGGTTTTGGAGGCTGCACGGTTAGTCTGGTAAGGGAAGAAGATGTGCCGTCTTTTATAGAAAACACAGGAAAGAGATACACAGAAAAAACAAGTCTCAAAGCTGACTTTTATGTGGTTGAAATTGGGGGCGGACCTGTGGTATTATAAGAGAAGGAATCGTTATGTGCAAAGCACATAATTATGAGAGGAAGGACAACAGTTATGAAAATTTTAGTAACAGGTGGAACCGGATATATAGGCTCTCATACTTGCGTGGAACTTTTACAGAAGGGACACGAAGTAGTTGTTTTTGATAATTTATTTAATTCAAAAATAGAAGTAGTAGACAAGATTGAAAGCATTACAGGCAAAAAGATCAAGTTTTACAAAGCGGATATGCTGGATAAAGAAAGCATGCGGCCTGTTTTTGAAGAGAATAAATTGGATGCTGTCATTCATTTTGCCGGATTGAAAGCGGTAGGTGAGTCGGTGGCTAAGCCGTTGTGGTATTACCAGAACAATATCACAGGTACGCTGAACTTGTGTGAGTTGATGAACGAGTATGGCTGCAAGCGCATCATATTCAGTTCTTCCGCTACCGTATACGGATCCCCTAAAACAGTGCCGATCAAGGAAGATTTTCCTTTGTCTACCACCAATCCGTACGGAAGCACCAAGTTGATGCTGGAGCGGATCTTATCGGATTTCTGCGTGCCGGACAAGGACTGGAGCGTTGTACTGCTTCGGTATTTCAATCCCATCGGTGCCCACGAAAGCGGTCTGTTAGGTGAAAGCCCAAATGGTATCCCAAACAATCTCATGCCTTATATCATGCAGGTGGCAGTTGGTAAACTGCCGGAGTTAGGTGTATTTGGCAATGATTATGATACACCGGATGGAACCGGCGTCAGAGATTATATCCATGTGGTAGATCTGGCCAAGGGACATGTGAATGCAGTAGAAAAAGTTACTTCCACCCAGGGTGTGAATATTTACAATCTGGGAACCGGAAAAGGATACAGTGTGCTTGACATTGTAAAGGCATTTGAAGAGGCCAATGGAGTGAAAATCCCATATTCCATTAAGCCAAGAAGAGCCGGTGATATTGCCATCTGTTATGCAGATGCCACCAAGGCAAAAGAAGAGCTGGGCTGGGAGGCCCATTATGATCTTACCAGGATGTGTCAGGATTCCTGGAGATTTGCTCAGAATTTTAAAGATTGATAAAAAACACACAGAAAGTGTAAGGAGGATAATGTAATGAGTAAAAGTGTAATTGAAAGTGGTAAAGCAGTACTGGGTATTGAGTTTGGATCTACCCGTATCAAGGCTGTATTGGTAGACGATGCCAACAAACCGATTGCTTCCGGAAGTCATGAGTGGGAGAACCAGCTCAAAGACGGAATCTGGACCTACAGCATCGATATGATCTGGGAAGGTCTGCAGCACGCATACAAAGAGATGACAGAAGATGTAGAAAAACAGTATGGTGTAAAAGTAGAAAAACTGGCAGCTCTTGGTTTCAGTGCTATGATGCATGGTTACATGGCATTTGGTGCAGATGACGAGATCCTGGTTCCGTTCCGTACATGGAGAAATGCCATCACAGAAGAGGCATCTGAAAAGCTTACAAAACTGTTCAACTACAACATTCCTCAGAGATGGAGCATTGCCCACTTGTATCAGGCAATTCTCAATGGAGAGGATCATGTAAAAGATATTAAATTCCAGACAACGCTGGCAGGATACATCCACTGGAAACTCACCGGCAGAAAAGTGTTAGGTGTAGGTGAGGCATCCGGTATGTTCCCAATCGACATTGCTACCGGTAAATTCAACCAGACAATGGTAGATGCATTTGACAAAGAAGTAGAAGGAAAAGGTTATCCATGGAAGCTTCTTGACATTTTCCCAGAAGTTCTGACAGCTGGTGAAAATGCAGGAGAACTGACAGCAGAAGGAGCTAAATTACTGGATCCTACCGGAACTCTCCAGGCTGGATGCCCACTGTGTCCACCGGAAGGTGATGCAGGAACCGGTATGGTAGCAACCAACAGTGTTGCCCGCAGAACCGGTAATGTATCTGCCGGTACATCTGTATTCTCTATGGTAGTTCTTGAGAAAGAACTTTCCAAAGTATATCCGGAACTGGATCTTGTTACCACACCATCCGGTGATCTGGTAGCCATGGTACATTGTAATAACTGTACATCCGATCTGAATGCATGGGTAAACATCTTCAAAGAGTTTGCAGAAGCATTTGGTGTCGATGTAGACATGAATAAATTGTTTGGAACTCTGTATAATAAAGCTATGGAAGGGGATGTAAATGGCGGCAACCTGCTGGCTTACAACTATATTTCCGGCGAAAACATTACAGGTATGGAAGAGGGACGCCCGATGTTTGTCCGTACTCCAAACAGCAAGTTTAACCTGGCTAACTTTATGCGCGTAAATCTGTACACAGCATTGGGTGCATTGAAGATTGGTATGGATCTTCTGCTGAAAGAAGAGGGTGTACAGGTCGACAAATTGTTGGGACACGGCGGTCTCTTCAAGACAAAAGGGGTTGGACAGCAGATCCTGGCAGACGCTATGAACACACCGATCTCTGTTATGGAGACAGCAGGTGAAGGTGGTGCCTGGGGTATTGCCGTGCTGGCTTCTTATATGGTACAGAAAGCCGAAGGAGAGAGCCTTGGCGATTACCTGAACAACAAAGTGTTTGCAGGTCAGGAAGGAAGCGAACTGGCTCCGGATCCGGAAGGAGTCAAAGGATTTGACGAGTTCATCGAGATCTACAAAGCAGGACTTCCGATCCAGCGTGCAGCAATTGATTCGATGGCGTTATAAGAAAATACCCGAGATCAACGGCCAATAAGGAATATAGAAAAGAGTCGGGCGTGGTTATTGACCATGCCCGA
>JAXDTV010000054.1:0-12970 GCA_034089785.1 Eubacterium sp.
GCTTCCGTATTCAGCATATCAACGATAACCTGGGCTGTCTTTTCCAGGCTGTCATAAGTATCTCCCTCTGCCAGTTCTTTTACTAAAATAATATCCTTTTCATCCACGGCAGTGATAAAATCCTTCCCACTTCCGGTAAAAAGTCCACGAACTGTTTCCAGCGCCTCATTGTCTTTTTCCTTACTGGTCTCAATAATATATACAACACGCCGTACATTCATCTCAATGTGAAGTTTTTTCGCACGATTGAAAATATCTACCAACAAAAGGTTGTCTAACAAAAGATTCTTGATAAAATTATCCTTGTCATACCTCTCCTTATAAGCAACCAGCATGTTCTGAAGCTGGAATACGGCAATACGCCCGATAGTATATGTCCCTTCTCCTTCTCCCTTGGAAACGACTACATACTCTAACTGTCCCTCGTCATATACTTTGAAAAACTGATTATTTCTAAGAGCCTGGCTGTCTGCCGGTGAATCTACAAAATTCTGGATGGATTCTTTCATATTCTCAGCACTTTGTGCTGTTTCCGCTAATATATTCCCCTCCATATCTGCTACATACAGATCGATCTTTGTAATCTCTTTCAGCCCGTCTACAGTCTGCTGTAAAATCTGATTTGAAATCACTGCTGCACCTCCATTTTCCTATCTAAATGTGACAAAATTCCTACTTACATTCTTCCCTAAAGTGTAACATTTTTAACGAAAAAAGTAAAGTACAGGAAAAAAACGGCTCCTGCCTTTTTCCTGTAAAGGCAGAAACCGTTTTCATTTAAATAATATTAATCCATAATATCTACATCTTCACCGCGAAGAATTTTATTAATATTGCGGACTGCACACATTTTACCACACATAGTACATGTATCTTCCTTCTCCGGTTTACTCTCTGCGCGATAACGGCGTGCCTTCTCCGGATCGATAGCCAATTCAAACTGTTTTTCCCAATCCAGTTCTCTTCTCGCCTCACTCATGGCAAAATCCCAGTCTTTTGCTCCCGGCAGTCCTTTGGCTACATCCGCTGCATGGGCTGCGATCTTGGAAGCAATGATTCCTTCTTTTACATCCTCTACCGTTGGGAGGCGCAGATGCTCTGCCGGTGTTACATAGCACAGGAAAGAAGCCCCGTAGGTTGCTGCAATGGCGCCACCAATGGCACTGGTAATATGGTCATATCCCGGCGCTACATCCGTTACCAATGGTCCCAGTACATAGAATGGAGCACCCTTACATACAGTCTGCTGGATCTCCATGTTGGCGCGGATCTGGTTCAATGGCATATGTCCCGGTCCCTCGATCATAACCTGCACATTACGTCTCCATGCCCTCTGAGTCAGTTCACCCAGTGCTACCAGTTCAGAAATCTGTGAAATATCACCTGCATCCTCGATACTTCCCGGACGACAGGCATCTCCCAGACTGATGGTCACATCATACTTTTCGCAGATATCCAGAAGTTCGTCGTATCTCTCATAGAATGGATTTTCATTTCCTGTTAATTCCATCCAGGCAAAAATAATGGAACCTCCGCGGGATACGATATTTGTATGACGCAGGTTTTCTTTGAAACGGTCTGCTGTAGCACGATTGATTCCACAATGGATCGTCATGAAATCTACACCGTCTTCTGCATGCATGCGGACAATATCCATCCACTCATCGGAAGTAATGCTCTTTAACGCTTTGTTGTAATACACAACGGCATCATAGATCGGTACAGTACCCAGCACAGCCGGACACTCCGATGTCAGTTTGCGGCGGAACTTCTGTGTGTCACCAAAGGAACTCAGATCCATGATTGCTTCTGCTCCCATGTCAATGGCCGCCTGAACTTTCTGCATCTCTACATCCATGTCCATGCAGTCACGGCTGGTACCTAAGTTTACATTGATCTTTGTCTTTAACTTACTTCCGATTCCATATGGTTTTAAACATTTATGATTTTTATTGGCCGGAATCGCTACCTGTCCTTTTGCCACCAGGTCACGCAGTACTTCTGCATCCATGTTCTCATATTCACTGACTGCTTTCATTTCCGGTGTTACGATGCCTTTTCTAGCGGCATCCATTTGTGTTGTATATTCTGCCATTTTTTCCTCCTTACACAAAAAACGGGGCAACTGTGAAGTCTGCCCCGGCTGGTTCTATCCTGTTATCTTCCTCCGTTGGCATTACCCACATCAGGTTCCAGGGTCGAAGGGTGCACCTTCCTCTCAGCCTGTCTGCAAGCTCCCCTTTTTTTACATATTTACTTGACTAGTATACATGAGGAACATCATTTTGTAAACCATTTTCTTCTAATAAATGAAAAAGAACCACTTTGTAGATCAGTACGATCTTCACATCCACTTCACAAAAGCGGTTTCGTATATATTCCATGATTTTAAAACCATACATCGCCCCGATCACAGTCAGGGCACCATATAAAAACACCGGACTCAGTTCGGAACATAAAAGGACCAATACCGCCGCTATAACCCCCAGCGTCACCTTAATAAAATTTTTGCTGATCCAGATAGACTCCTGAACCGATGTCAGCAGATTTTTCAAAGCCTCATTCAAATCTTCTCTGGAACGCAGGCTGAGTCTTCCGTAAATGTCGCAAAATATATCCATTCCCTGTTTATCATCTACTTTTTGTGCATATTCATTATACTGCTCTTTCCCAAATTCAGTTTGAATCAATTTACCAAGAACACTCTTCAATCTTTTTCTCCTTTTCCTCTGTTATTCGCCTTATTATATAGTATTCAACTATTTCCTGTCCTGTTATTCCATGAAATTTTGTCCAAAAAAAATATGTTTACAATTTGTTCACAGTATCGAAAAATTATACTCATATATGAACGATACAATGATACTCGTAAAAGAAATTTACAAGATTCTTTTTTTCATATTGTTTGATGAATAATCAAACTTTTCTCCTCTTTTTAATAACATAGAAAAAGAAGATGGTTTTCCCCACCGTCTTCTTTTTGTTTATGTCAAAAAGTTCTGCCGGAATTTTCGTTCCGGCAGTTTTTCTTTTTTATGTGGTTTAAACCTTATACAAATTTATATGTTGTAGTAGAGTTAAACTCTTCCCCTGCTTTCAATACACAGTTTTTAAATTCCGGAATATTCATGCAGTTCGGGAAAAACTGGGTTTCAAAGCAGAATCCTGCTCTTTTACCATATACAGCACCTTCTTTTCCTGCCACATTGTCAATATAGTTGCCGGAGTAGAACTGTACTCCCGGAAGATCTGTGTAAATCTCCATGGTACGACCGGACTCAGGATCTGTCACTTCACCGATCTTGTCATATACACCATCTTCTTTGTCCAGACAGTAATTGTGATCGTATCCTGCACCCTGTTTCAAAGCCGGATAATCTTTGTCAATATCCTGTCCTGTCACTTTCTTCACACGGAAGTCCATTGGTGTATCTGTTACATCAATGGTCACTCCGGTAGGGATCAAGTCGTCGGATACTTCACTGATACCGCTTGCCTTCAGGCAGACTTCATGTTTTTCAATGGTTCCGCTGTTGTGTCCTGCCAGGTTGAAATAACTGTGGTTGGTCAGGTTGCAGATCGTGTCTTTATCGGATTTTGCCTGGTACTGGATCTTTATTTCATTGTCTTCTGTCAGTGTATAAGTTACTTTTACTTCCATGTTACCAGGGAATCCCTGCTCCATGTCCGGGCTGAGACGGGACAAACTTACGCTGTTATCGGTTGTCTCTGCTTTATACATTACTTTGTGGTATCCCGGTGTTCCGCCGTGAAGGTTGTTCTCACCCTCATTTTTCTCTACTTCATAAGTAACTCCGTTTAACTCAAAACGGGAACCGCCGATACGGTTAGAGTTACGGCCGATGAATGAGCCAAAAAATACACCGTTTGTCTCATAACCAGCCACATCATCATAGCCAAGAACTACATCTGCCAATTCACCTTTTTTATCCGGCACCATAACATTGGTCAGGCAGGCACCAAAATCGATGACAGAAATGCTCATGTTATTGCCATTTGTGATGGTATACTTTGTTACTGCTTCACCATTTTTTGTCGTTCCAAAAGGAGTTGTTGTTACACTCATGTTTCTTACCTCTTCTTTCTTTGTTTTTATTTATTTTATTCTTCGCTGTCTGTTTCCTCTTTTACCACTGCAATTCCCAACTCTTCTAACTGTGCCGGGTCTACCAGGTTTGGAGCTTCTGTCATCAGGCAAGATGCATCTTTTACTTTCGGGAACGCGATAACCTCACGGATACTGTCTTCCTTCGCCATCAACATAACCAGACGATCCAGTCCGTAAGCCAGCCCTGCGTGAGGTGGTACTCCGTACTTGAATGCATTCAAAAGGAATCCAAACTGGTTGTACGCTGCTTCTTTCGTAAATCCAAGAGCCTCAAACATTCTCTCCTGAATATCATTCTGATGGATTCGGATCGATCCTCCACCGATCTCTGTTCCGTTTAAGACAATATCATATGCCTGTGCACGGACACGACCCGGATCAGATTCCAAAAATTCCAGATCCTCTTCCATCGGCATCGTAAACGGATGATGCATTGCCTGGTATCTTCCCAGATCTTCGTTAAACTCCAGAAGTGGGAACTCCGTTACCCACAGGAAATTGTATACATTCTTGTCCAGAAGATCCATCTGTCTTGCCAGTTCCAGACGAAGATTTCCTAATACATCCCATACTACTTTGTTCTTGTCAGCTGCAAAGAGCAGAAGATCTCCCGGCTCACCAGCCATAGCAGTTACCAGTCCGTTCATTTCCTCTTCCGTCATAAATTTGGCAAAGGATGATTTCAGGCTGCCGTCCTCATTGATGCACACATATGCCAGTCCTTTCGCACCAAAATCTTTGGCAAAATCAACCAGCTTGTCAATCTTTTTACGAGGCATGGATCCCTGTCCTTTGGCATTGATACCACGAACTGATCCGCCGTTTTCGATAGCTCCGGTAAACACACCAAAACCACAGTTTTTCACAACTTCTGTTACATCCTGTAATTCCATGCCAAAACGAGTATCCGGTTTGTCAGAACCAAAACGATCCATTGCTTCCTGCCAGGTTATACGCTGGATCGGAAGCTGCACATCTACATCAATCAGCTTAAACATACGCTGCAGCAGTCTTTCGTTTACATCGATCACATCATCTACATCTACAAAAGACAATTCCATATCAATCTGGGTAAACTCAGGCTGACGGTCTGCACGAAGGTCTTCGTCACGGAAGCATTTGGCGATCTGGAAATAACGATCATAACCGGAACACATCAAAAGCTGTTTAAACAACTGTGGGCTCTGTGGCAGTGCATAAAAGCTTCCCGGATGAACACGGCTTGGCACCAGATAATCTCTGGCTCCCTCCGGTGTGCTCTTATTCAGGATCGGTGTCTCAATCTCTAAAAATCCTTCTTCTGCCAGAAACTGTCTGGTCAGAGTTGCCACCCGGCTGCGAAGGATCAGATTGCGCTGCAGGTCTGGGCGGCGCAAATCCAGATAACGGTATTTCAGACGAAGATCATCCTTTGTTTTGGAGTTTTCTTCAATCGGAAACGGTGGTGTCTCGGATTCAGAAAGGATACGGATGTCCTTTGCCACTACTTCAATATCGCCGGTTTCCAGATTTTCATTCACAGCACCGGAACGCTTTGTTACTTCACCGGTTACTGCCACTACAAACTCACTGCGGAGTTTTGCAGCCTTTTCAAATCCCTCGGCTCCAGTATTGCTCTCTTCAAAGATCAACTGGATGATACCGGAACGGTCACGCAGATCTACAAAGACAATGCCACCTTTGTTTCTGCTTTTTTGTACCCATCCCATGACGGTTACTGTCTGTCCTACATTTGCTGCTGAAAGTTCCGCACATCGGCATGTGCGCTTCAGACCTCTCATTGATTCTGCCATTTTTAAAATTCCTCCATCTTACTTTGTATCAGCTTCTATTCGATGATTTTTCTCATCTTAGTCTGCAAAAAATTCCACAATATCTGTATAGCCTTCTGCCATTAACTGCTCTTTCTGGAACTTTTTGTTTTTCTTCATGATATTGATATTAACCTGGATTCCCTGGCTTCTCTCTTCTTTTGCTTTCTCAATGACTTCCTGCATCTTTTCCGGAGACGCTTTTTTGTCGATGAGATATGCTTTTTTCACTGCTGCACTTGGCACTTTGTAATCTCTCTCCAGAAGAAGCATGACGATCCGCTCAAAGCCAATGGAAAAACCACAGGCACAGGTATCATTTCCGGTAAACTTACCGATCATCTCATCGTAACGGCCGCCACCGCCTACAGAGCCGCCAAACTCATCCATCGCGATCTCGAAGATCGGTCCGGTATAATAAGACATGCCTCTTACCAATGTTGGGTCAAAGGCGATCTTAAAGTCTGCTGCCTTTACTTTTTCTACAGTCTGGATAATGGTTTCCAGATCTTCTGCCACACCTTCTTCCAGGCAGTCTCCCAGCGTTTCTTTCATGTAGCGTACGCCATCCAGATCGTTGGTAACTGTCTCAAATAAGTTTTTGCATTTTTCTACGGCTTCTTTGTCATAGCCGGCTTCCAGAAGTTCTGCCTCAACACCACTCATCTCGATCTTGTCCATTTTGTCAAGGATAATGAACACATCATCATAGGATTCTTCCGGAAAACCACAATATTTTGCCAGTCCCTTTAACATCTTCCGGTTATTGATACGAATGGTAAAGTTTTTAAAATCCAGTTTTCCCAAAAGGGTTGTCGTAGCCAGGATCAACTCAATCTCTGCCAGATAAGTCGGCTCACCCAGAATGTCAATATCGCACTGCATAAACTGTCTGAACCGGCCTCTCTGTGGACGGTCTGCTCTCCACACATTTCCCATCTGCAAAGCCTTAAAAGGTGCCGGCAGTTCATTGGCGTTGTTGGCATAATACCGGGACAGCGGCACGGTCAGATCGTATCTGAGACCACTGTCTACCAGATCTGCTTCACTTTCGGCTGTTTCCAGTTTTAACTTCTGTCCTCTTTTTAAAATCTTGAAGATCAGTTTTTCATTTTCACCACCCTGCTTGCTGTTCAAATTTTCAATATGTTCTACGCAAGGGGTTTCAATGGACTGAAAACCAAAAGATTTATAAGTTTCTTTTATCTGCTGGATCACATAATCACGGATCTCCATCTCCTTTGGTAAAATATCTTTCATTCCGGTTGTTGGTTTCTTCTTTAACGCCATAATCTTCCTCATTTCTGCAGCAATTCTCTGAATCCACTGCGTTTTCTTTCTATCATTTCATCGATGCGGTTAATATACTCATCGACATTTTTAACATTTTCCACCCGCTCCATGCGGTTTTCACCCGGGTATACAATCTTAGTGGAGGCACCGCTTCCCAGTGCCACGATGGTTTCCAGTTCCTCCATGATCAGCATATTGTAGAGACATTCCTTCCCGGGCTTTGCATATGCCACATTTTCCTGATTGGTATTTCTTGTGGTACCGGATTTGTTTTTCTGCCTGTACATATAGTAAGGCTCAAATCCCTGCTCTTCAAAATATTCTCCGCTGCTGTCCTGCATATACGGGATCAGAAGATCCTCCGCCCGCATATCGGCGCCACTTTCCAGCTGCTCTCTCCGCATTCTGGAAGCTCGTTTGATCACCAGAGTATGAACCGTCACACTGTCCGGCTCCATTTTCCCAATCTGAAGCAACGTGTTTACAAAGTCTACTTCATCCTCCCCCGGAAGTCCTACGATCAAATCCATGTTGATGTTGTCAAACCCCTGTTTTCTGGCTTCATAAAATACATCTTTAATCTGCTTCACCGTATGTTTTCTTCCAATCCGATCCAGCGTTTCCTGTTTCATGGTTTGTGGATTGATGGAAATCCTAGTCACTTCTGCCGCCCTCAGTATGCGTAGTTTCTCCTTTGTGATACTGTCCGGCCTGCCGGCCTCAACCGTAAACTCTTTTGCTTCTTCCACCGGAAGATACCGGTGGATCAGATCCATCAGTCTTTTCAGCTGCGGCTCCGACAAAGAAGTAGGAGTTCCGCCTCCTACATAAATGGTATGTAGTTTTTTCCCGGAAAAGGCCTGTGCCGTATAGGCAATCTCTTTTTCCAGCGCATCCAGATATGCGTCCGCCCGGTCCGCAAATCGCTTATAATCATAAGAAGAAAAGGAACAATACTGGCAGATAGAAGGACAAAACGGGATTCCTATATACAGGTTATAATTTTCTGCGTAATCCACCCCGCCGATCAGTTCATTTTCTTTATTGGCTACTTTCCACGCCAAAGTGGCTTTCTTTTCGTGAACCAGATATTCTTCACATAACTGCTTCCGGACCTGACTTTCATCCATGCCCTGCCACAACATTCTAAGGGCAATCTTTGCCGGCCGGATCCCCGTCAGGATCCCCCAGGGAAGTTTTCTTCCGCTGAGTTTTTCCAGTGCCCGGTAACATACCTGCTTCACCTGATTTTTGGTATACCCTTCCGGCAGACACTCATCACATAAAACTTTCCCATCCACCGTCATCAAAAAAGGATATCCACTTCTCTCCTGCCAGTCCTCCCTCAGGTTTACCACACACTGTTTTTCCGGGTAAAAACTGGCCGCCAGTGCCTGCAGATCATAGGAAAATTCGCCATTTCCCTTGTCGTTCTTTTTAATTTCAAATTGTATCATATCACAGACTCCTTCCGCCCTCAGGCATAAGGATTGTTTGCTTGTTCATAATCAATGGTTGTCTCCGGTCCATGTCCCGGATAAGCCGTTACATCTCCCGGCAGTACCAACAAACGGTTCTTCAGTGAATCAATGAGTTCTCTACCATTTCCCGTAGGGAAATCTGTCCTGCCTATTGACTCCATAAACAAGGTGTCACCGCAAAATACTACCTTATCTTCTTCGGAATAATAACAGCATCCGCCTTTTGTATGTCCCGGTGTATGGATCACTTGAAACCGCATACCGGCAATCTCCAGATTCTGTCTGTCCTTCAAAAGCACCTCTGGTTCCAGCGCCACTTCGTATCCCATCAGGCTGCTTCCGTTTAATGCCGGATCCATCATCAGATCTTTCTCATCCTCGTATGCATAGGTCTTGGCTCTGGTAGCTGCTGCCAGTTCTGCCACGCCGGTAATATGATCAAAATGTCCATGAGTCAGAAGAATTCCTTTGCACTCCAGTCCTTTTCTCTTGAGAAAATCAGCGATCTTTGCCGCCTCTTCTCCCGGATCGATCACAACGCACTGGCTGTTTCCTTCCTGATGGACCACATAGCAGTTTGTCTGGATGGGTCCTACAGTCAATACACTAATGTCCATTTTCCAACTGTCTCCTCTCTTAACCATTGGTACTCCGCTCTATACTGGTTACGCTTTCTATATTTTTCAATTTTACGATCAGCCGGTCTAACTGTTCCAGACTGCTGGTTTCAAAGCCCACGGTCAGTGTGGCTTTATCCTGCTTGGTAACACGGACATTCATAGATTTCACATCAATCTTGTTCTCTGTGAATACTCTGGATACATCCAGCAAGACACCACTCCGGTTGAAGCAGTAGATCACAATCTCTACCGGATATACCTCATCGCTCTGATCTGCTTCCGGACTCCACTCTGCGTCAATCAGACGGTTTTTCTCCGACTCAGGCAGATGGATCATATTCACACAATCCGTTCGGTGAATGGAAACTCCTCGTCCTCTGGTAACAAAACCTACGATCTCGTCTCCCGGCACCGGACTGCAGCATTTGGAAAAACGCACAGCCAGATCATCCAGGCCTTCCACGATGATGCCGCTCTTTTTCTTGGAAGACGATTGCTGGGAAGGACCGCTTCCCTCTGTCCGTTGAGTCTTAACTCCCTCCAACATTTCATGAATATGAGCATTGTAAGCAGCCCGTTTATTTTTCTTGTTGTACTCATCCTGCAGTTTATTGACAACCTGGCCTTCTTTCAGACCGCCATGTCCGATAGCTGCACATACTGACTCCCAGTCTCTGAAGCCGTATTTGTGCATACAGGCCTCCGTATACTCATTCCGAAGAAGAGGTGACAGATCAATCCCCTTATTTTTACAATAAGTGTGCAGCAGTTCTTTTCCTTTAATGATATTATCTTCTTTAAACTCATTACGGAACCACTGGTTAATCTTATTCTTCGCCTGAGAACTTTTGACAATAGACAGCCAGTCTCTGCTTGGTCCTCTGCTGTTCTGGCTGGTAATAATGTCAATCCGGTCTCCGTTCTGGATCTCATAGTCCATCTTCACAATATTGCCGTTAACTCTGGCTCCTACCATCTTGTTACCTACTGCCGTATGAACTGCATAAGCGAAATCAATCGGCGTGGATCCTGCCGGCAGGTTCTTTACATCTCCATTTGGTGTAAAACAGTAAATACGGTCGGAAAAAAGATCCAAGTCACTCTTAATGGCCGTCAGGAAGTCTTTGTTATCGTCCATGTCATGCTGCCACTCCAGAATGCGGCGCAGCCACGCCATCTTTTCCTGCTCGCTCTGGTTGTTCTCTGAATGACTGCCCCCGGACTCCTTGTACTTCCAGTGAGCCGCAATACCATACTCAGCCGTGCGGTGCATCTCATAGGTACGGATCTGGATCTCAAATGGCTGTCCGTTTGGTCCGATGAGAGTTGTATGCAGTGACTGGTAATTGTTGGCTTTTGGCATAGCGATATAATCTTTGAAACGCCCCGGTATCGGCTTAAACATTTCATGAATGATTCCCAGTGCCGTATAACACTCCTGGTCGTTGTCTACGATAATACGGATCGCAAAAAGGTCATAGATCTGGTCGAAACTCTTATGCTGTTTTACCATCTTTCTGTAAATACTGAAAAGGTGTTTTACTCGTCCGTCAATGGTGGCTGTGATCCCATTCTCAATGAGTTTTTCATTGACCTCTTCCATGATCTCTTCAACAAAATCTCTTTTTCTCGCCTTGATAGCTTCAAACTGCTCACTTAACTCCTTGTAAGCTTCCGGTTCCAGATATTTCAAAGACAGATCATCTAACTCGACCTTTACTTTGGAAATTCCCAGACGGTCTGCAATCGGCGCATAAATATCCATGGTCTCTCTGGACTTTTCTTTCTGCTTCTCCGGTTTCATATACTGCATGGTGCGCATATTGTGGAGACGGTCTGCCAGTTTGATAATGATAACACGGATATCCTTTGCCATAGCTAAAAACATCTTGCGCAGATTTTCTGCCTGTCTTTCTACTTTATCTGTATCATAGTTCAACTGTGTCAGTTTTGTTACTCCGTCAACCAGTGTAGCAATCTCGGCACTGAACATCTCTGTCAGATCCTGAGTTGTATATTTTGTATCTTCTACCACATCATGCAGAAGGCCTCCGACAATGGTCTCTTTATCCATCTCAAGCTGTGCCAGTATAATAGCCACACACACCGGATGGATCAGATAAGGCTCTCCTGATTTTCTTCTCTGTTCTTTGTGAGCATCTTTTGCCAGTTCATATGCTTTTGTTATAATCTCCAAATCACTGGAAGGATGATAATTACTCACGGTTTTAATCAATATTTCAAACAAAACATCCGGATCCGTAAAATGGGGCGGTATCAGTTCGGTAGACAACTCGCCGGTATCAAAGGTCCGGATCAGGCCTGTTATTTTTTCTTTTTCCATCTTCATCCTCCTCTCTCATAATCATGTATTGCCTCTTCGCATCACGATATTTCCTATTATATATAGAAACGGTGTAAAAATCAATGATTCTTGCCACAACTTTTTCAAAATATCACTGGTCGGATGTGCAAAGATGTGGTAAACTATAACTACTACAGTAAACATGTATTGAGGAAAGGGGTATGCCAATGTTATTAGATCGTGAGTATAAGATTCCATCCAAGTACAACAGCAAGATTTCCCTGAAAGTCGTTCCGGGACATTTTGCTACCAGTCAGTCTCATATTAATTTTTATATGGATATGACCACATTGAAAGTTCGTCACTGTGACGCCGCAGAAGTGGCAAAAGAAATGGCGAAAGAATATCAGTACAGCACTCCCGTAGACACCATCGTCTGCATGGACGGCTGCGAGATCATCGGTTCCTGTCTGGCAGAAGAGCTGACCCGCAACGGGATCATGTCTCTGAACCGCCACAACAGTATGTATATCATCACACCAGAGTTAGATAAAAACGGCCAGATGATTTTCCGTGACAATCTGCAGCCTATGGTCCAGGGCAAAAACATCCTGCTTTTGCTGGCCTCTGCCACCACCGGCAAGACCATCGCCAGAAGCCTTGACTGCATCCAGTATTACGGCGGTATCATTCAGGGGGTATCGGCTATTTTCAGTGCAGCAGGAGAAATCCACGGACAGACCGTACACAGTATTTTCTCTACAGCGGATCTTCCGGAATATCAGACATTCCGTTCCAGCGAATGTCCGCATTGCAAGAACAAGGAAAAGATAGATGCCATTGTAAATGGTTTTGGTTATTCCGAATTATGATCAGTAACTGCATCTTCCGCAATTACAGCAGTGAAGGCAGTCTGGTTTTATAATTTCAGGCAAATAAGGCTCCACCCCAACAATTGTTTCCTCCGGGTGGAGCATTTTTTTATCATAAGGGGCCTCAATATACATCTCTTCTCCCCTGCAGCCAACAGTCAGTGTCCGGATCTGCATCTGCTCCGGGTGCATGCTGCTCTGGTACAGATGTGGGCTGTATTCTGCAGTGTCCCCTGTTTTTTCATTTTTTACCTGAATTTTAGACAAGGCTGTAACTACTTTCCAGCCGTCCTTTTCTTCATAATATCCCGGCTCTTTGTCACACTCGTAGCCATTGGGTGTCTTTTGATCCACCCGGGCCAGCCATGTTTGGTTCGTCATAGTATGTTCCTCCCTTTTTTAATGTATGTCCCTCATAATATTGCTGTCTCCCGGTTTATAACTTCTGCAAAACACGAA
>JAXDTV010000105.1:0-3320 GCA_034089785.1 Eubacterium sp.
ATGGAAAACGGCTCTGTCCATCCAAGGATCGGTGCAATAATATTGATAAATAAAGTACTGATATTTACTGTCAGCTGAAAGATCAAAAATTTTGCTACGGAACGAGCCATGGTACGGCTGTTGAGAATACAATCCTTGATAGATGCCAGGCTGTTGTTCAAAATCACTACATCCCCGGCTTCCTGCGCCACCGCCGTTCCGTCTCCCATGGCAAACCCTACATCTGCCTGCTTTAATGCCGGGGCATCATTGACTCCATCACCGGTCATTCCGCACACATCTTCTCTTTCCTGTGCCAGGGTTACCAGCCTCTTTTTGTCCAATGGCTTGGCACGGCTTACCACTCTTAATTTCGGCAGGACTTCTTTTAACTCGTCGTCTGTCATCTGCTCCATTTCATCATGAGTCAGTGCCAGTTCCGTCTTTTCATCTTCTATGATCCCTGCTTCTTTGGCAATGGCAACCGCTGTCTCTTCTGCATCTCCTGTAACCATCACTACCTGGATACCGGCTTTTCTCAGGACATTTACCGTCTCCACCGCATCCGATCGCACATTGTCTCTCAGGCACAAAACCGCCATCAAGAGAATTTGATCTCCCCGGATCTTTGCTACCGAAAGAAGCTTCATCGTCCTCTGTGCCTGCACATGCATTTGCTGCTGCAAAGCCTCACAGTCCTTTTTCGTAAATTCTTTTTCCTGCCCATCCTTGTCCACATAATGTGTAACTCGGTGAAGGATCTGTTCCGTCGCTCCCTTCCAGTAAATCGTTCCATCTTCTAAATGCACGGTAGCACATTTTTTCTCTGAATCAAACCCATGGATCTCTTTGATCTTTTCAAGACTTTCCTTACCATCATACTGTTTTTCCATAGCATAGGTCAGCAGTGCCCGGTCCATATTGTTGCTTCCCACTGCCTTTCCCTCGGAAACTCTGGCCAGATTGTTCAATACAATGGCGTGGAGAAATTCTTCTTTGGAAAAATCCTGCACTACTTCCCCACTTCCCAAGATAAATTCTACCACCGAAAGATTTCCCTCTGTGATGGTTCCCGTCTTGTCACTGAACAAAAGGTTCATGTACGCAGAATCCGAAAACTGGGCCTTGTGGCTTACCAGAATATTCATTTTATACATAGACTCGGTGTTCATGGACTGCACCAGACTGTTCATAAGAGGAAGTCCTTCCGGCACCGCCATGATCACGATAGACGCCATCAGCATAACCGCCTCTGCGATGAGCAAAAATACATAAGCCGGCGTCACCGGTGCACTGCCCCGGATCAATGTTAAAACCACCTGCAGCACCCCTGCCACACAGGCAGCTGCCACGCCGATCCTTCCAATGCCTGCCGCTACCTTTTCCAGTTTCAGCGTAGAAGTGTCCTTCCGCTCCTGCGCCTCCCTGTCGTTCAAAGAGGCATTGATCTTGCCAAGTTCCGACTCTCCTCCAATCACGGTAGCCACCATGTACGCCTCGCCACTGGTTACCACGGATCCCATGAACACCTTTACCGGACAGTTATAATCCGTGCTGTCCGCCTCCCGGAGTGAATCCGCTTCTACCTTGGTTTCCTCTCTGGATTCGCCGTTTAACGCCGCCTGGGAAACCTTTATGCTGCCTTCTACCAAAAGTCCGTCTGCCGGTACTTTGTCTCCGGCCTGGATCAGCACCGTATCCCCTTTTACGATTTCTCCTGTAGGGATCTTAAAAAGCCGTCCATCCCGCATCACCTTGGCAAAAGTTTTGTTGTATTCATCCTGCAGTGCCTGGCTTCTGGTAGTATTCCGGTATTCAGACAAGGTTCCAAATCCGGTAGCCAGCCCAATAGCCACAAAGATGCTTATAATCTCAACCACATCACCTTCCCCTGCCATGGCCGGAATATAAGCACCTAATACTGCCAATATGATCTTCAATGCCAGCGCACCGCATAAAATCTTGATCCAGATATCATCAAATGCCCCCAGAAACATGCTCCACAAAGAAGCCGGTTCCTGTCTTTCCAGTTCATTGACACCGTATTTTGCCGCACTTTCCTGCACCTGATCTTCTGTCAGTCCCTGCAGCCACTCTTTTTTATCTTTCCATCTCATCATGATAAACGCTCCTTTCCTTTTACTCAATATAACCAAAAATTCTGTCATAATTCTGTTATTCTACCATGAAACTGGCAGGCTGGCAACACCGCAATATATCAATTACTTTTTGACATATTGCGGCTGTTTGTATTTACGCTTTTCTTCTACTTCATAAACTCCGCCAGAACTTGCGGTTTTCCGTGTCCCGGATAAACCATGATTTCTTTATCAAGTGACTCCAGATACGGCACTGTAATATTCGCAAAATCTTTTTTACTGCTTCCCGGCAGCCTGAGGATCGTCTCATACCCGGTAACCAGCGTATCGCCGGAAAACAAATACGCATCATCCATCAAAATACAACTGCTGCCTTTTGAATGACCGGGTGTCTCCTGCATCACAATCTTATGCCCCTCCCAGTTCCACTCTTTTCGTCCTTCATAGGTCTCATCTGCCTGGCAGGAATAAGGCTGTACATCCATATTTTTTACATACTCACGGATTTCTTCCTCTTTGCTGGAAAATAAAATTTCATAATACGCTGACAAGTTTCTGGTAGGCTTTACAATCCCATTGGCACAGGCTTCTGAGCAAAAGACTTTCACCTGTGGAAAACACTCCCGCAGCCAGTTTACCCCGGAGATATGATCATAATGTTCATGAGTCAGTAAAACAAGGATCTCTTTTACCTGCTCTGACTTCAGATACTCCTTTGCTTCTTCTGAAACACAGGGATCTATGATCAATGCCTTTTTGTTTTCCAGGATAACATACATATTCGAATCAATGGGATAAAACACATAATTTTGAATCATCTTCTTCCCCTTTACCTCTCAATTATCTTCAAAAGTCAATTGTATTTTATATGCCCCTTTATTCAACTCACGATGATAAACATGCAACTGTTTCCCTGCTATAAAGAAATCGTCTTTATAGATTGCATAATTTCTTATTCGGTATACCTTATCACCAGAGCGAAATCTAAGGACTCCCATTAATGCTAAAACACCATAATCATATGTTCTCAACATTCTGGCAATCAATTCTCCGTCATCTGTTTCACAAATTTCCCCATTCTGTGGAAATTGAGAACTTTTATAAACATGTTCCCCTTTTCCATTTTTAATTCCGTTTATTCTTTCATCTAAAAACCGTGGCAGCATCTCTTTAAAACAATGCTTTCCCAATTCCATTCCCTTTTGAACAATCTGAAATGCTGTGCTAGTCTCGTCAAGATCT
>JAXDTV010000007.1:0-3329 GCA_034089785.1 Eubacterium sp.
CGGAAGAATTTTATAAATTTTACTGGGATAAAATGATCTTTCCGGATGCAGAGCCAAACAAAGCTCATCTGGCCCTGACTGCTCTGGAAAAACAGGGGAAATTAAAAGCTGTGATCACACAAAACATTGATGGTCTGCATCAGAAGGCAGGAAGTAAAGAAGTATTGGAACTTCACGGAAGTGTTCTCAGAAATTACTGTACTCATTGTGGAAAATTTTACGATCTGAAGGATCTGGCACCGGAAGGTGTCCCAAGATGTGAATGTGGCGGTATCATCAAGCCGGATGTAGTTTTATACGAAGAGGGACTGGATTCCCACACGCTGAACAAAGCCGTTCAATATATTAGGCAGGCAGACATGCTTATCATCGGAGGGACTTCCCTGGCTGTTTATCCGGCAGCCGGTCTGATCGACTATTATTCCGGTAATAAACTGGTGCTGATCAACCGGGACGAAACACCAAGAGATAACATGGCGGATCTTGTTCTGCACGAATCCATCGGCCAGGTTTTAGCTCCTTTTACGGCACAGTAATCTTTACAATTTCACCAGGTGCCATGATTTTAGATGGAATCCCATACTGTCCGGCTCCGGATGTGGTTATAACCGTCATGGTACCTGTTTTTTTTATGCCATAGATCATATCACTGCTAAGTCTTTCCAGCCAGCCTCTTACCGGGTACTGTCCTCCGGTTGTATGCCCACACAAAGTAAGATCCACTTTATATCTGGCAATATCTTCCAATTTTCTTGGCCGGTGGCTGATAACGATGGTGTACGGACTCTCCTTTTTGATCTGTTCCAGATAAGAAGACGGTTTGATCTTCTCTTTATCACTCATATCCCTCAGTCCTATGATCCGGTACTGATTATACAGATACGCAGTCTGGTCTTTCAAAAAGGTCACTCCGGCTTTCTCCATCTGACTTGCATACTCTTCTGTCTGTTCCGCTTCGCTGTCTCCCTCTACGCAAAATTTGCCATAAGCCGGCTGGATCGTACTCAGCGTATCCGTCAAAAGGGTATAATACGCATCCGGCGTATTACTGTCTACCATATTTCCACCCAGGATCAAAAGATCCGGCTGCATGTCTTTCACTGTACGGACCAATTTGAGCCAATGTTCCTGATCCAGTGCCGAACCAAGATGACAGTCTGATAAAAAGGCGATTACCATATCTGATGACTTTTTATCTTTTTGCGGCACACTGACTGTATACTCTGTTGTCACCGTATGAACCGCCTTTATGTATGAAAATGCTCCTATAACCAAAGACAGGATCATAAAAAGATAAATAGGCTTTACCGGGTGGTTTACAAAGGAGAAAAAGCGGTTGATACGGTGTCCTCTTTTTTTCTCCACTTTTTTATGGATCCACCGGATACATCCACGGATAAAACAAAATACCGGTGTATACAGATAAACATTCAATGTTACGGCAGCAAAGATAAGCAGACCTTTCTTAAACGCCGAATCCGGTATCCACACAGATTTATTCTGACATACAAAGAATGTTCCAAGCATCACTGCCTGGAACACCCAATATAACCAGTCCGGCAATCCTCTGCGGTTCCACAAATGATAAAACCTCAGCAGAGAATAGCCTATCAGTATAAACATAATAAAGTAAATCGCTATTTTCGTTACGATAACCATATGATCTCCTGTTTAGTATACGATGACCGGGGTACCAATAGTAACATAATCATATAACTGAGCCGCTTTTGCTCTTGGCATATTTACACAGCCATGGGATCCTCTTGACTTGTAAATAGAACCTCCAAAACGATTACGCCAGGAAGCGTCGTGGCATCCCTGTCCGTCCCAGTTAAATGGCATCCAGAAATCTACATGGCTCCGGTACCCCTGTACTGCGATCGTACCAAGGTAACGGTCCTTTGCCTTTCCATAAATTCTGTGAGTACCTTTTACGGTCATTCTTTCTTTGGTAGGAAGACCGGTAACAACATCACTTTCCATTTTTAATTTTCCGTTCTTATAGAACCAGAGGTGCTGGCGTTTGATGCTGATCTCTACATAGGTATCACCTACATCATCTTTACCGTGCTGTACTGCCACATTGCGGTAAACAGGCTCCATTTTGGCACTCTTCTGCTTGTTCAGCAGTGTTTTGACTTTCTTTACGGTTTCGCTCTCGTTGATCCACCATCCAAGGATTCCGCCCTTAACCGTTACGGTGCCATCTTTGGTTGTCTTGAACTTACGGTTCTTTCCGTAAGTATTGTATTTTTTACCAAGTTTTGATACAAACTCATCAATCCATTTATAAGAGGAGAAAACTACTTTGCCGTTTTTGTACTTCAAATGCTCTACGATCTCTTCTCCCTGAATCTGCTCTGTATCATCACCGAATGTAAATGTAATATTCATTTTTCTGTATTTTTCAATCTTTTTAACAGCTTTCTGGATAGCATCACTGTCAGCCGTCACAGAAGGCTTCACATAATAATCTTCTAACTTATAGGACAGTTCATTGCCCTGGGCAATATCGCTCTCTACCTTGGACAAAAATGTATCAAAATCCAAATTGTCTCCCTGTACTTCTTTCACAAGATTCAGCTTTTTGTCAAAAGAAGCATCCTGTGTATTTTTCGTGCTGGCAGGAAGGGCTTTCTCTATAATTGTTTTTAACGATGTTTTATCTACGGAAACAGACTGCGGTTTCAGCGACATAACAACTTCTCTATGGAACAGATAAGAACCAAATCCGATACTCTTCTTCGCCTGTTCTACATCATTTTTATCAAACTCTCTCGTAACCGCATCCGATATATCAATATCATAATTTTTATCTTTTCCCTGAACCTGGATCTTAAATCCTTTGGACTGGTTCATGGCATCCAGCGCTTCTTCTACTGACAATGCACTGACATCCGTATTACTTAAGATGGCTTTCGGAGAAAAACTTCCTCCAAAATATTCTTTACTTAAAACAAAAAATGCCACGAGTAAAGCAGCTAATACAACGCCTCCTGCAATACATCCGATCATTAATTTATTCTTGTTCTTCATTGCCGATCCTTCCTCTTTTTATTACTTGTTAAGTTTTCTAAACTTTTTCAAACCTAACGCTTATTTTAACACCCTCATTTTCATCTGTCAACCAGATTACAGGGGTCTTTTATGGTTCTTTCTGCCAAAAAAGAAGCACTCCCCATATCAAAACAAGGAGTGCCTTTTTTTACAGCGGAGAAGATGGGATTCGAACCCATGGGGCCGTGAAGCCCAAACGATTTCGAGTCGTTCTCGTTATGACCACTTCGATAGCCCTCCGAATATGTCGATCCCTATTCTATCTTAAAATC
>JAXDTV010000042.1:0-6270 GCA_034089785.1 Eubacterium sp.
GAAGAAGGTAAGTATTGGCACCGGTCTCCGGAAGCAGAGGATGACGAGTTCATTCATGTACCTTTCTTTGGTGAGAGATGTTTGTACTGCGGTGCCGCCGGACTGGGACTGTATTATCTTCGGGTGTACGATGTCACAGGAGATAAGAAGTACCTGGATGAGGCAGTGGCTGCGGCGGACTACCTTATAGCTACCGATGAGGGAACTTCTTTTTATGAAAAAACGAGAAATTCCGAAATCGGCGGAGTGTTGAAAGTGCCTGGCTGGGCGTTGGGAATTTACAACGGCCCCACAGGAGAAGGACTTTTTTATGACCGGCTGTATGAGCGTGTGCCGGATGAAAAATATGTGACTATGATCCGCAAAATAGCAGACGATCTGCTGGAAGTAGCATATGAGGAACCGGCCGGACTGCGCTGGAGTGATCAGAGTGATCTGGTAGCAGACGGTGGTTTTGTTATGTACCTGATCCTGGCATATAAAAGGACCAAGGAAGAACGGTATCTGGAGGCTGCGAAAAAGGCAGCGGACTATATTGCAGAGGGAACCATCGAACTGAACAATGGCGGTGTACGCTGGCAGTTAATGGATCTGAGACTTCTTGGCTTTGGAGAGGGGGATTTCTTCCCGAACTTTGCTCATGGAACAGCGGGAATCGCCTGGATGTTTGCCACTTTGTACAAAGAGTCCAAAGTAGAGCGGTATCTGGATCTGGCAAAGCGTGCCGTTGTATATCTCCAGTCCATTGCAGTAGGAGATGAAAGTGGAACCCTGATCCCTTATCTGGATAATCCAAAGACAGGACCAACCTGGGATAAATATTATCTCAGCACCTGCCACGGACCGGTAGGAACGACTTTGGTCTTTAGAATGTTATATGAACTGACAGGAGAACAAGAGTATCTGGACTGGGTCAAACGACTGGCAAGAGGAATCATCCGTGCCGGAGCACCGGAGAAAAACTCCTGGGGTTACTGGGCAAGCAACTGCCAGTGCTGTGGAGCACCCGGAGTGCTGGAACACTTTGTATCTGTGTATGAATTGACCGGAGAAGAAGAGTTCTTAGAGTATGCAAAAAGGACAGCGGATGTGCTAGTAGGAGACTCTCAGTTATTAGACGGAAAACGCCGCTGGATGAGTGCATGGAATCGTCCGACGCCGGAAGTAGTAAAAAGTTTTACCGGTTTTTATGTAGGATCGGCAGGAGGTTCATCTTCCCTTTTGAAACTTTACAGTGCCTTAGAGAACAAACCATTTACGGACATTTTTGAATATATATACTTTGATTGAGAAAAGAGGAGATAAACATGGCAAATATACATCATTCTATTTCTGAACTGGTGGGTCGTACACCGCTGGTTGAGTTTGATAATTATGAAAAAGAACTGGGTTTGGAGGCCCACTTACTGGGAAAACTGGAATATTTCAATCCGTCGGGAAGCGTCAAAGACCGTGCGGCGCTGAATATGATCGTGGAGGCGGAAAAGCGGGGCGATCTGAAACCGG
This sequence comes from Eubacterium sp., assembly GCA_034089785.1. Lineage (GTDB taxonomy): Bacteria > Bacillota > Clostridia > Lachnospirales > Lachnospiraceae > Eubacterium_F. The sequence continues at coordinate 1,507 of JAXDTV010000042.1, forward strand.
GAGATACAATCCTTGACTTTACCAGCGGTAATACCGGCATTGCCACAGCGGCGTTTGCTAATGCCAGAGGTTACAAATATGCTGTTGTGATCCAGCCGGGGGTTTCCAGAGAGAGAACTTTGATCCTGAATGCTTATGGCGTTACACTGCTGCAGGCTTCGGATGTGCCTGGATTTGCAGAGATGCTGGCAAACGGCGGCCTTACGATGAAAAAGCTGAAACCGATCATGGAGGCGTATGCCAAGGAGCATGGTTATTATTACATAGATCAGGGAAACAACGAGGATAACCCGGATGTGCATTATGGATTTACCGGACCGGAGATCTGGGAGGACACCGACGGAAAGGTGGATTATGTCGTAGCACTGGTAGGAACCGGTGGTACACTGGCAGGATTGTCCAGATATTTCCGGGAAAAAAATCCGGATATCAAGATCATTGGTGCCCAGCCGGCAGAGGTGTCCAGAAGAACACCGGAGCATCCGGATCCTAATGTAATTGATGGCGTACTGGCATTTCACGGTGTAAAAACCCTGCCGGCATTCTGGGATGAGGATCATATCCCATATGATGAATGTCTGGATGTAGTGGCGGAAGACGCTTATGCGGCAGGAAGAAAACTGGTGCAGACAGATGGAATTTTTCTGGGACAGTCAGCGGGAGCCGCTCTTTGGACGGCTACACAGATTGCCAAAAGACCAGAAGCAAAGGGAAAAAATATCGCTATTATTCTGGCGGATAACGCTTTTAAATATTTATCAACCAATATGTATAAGTAGCAGGTGAGGGGCAACACATATTATACAGGGGAGGTCTTACTTTGAGTTCCTATTTAGAAACAGCCCAGGCGGCTATGAATTTTATCAATACGAGAAAAAAACAGGGTCCGGAGGGAATTTACTGGTCTTTACAGGACGCGGCAGAGGGAAGAAAAATTTATTATGATGAGATCTGTATGTATGCCGGAGCCTCGGGAATTATATGCTTTCTTCTGGGACTGTATGATGCGGCGAAAGATGAGTCCTATCTGGCGGAAGCCGAAGAAGCGGCCAAGTATATTATATACCGGTGGCATCATGACCGGAGTTTGAAACGGAATTTTTCCCAGTATGCCTTTTCCAGTGGCTGGAGCGGTGCAGGATTTGCATTGACCAGACTGTATCTGGCAACAGGGAAAAAAGAGTATGAAGAGGCCGTGGCATCCATTATAGAGCAGGCCAAGAAAGATGCCAAGCCGGGAGCAGGCGGCCTTGGTTACAGCTGGTCCAGTTTCCCGGGGATTGTAGGAGATGCAGGTACTGTGTTATTCCTGCTTTTTGCGGCAGATACATATAAGAGAGAGGACTGGAAGCAGTTTGCCATTGAAAGCGGAAAAAACTTTTTCGGACAGAGAAGAGAAGCAGGGGATGGCAAATACTGGTATCAGGGCGTTGACCCGGCGTACTTTGGTGCAAAGGATGATTATATCGATCCGAATTTCCCGATGGGAACAGCAGGAATCGGATTTACATTGCTGAAGTTATATGAAGCAAGCGGCGATAAGGATTTTTGGCAGATGGCACAGGGCGTGCCGGAATTTATGGATTCCGTAGCGGTAAAGATCCGTCTGGGACGGCTTTTGCCACATGGACTGCCAGACCGCGGAAATCTGTTCTACCTGGGGTATTGTCACGGCCCGGCGGGAACCAATCGTTTTTTGTATGAACTTTATAAACAAACGGACGACGAGATTTACAAAAAGCGTATCGATGAACTTGTGCAGGGAGTTCGCGATATGGGGGCACCAAAGGAGAGAAGTGAAGGTTTTTGGAATACCGATAATATCTGCTGTGGTACGGCAGGTTTGTTGAATATGTACCTGGGATTGTGGGCTGCTTTTGGAGAGGATGTCTACTATCAGGAAGCCTTAAAGTGCGGCGAAGTGCTTTTAAAAGATGCCGAATTTTCTACGGAAAATGGTGTGGAAACGGCCAGATGGCCTTTCGCACTGGACCGGGTCAGCCCGGATCAGCTGTCTACGCCGATTGGATGTTTTGACGGAGCGGCCGGTATCGGACTGGCGTTGCTGCAGTTGTATCAGGCGGAAAAAGGTCAGTTCCATACGGTGCGCATGATCGATGATCCTTTCCCGGAAGAAAAATTAGGATAAAGAATGGAGGATAAAGATGAGTGAAGTGAAAAAAATAGACCCGGAGAGCCGGGATTATGACTTGAAAGATATTCAAGTAGATGCAAGATTTACCCAGACGACGAAAGAATTTTTCCTTACCATGGGTGTATATCTGGTGTTCGCAGCGTTGATGATTATTAATCTCTTCGTTGTAGGAGGAGATAATGTGGCGAATTACACGTATGTACTGGGATTTCCGCTGTGGATCTTTAATGAGATCGTGCTGCTGGTTGGTTTTGTAGTGGCAGTGATCCTGGTGGCAACTTATGGTTACAAAGATATGGATATTACGCCGCAGGGTGAGATCCATGGGAAAAAGGAGGCGTAAACACACATGAATTTAAGTACAAATCAAAGAATCATAATCGTGGTTGTATTTGCTCTGTATACGATTGCATTGCTGGCATACAGCCTGGTAACGAGAAATTCTATGAAAAAGGGCAAGGGAGATTACTTAAGCAAATTTTATACCGGCGGAAGAAATGGCGGTATTTTAATTACAGCCATGATGGTTTCAGCAGGTGTGGCAGGAGCCGGCGTGTTCATGGGTGTTCCTGGATTTACCTACACCTTTGGTGCCATCTGGATGGTGTGCTGCTTCTTCTCCATTGGATCCAATTTTATGGTGCTTGGTCTGATTGGAAAAAGAGTAGGAATCGTGGCACGAAGAACCAATTCCAATACATTTGTTGAACTTTTGATGCACCGTTATAACAACAGCAAAGTGGTAGGATGGCTGTGCGGCCTTGTGACCTTGTTTTTCCTGGGAGCCTTTGCCGTTTCGACGATCACCGGAGGCGGCCGTATTTTCCAGATCCTGACCGGAGCGGATTATCGAATTGGTCTGGCTATCTTTACAGTGTTGGTTATCATTGCTGCCATCACCGGAGGAATCAAGGGTGTGGCATCCGCTATGGTAATCCAGGGAATCGTTATGACGATCTCGGTGGTACTGCTGTTTGCTATGGGCGTGTCCAGTACGGGGCTGTCTTATACAGATACCATTAAATCACTGGTGCAGACTAACGCAGACTGGTTCGTACCACACGGCATCCAGACCGCAGTTTCCTTTGCGTTTTTGTGGGGAATCACTACATTTACGCTGCCTCATGTAACGATGACAGCCTTGACCTATAAAGATACAGCTACCCTTCACCGGGCCATTAAGATTGGTACAGTTGTAGTAGCAATCTGGCTGATCGGATTGAACGGACTCTGCTTTGTGACAAAATATGTATTTCCGGAAGGAACACTGGCTACACCGGACCTTGCCATTCCGACTCTGGCTGTCAAGGTAATGCCTGCCTGGGCCGCCGGTCTTGTACTGGCAGGTGTGTGTGGTGCCGTGCAGTCTTCGGTAGGAGGCATGGTAGTAAACCTGGCAGGAACCGTAGTAAGTGATATGTACAAAAACCTGATCAATCCAAAGGCAGATCCGGAAAAGGTAAAACGATTTAATGTGGTTATTACCGTGGTAGTGGCACTGGTTATTTTCCTGTTTGCCTGCAACCCACCGCAGCTTTTGGCATCCTTGATCACCTATGCAACCGGTGGTCTGACGGTAGCATTTTTCCACACGGTACTTCTGGGACTGTTCTGGAAACGTGCCAACGAGTATGGAGCCGTGGCAGGAATCCTGAGCGGAATCGCATTATATCTGTTGATAGATAAAGCAGTCATTCCTATTTCCCTGGGATTCAACGCCTGCATTATGGCGACACTGCTGTCTACTGTCATCATGATCGTAGTCAGCCTGGTTACACCAAAATCTCCGTACCGGGTTATTGATACCTGGTTTGGAACAGGAAAGACGATACAAGAGTAATGAAGTAAAGGGAAAAAGTCCAGTCATTCCGAGACGGGTAACGCGTTGCGTTAAAGTCTTGGAATGGACTGGATTTTTTTGGATGGAGGAAGCAGGGGGAGAAAGATAAATAAAAATGAGGAATGTTACAAAAATATTAAATTTTGGATATTGAACAATAAATAATAATCAACATAATCGACAAAAAACGATAAAATATTCTTGCGTATGCATTAGAGGTATGTTACACTAAAGTTATTACAAATAGGGGCTACGGGAGGGAGCGTGATGCATTAGTATAGTAGTGGTAAAATATATTTTATATAGGGAGAGAAAACTATGAAAAGAAACAAATTATTGGTAACGGTAACTTCTCTGGCACTGGCAGCGGGATGTGTGCCGGTAACAGCTGGAGCAGCAGAGCAAAAAGGGATGCAGAATTACATAGTCAGTACGGCAGCGGTGGAAAAACTTGAGAAAACATATGTAACGACGGATACCATAAGCGGACAGGGTGAGGATCTGGCGCAGAAGCACGACCTGGCAATGGTGGCACTGACAGCGGACCAGAAAGAAACACTAAAGAAGGATGCAAAAGTAAATTATGTGGAACCGGATGTGATGGTGACGGCGTGTGGATATTACGGCGCCCATGACAAGAAGGTAAAGAAGTACAAAAAGAACACACAAAAACAGGAGTGGAACATGCAGATGATCCACGGAGGAAAAGGAAAGAAATCAGTCAAAAAGAAGATAAAAGTGGCTGTTTTGGACTCGGGTGTGGACGATG
>JAXDTV010000076.1:0-17784 GCA_034089785.1 Eubacterium sp.
CAAATACAGCTACATTTGGCACACCCGGCATCAGATTCTGACATGCACGAACACCGATCAGGTTGGCAGGATTGTGAAGCGGAGCCAATGGATTACACTCTTCTACTCCTGCGATCACCTCTTCATCTATAATAACGGAAGAAGTAAACTTCTCTCCACCATGTACAACACGGTGACCCACTGCGTCAATCTCACTTAAATCTTTGATCACGCCGTAATCAGCATCAGTCAACTCGTCCAACACCATCTGAACAGCCACTTCATGGTTTGACATATCCTTTTCGATCACAACTTTTTCTTTTCCGGCCGGTGTGTGGTTCAATCTGCCGTCAATGCCGATTCTTTCACACAAACCTACTGCTAATGCTTCTTCTGTGTCTGAGTCAATAAGCTGGTATTTCAAAGATGAACTACCACAATTAATAACTAATACTTTCATTTTTTTCTCCTTCTCGGTGTCTCTCACACCTTCAACTTTTATCTGCTATTTTGGTAACTGGCGGCTGTTAATCTGCAGTCGGAAATACCGCTATTATTATACTCCCGCCTCTTCAAAAAAACAAGGGTGATTTTTAAATTACCCAATCCCAGAATTCTCCGTCATCCGGTTTGTGGTTTTTGTCCACACTGTACTGAAGTTCCGGGTTCTTTGCATTGACTTTCATACCTGCGGAAATAGAGGATGTAATAAAGGCATTTCCTCCGATGGTTACATCATCTCCAATGATGGTATCTCCTCCCAGTACGGAAGTATTGGAGTAGATCGTTACATTGTTTCCAATGGTAGGATGCCGTTTATTTCCTTTTAACATCTGGCCTCTCTTGGTAGACAAAGCCCCCAGGGTCACTCCCTGATAAATTTTTACATGATCTCCGATGGTGGTAGTCTCTCCTACTACGATACCGGTTCCGTGATCGATAAAGAAGAACTTTCCGATGGTAGCCCCGGGATGAATATCAATTCCTGTTAAGTTGTGGGCGTATTCCGTCATAATACGCGGAATGATAGGCACTCCCAGCAAAACAAGTTCGTGGGCAATACGATAAATGGAAATAGCAAACAGACCCGGATAAGAAAAAATAATCTCGTCTGTGTTGTAGGCGGCCGGATCTCCATCATAAGCGGCCTGCACATCCGTCAGAAGATACTCTCTTATCTTCGGGATCCTTGACAAAAACTCCATCACAATCTTTTCCGCTTTGGCGTCTGCCACGGATTTGGGACATTCTTCACAGATCTCCGCACTGCCAAGCACTCTGGCAATCTGTTTTTTCAGATGATACTGAATATATTCAATACGCTCTCCTACTATATATTCAATATAATCTCCCTTCACGCAATTGGAATCAAAATATCCCGGGAACAAAATTTTACGAAGTTCCCCCACTACCTGGATCAAAACTTCCTTGTTTACATAATTTCCTTTATCAATGCGGACCGTAATATCGTCCTTTTTATAACTTTCTAAAATGCTGTGGATCAATCCTTCTGGCTTGTCACTCATTTTATGCACTTCCTCTCTTACTTGATTATCACTTACCATCCTATGCTGAACATATTCTTTTGCTAATGTTCAAACCATATCATATCTCTACTTTACTGTCAAACTCATCCAGGAACCACCAGGTATCTTCTCTGCTGCTGGACAATGCAACTTCCTGAGGCAGGGCAAAAGAAAATACTGCCTGATCCTTTTTTTCCTGTTCTACTGTCAGTTCACTTCCCATGCACTCTAATATTTTACCGGTGATCATAACACTCATTCCCCATTGCTGTATGGTTTCCGGCAGATCCTGTCCCACTGCTTTTATTTCACAATACAGTTTGTAATTCTGCCTGCTTTCCGACATACCGGTCATACTGACCTTTATTTCCTGATACTGCGGCACCTGGAGGATCCGGTTCAAAAGATAAATAAGAACCTGTGTCAGTCTGACATCATCTCCGTGAAGCCACTGGGGAATGTTTTTATCTAATTTATATTCTGCCACTGACTCACCGAACACCATCTGCAGCAGTTCCAGTACCGTCTGCGGCTTATAGTCCTTTGTATGCAACGGCAGCGTTCCACTCTGGGCCTTGGAATAATCTGTAATGCTGTTAAGGATAGAAAGGATCCTCCGTCCGGTTCCTGACATTTTGTCGGAACTTTTTACCTGCCCCTGTCTTTCCCCCTCCGGCAGTTCTCCTGACTGCCCCAGCAGGTCATACAAAGGCTGTCGTATCTCTTCTGACAGGATCGTCAGAAATTCCTGTTTTCCCTGAGCCTCTTCTTTGGCCTCTCTGCACTTAGACTCCAAGATCCGGTTCAGATCCTCCTGACACATCTCCTGTTCTTTCATATATAATTTCAGCCGCCGGTTCATCTGGATCAGCATATCTGTGATCCACAGGGAAAACGCAAGACATCCTGCTCCTACCAGCGTACTTTTGTCATAGGAAAGTCCTGCCGCTCCTGCTTTTTCAGCCAGGATCAGAACCAAAAAAGTAATGACCGTAAGAGCTTCATTGGCTCTGAAAAGTTTCAGATCCATAAACAGATACATTACCACGCACTGTACAAACAAGCCATACACCGCAAAATCCAGACTGCCAAACACATAACATCCATATAAGATCACCGGAATACAACTGCCACATTGTATATACCGGTAGGGTGCTTTTTCAGCCCGTCCTCCTGACAGCCATATACAATTTGCCAAAAACAAGGCAACCAGCAAGACCACAGCCACAGCATGTAAACACCCAGGCACGCTTTCTTCCAACGCTCCTGCCACTGCCACCACACAGATCAGGCCGATCCCAGCCAGTAAAAGTGCGGTTCTTCCGTTTAAGAAACTCTGCCGTCTGCCATTCATACTCTCACTCCTTTCGGCACAACCAGGTGCAGTCCCTGCTGTCGTATTTCTATTTCCCACTGATCAAAATCTCCGATCAGACATCCGTCCTGGTTCAACATCAGCGGTTTGCCATCCATACGGCGTATCTTTGCTTTCCTGAAGGTTCCAAGATAAAACCCTCTTGTATTTTCTTTTAGTTTTCCCCTTCTAAGCCGGTTCATGTGTTTCAAAAACGGCATCACAGCCCGGTCCATGACAACACAGAAATCCCCACTGCCATCGGTCACACTGGTGCTGCCTGCCACCTTAAACCCACCGACAATCGATGCACCATTGGCAAATATGATCTCCCGGCATTTGCCGGAATAAGACAAACCGTCGACCCGGATTTCCAGCGGAATCCACCGGCTCTTGCAAAACGCCTCCAAAAACGCCAGCACATGTGGGATCCTTTTTCCAAATAAATAAATCAGCCTGTATTTATTCAACTGCTTTAAAAGTGTCGTGTCCAGTCCGTTGGAGATTGAATTTAATGCCACACCATGGTTTGTCCGGATATAATCCACCGATACGACCTCTCCATGGATCAGTTCATACAGATCTTCAAAACGCTTTCCTTCCTTTCCAAAGGATTTCAAAAAATCATTATACATTCCCTTTGGATAAAAGGCGATTTCTTCTTTTTCCAGAGACTCAAACCCGTTCAATATATTTCGCATGGTTCCTGATCCGCCGCAACAGTAAAACCGTAATTTTTCGCTTCCAAACAACTCTCTGGCCCGCTGTATCACTTCTCTTTCCTGTCCCGTTTTTTTCAGGGTAAAAATATAGTATTCCAGCCCTTCCGTCCTGGCCAGTTCCTGACGAAGGTAGCTTACAAACTGCCGGTTGCCTGCACAGGAATTCACAAGGAAAATATGAACCCGGTCATCCTTAAACACCCGGACCCGCCTGTGGTCTCCATAATAAAACAGTCCGATGGTACCGGGTCCGCAATGGGCCGCCAGCGCCGGATCCAGCACACGGATCATCACCTCTTTGGCTTCTGTCTCCTCCTTGATCCTGGCCGCCACATATTCAGCCTCTTCCCTGCAGTCACCGTGGCTGATATAAACCGGATACCGGTCAAGGTCCCTCGCATATTTTTTCAGCTGGTCTACCAGATAATCCAAAGACTGCTTTCTTCCCCGTATCTTTTGCTCCACAGCCGCCTTTCCTTCATCATCCAGTGTCAGCACAACTTTGGAATTCATACCCTTCTGCCCGGACATACCGGATCCACCGGATGTAAAAGGCTGCAAAAACTCGGTTGTATCCACAGCGATCTCATGACACATATACAGTCTGTGTGAAAGCAGCCACTGATACACTTCAGAAAGACTTTTTCCCTCTTGTCTCAGTTCCACCGCACAGCGGACTAAAAGTCCCTCTCCCAGTGCTGCTCCCAGAGAATCCACTGCCTTTAACTGCCGGTCCGGAAATTCTCTCCGTACCCGGTCCATTGCCCTAACTACATTTTCATAAGTATCTGACATAGCCGCCGACATACCGATATACAGTACATCCTTTCCCTGTCCGGCCAGTTCCTGTATTTTATCGTAAGCTTCTTTTTCCTCCACACCAAAGGTCTCTATCGTTTCCTTTTTCCGCAAAGACTCATAAACTCCGTCTAATGCTTTGTCTACTCCTTCTTCATAAGAACGGTACTCTTTTTTGTCGCGAGAAAAACGCAGCGTAAGAATGTGAATATGGTATATATCTAACAGTGCTTTTTGCAGATTCGCAGAAGAATCTGTTACGATCTCAAAGTTCTCCATGGTTTTTCTCCTTTGCCTGGTTCATACGAAAAATTTTAACACAAAATACTTCTATTTGTCTATTCCGGCGTCATAAAATAAAAAAAAGCGGTTTTTTATGGCATATTTATCCCTTTTTATTCTCTTTTTTCTTTTTTTGTTTCCCCAGACAGCAGTGGAAGGAAGCTGCTACGGCATTACTCTCTGGAGCACCCAGCTTCTGCCCTCCCTGCTTCCCTGTTTTATCCTGACAAAACTGATCCGCCAGGCTTACCCTTCTTTCGCAGACAAACCCTGTTACCTGCTTATGGGAACTCTGTGTGGCTATCCGGTGGGTGCTTCGTTAGTGGCTTCTCAGTACACCCAAGGGATCCTTTCACGAAAAAAAGCCTATTTCTATCTTGGTTTTACCAATATGGCCAGTCCCAGTTTCATCATTCTTTTTTGCGGCACAGTTTCTTTGAATCTGTCCGGCATGGGCTCCCTTTTCTTATTTTTGCTTCTGACAGTCTCTTCCTTTTTAGGAAGCCTTGTGTTTTACCTTCTTTTTCCGCTAAAAGACAAGGTACCGGCTGCTTCCTGTTCAAAAAAAGCCATGACTTCCCAGTCTTTGAACGATATTATTTTAGACAGTTTTAATACTCTGTTTCTTATTGCCGGCTATGTATGCCTTTGCTGTATCCTATGTTATGCATTGCTGCAAAATCTTCCTGTAAATCCGGCGGTCAAATCTGTCCTTTCCGGTTTTATCGAACTTACCTGTGGCATAGCCTCCCTGCCTGATGCAGGCATCAGTCTGGAATTAAAAAAAGTCCTGTCTCTTCTGCTGGCAGGCTTTGGCGGGCTTTCCGCCCTGGCCCAGACCTACAGCATCCTGAAAGAAACAGAACTTTCTATTATTCCTTATTTTGTTATCAAACTTCTAAATGGCATTACCGCCGCTTTCTTCGGGTATATCTTATTCTGTGTCCTTTAAAAAGGCATCTTCCGGAATATGGTCAAAATCCCCCTCATCCTGAACCGGCTGCTCCGGTGCCTGGCCGGCCGGCTCTGCTCCGTAGGACTGTGGTTCCAGCTGGCTCATTAACTCTTCCCGGTTATTTCTCATGACCTGGATAGAATTTTTCAGTGCACTGAGAAGCATGCGCTGTTTATTTTCGGTCTCATGAAGTGCCTCCTCTACATGACCGGATGCCTCTACCAAAAGATCATTGGTATACAAAAGAGCTGCCTTTCTCATCTGCTCGCTCTCTTCCTGGGCTGCATTCACAAGTCTCTGGGCCTCATCGGTAGCCTGCTGCATAATGGCTTCCGCTCTCTCATAGGCAGTCTGCACGATCTCGTTCTGATCCAGTAACTGTGCGGTTCTCTGCTCTGCCTGAGACAACATACTCTCTGCCTGCTGCTGTGCCGCACTGAGGATTCCATCCCGGTTTGTAATGATCTTCTGATATCTTTTGATTTCTTCCGGCGTACACATACGCAGTTCATCCAGAAGATCAAACAGTTCTCCCTTCTCTACCATCACCTTGTTTGGATACAGTTTGGTAGGTTTGCAGCTTTCTACATAATCATAAATTTCATCAATGGCCTTTTCAATTCTTGATGGGTTCATACCGTTCCTCCATTTTCATATAGTCATTCTTTTACCTGCAAAAACACATGCTGATTCGTCTTATACTTTTTCACTTTCAGTAATTCATACCGGCTCTCATCTATGTAATCCGGCTCTGTATCAAGTGATGTCTCAAGGATCACTTTCGTTCCTTTTTTCACAATCGAAGAGTCTGCCAGAATAGACAAAATCTTTGGTTCAAATCCCTTTTTATACGGTGGATCCGCATATACAAGATCAAATACCTGTCCCATTTTCTCCAGTTTTGATACACCGTAAGTCACTTCCACCGGCAACACAACTGCCCGGTCTTTTAATTTGGTCTTTTCCAGATTCTTCCGGATACACTCCAGTGCTTCCTTGCCAAATTCTACTAACACGGCCTGCTTTGCACCGCGGCTCAAAGCCTCTATGCCGATTCCGCCACTTCCGCTGAACAGATCCAAAAACTGGCACCCCGGTATATCGTCCTGCAGCATATTGAACAATGTCTCTTTAATACGATCCGTTGTGGGTCTTGTATTCTTTCCTTCCGGTGCCACAAGCGGGATTCTTCTGGCACTTCCTGCTATTACTCGCATATTGAATCCTCCTTTTCATACTATAACATACTCCCTGTAAAATTACAATGTAACTTGCCCTAAATAATCCTCTATCCTTCTTTTCAACCGCTTATTCTTCTGATACAGAAGGGTGATCTCATCTTTGGTAAGTCCGGCTGCTTCTTCTGCCGCCTGCTCTAACAGCACGCTGTCTTCAAAAATATCTGCCAGTTTAAACAACTGCTGGCCGCTCTGCCTTACTCCAAACAGATCCCCCTGTCCCCGCAGTTTCAGATCTTCCCTGGCTATATAAAATCCATCATTGGATCCTGCCAGAATATCTAACCGCTGTCTGCTCTCCTTTGAATCTCTTCCCGTCATCAAAATACAGTAGGACTGGTCGCTTCCTCTTCCTACTCTGCCCCGGAGCTGATGAAGTTGTGCCAGTCCAAACCGCTCCGCATTTTCAATGAGGATCACCGTAGCATTCGGTACATCGATTCCTACTTCAATCACGGTTGTGGACACAAGGATCTGGATTTCTCCTGCTGCAAACCGTTCCATGATATCATCCTTTATGGCCGGTTTCATTTTCCCATGGAGTCCTTCTACCACGATCCCCGGCGGGAAGATTCCTTTTAACCGTTCCGTATAGATCAGCACATTCTGCAGATCTCCCTCTTCTCCTTCTTCCACCATGGGACAGATCACATACACCTGATGCCCTTTTTCTATCTCATCCTGCATAAATTTATAAGCAGTTCTTCTGTAGTCGGTATTTACAACACAGTTTTTCACAGGAAGACGACTGGCCGGCGGCTTTTCCATCACAGAAAGATCCATGTCGCCATATAAGATCAGTGCCAGTGTTCTGGGAATGGGTGTAGCACTCATAGCCAGTACATGAGGTTCTTTTCCTTTTTGGAACAAAGTCTCTCTTTGTTTTACACCAAAGCGGTGCTGTTCATCTGTGACCACAAGCCCCAGATCCCCAAACTCTACATCATTCTGTATCACAGCATGGGTTCCTACTACCACCATAGCTGTTTTATCCTTTAATTGTTTTTTTACCTCTCTCTTCTCGGCTGCTTTCTGTGCCCCGGACAAAAGAACAACAGAAATACCAAGCGGTTCAAGAAGCCTCTTTAGTTCCTTATAATGTTGGTTAGCCAGAACTTCCGTAGGCACCATAAACGCTCCCTGATATCCATTCTCCGCCGCCAGGCACAAGGCCATGACTGCTACGATCGTCTTTCCAGAACCTACATCGCCCTGCACCAGGCGGTTCATGCAATACCCGCTTTTCATGTCCCGGCACAGTTCTCCCCATACTTTTTCCTGGGACGGTGTCAATTCATAGGGCAGGGACTTTCTGAGCAAATCAGTCTGATGGTCTTTCTCCATAACAAACCGGCTTTCCTGTTTTTTATTCCGCTTCATGTAAGACAATGCCAGTGCGTACAAAAACAGTTCGTCAAATGCCAGTCTCTTTCTGGCTTCCTTCTGTAATTTATAATCTGCCGGGAAATGAATGTTCCGCAGGGCTCTTTTGTATCCCATTAGTCCCTGTCTGTTCCGGATGTCTGCCGGAAGAAATTCCTGCACACCTTCCACACTGGTTATAGCTGCTGTCTGCGCCTTCAAAAAAGCATTGTTGGTCATGCCGCTTGTAAGAGGATAAACCGGCGTCAAAGTTCCTACTTTCCGGTAAAATTCCTCTCTTGTAATGAGGGACGGCTGTTCCAGCCCCAGTCCCTGGTACTTTTTCACTACCTTGCCCCGCAGGATATAGCGGGTTCCCATCTTTAACTGGTTTCTGAGAAAAGGCATATTATACCAGGTAAGATTCACAACGCCGGTGGCATCCTGCAGCTGCGCCGTCAGAATTTTCAGCCTTCCATGTATCTTCATCTGGGGTCTGGCGGTCAAAGTTCCCTCTATAGCAGAGATTTCCCCTTCTTCCAGCTGTGATACCGGCACAATATCTTTCCACTCATCATATCTTCTGGGGTAATGCTCTAACATATCCCCAACTGAAACAATGCCTAATTTACTTAGGCATTGTTCCGCTTTTTCTCCTATTCCTTTTATCGTTCTGACCGAATCCGACCATTCCATGATACATCTTCCTTTTACTGAGGTTCTGCCGTTGGCTCCGGCGTTATGGTTGGCTCTGGCGTTGCTGTCGCTTCACTGTATTTGCCGCTGTCAACATTGCCACTGCTATCCGATCCGTCCGTCGGCACTACCGGTGTCTCTGCTTTCACAGGAAGTGCTTCTGCTCTGGCCACCGCCTCTTCAAATTTCGTCTTCATGCTGTCATACTCTGAATAGCCTTCTACTTTCTTCAGTGCCTTCTTACCATCCTTTATCAACAGTTTCGTGGCACTGGTGTAATAGTTTCTCTTATTCAGCGTATCTGTATACCACTGCAGTTTCTTGATACGGTTCTTCTTCACGGTATCTGCCGCTTTGTTGGCTGCATCTTCCGCATCCAGTTTCTTCTGCTTCTCCGTCTTGTCTTTCTGGTCCTCATTGTATTCTTTAATGGCATCCTGCCATTTGCCCAGAGCTTCTTCCTGCAGCGACTTGTACTTCGATGCAGCCCTTTCTTTATAAGATGACTGCTCGTATTCATCTGGGATCTGAGCGATCACAGCTAATACATCATTGTACTTCGTCTCAAAGTTAATCGCATCCTGCGCACTCTTAATGGTATATTTTTCAAACTCGGCTACTGCTTTTTCAGCTGCCTTCTTGGCACTTTCCAGCTTGTAATCCTTTTCCCACTGTTTTTTGCGGTCCGCATTCTGCTGTGAATAATAGTCATATCCTGCCGGTCTCTGGCTGTAATATGGCTTGTCTGTCGAATAAGATATGTTCTTGCTGCTGTTTGTATATTCTCCGCCAGCCATCCTTCTCAATTCGATGGTAGCAGGAATGTCAAAGTTCTTTTTCTTCTTGTTCTTGTGGACACTGTCCATAAAGCCGGACCATATTTTCAGCGGATATGTACCACCATACATACCCGGCATCCTTCTCGGCGTGTCATAACCAATCCATACGGAAGTTGTATAATACGCACTGAATCCACAGAACCACGCATCTTTATTGCTGTTGGTCGTTCCTGTTTTACCGGCATAGATCTGGCTGCTGTTATAAGCTCTGTGTCCGGTTCCATACCCTTCTGTGATCGGTCCCTGTAAAAGATCCTGCATGATAAAGGCAGTATCGGAAGAGAATACCTGTGTCTGGGAATCATCCAGTTCCGGTGCTGTATAAATATTTCCTTTGGTTTCATGATCTACTTTCACGAGACATGTACGGGAACTCATCTGTCCATTATTGGCAATGGTCGCATATCCACGGCACATATTGTTTACCGTGACACCGTTGGTAAAACCACCCAGCGACACGGCCGGTGCCGTATTGTCCGCATAAGAAAGGGAAGTAAACTTCATCTTATCCAGATAACTAAGTGCTGTCTCTGATCCCATTTTCTTAAAGGTCTGGAACGCAACGGTATTGATACTGCGGGCCAGTGCTTCACGAATGGTCATGCTGCCCCTGTATCCTCCTCCACTGTTGGATGGGCTGTAACTCTTCTTATCATAGTCATCCCAGTATACTTTCTTGTCTGTCATAACCGTAGATCCGTTAATGACACCATTATCAATGGCCGGACCGTAATCTAACAGCGGTTTGATGGAAGAGCCCGGCTGTCTGGTGGACAAAAAGGCTCTGTTATATGGATCATTTTTGCTTCTGCCGCCTACTACAGCCACTACATACTGGGTCTCATTGTCGATACACATAGCCGCACTCTGCAGCGCATATTTCTTTGTCTTCTTATCTTTTTCTGTAAAAGATGCCAGTGTTTTTGTCACCGAATTCTGCAGTTTTTTCTGTATTTTCTGGTCAAAAGATGTATAAATCTTGAAGCCGCCGGCACGGATCTCGGTGGATCTGGCACTGTACTCTTTGGCGTATTTTTTCTTATATGCCTTTTGTTCTTTGGAATCTGCAAAGGAATATTTAAACTCAAATCCTTCATCTGTCATCATCTGCAGGGTAGCGCAGTCAATGGCATAACTTACCATATAGTTTTCAGAGGATGTAGTCTCATCCAGTCCCACTACATCAATCTTCTCTTTCAGTGCTGCCTTGTATTCTTTTTTCGTTATATAACCGTCTGCCAGCATTTCTCTCAATACCTGGGCCTGCTTTTTCTTAGCCAGTTCCATACTGGCGATAGGATTATACTTATTCGGACTGTTTGAAACACCACACAGCATCGCTGCCTGAGCCAGAGTCAGATCTTTAGCAGAACATCCAAAATAAAATTTGCTGGCTGTCTCAATTCCATAACAGCGGTTGCCATAGAAGTTACTGTTGCAGTAAAACTCCATGATATCTGCCTTGCTGAACTTGCTTTCCAGCGCCGGAGCCAGCATAACTTCCGTCAGTTTACGGCTGTAAGTCTGCTTCTGGGTAAGCAGGTTGTTTTTGATCACCTGCTGGGTAATGGTACTTCCTCCCTGAGTGATCTCTCCATCGTGGGACCACAAGGACAATGCCGCACGGGTAATGGATTGAAGGTTCACGCCTCCGTGTTCCATAAATTTCTTATCCTCGGATGACATATATCCCTGCTGTACATACTTGGATATTTTATCAATCTTCACATATACATAAGAACCACTGTCGATCTCCCCGATCTTCTTGCCATCCTTGTCATATACAACTGTGTTGGAAAGCATATGGAAATCTTTTTCACTGAGATTGGACAGTTTGTCATACGCCTGCTCGCAGGCCTCCTCATACATTGGCTTAAAATGGGCAAACAAAATACTGCCGGCAATAGCCGCTACCACCAATGTGATCAGACAGACATTCAAGATCACACCGAAAAATTTAACGATAAATGCAATGGCCTGATAGATCGCACGAAATGGACATGTTACGATATACAATGCCTTTTCCCCGGCGGTCCGTTCACTCCACAATTTTTTATTATTCTTCAATGGTATTTCCTACCTCCTCGCTGACCGGCATTTTATTCTCCTGTGCCTGCCATTTTTTATATGCACCATATTCCCTGAACCGGCGCCATGCCAGGATAGCACACACAACTTCCAATACAAGGATCAGATAATTGACGGGATTAACAAAGAAATTTGTCTTAAACATCACATGGTTTGGTGCTTTTTTATTGACATATATTTCTAGCTTACTGCCTTCTGTATCAGAAAGGCCAAAACTTTTCTGGATCACAAAAAACTTCCGCTCTGTATACTCTTTCTCTCCATAGGTGTACTGCACCTCTACAACAGGAACCAAAAGCAGATACAGATCCGTGGTTTTCTTCGTAACGGACGCTGTCACAGTATCGTAACTGCTCCAGTTAGACAAATGGCAGAGCCCATTAAAATTGATCAGAATATGAGCAAGAAGCAAAAACATAAAAACTGCCACCAGTCTCAATATCCTGTTCACTCCCTTATTTTTTTTCTTTCTTTTCACGCGGATTCCTTCCTCCTACTGTATTGCATACATGGGTTTATTATCGCAGATTTGCTGGAATTTGTCTATATTTTATCAAAAAAAGTTATGGTGTCCCCTAAAATGCATCCTGAACTCCGTAGGTGTCATGCCTTTTTGCTGCTTAAACAGTTTCCCAAAATAATTGGCATTTTCATATCCACACCACTGCGCAATCTGTCCGATGGGATACTCACTGGTAACAAGAAGTTCCTCTGCATGCTGCAGGCGCACCTGATTCAGATACTGTACCGGCCTCATATAACTACATTTTTTGAATATACGGCACAAATGCTGTGGTGTTACACAAAGCAGTGCACTCAATTCTTCCAGGGGGATATCTCTCATATAATTTTGTTCTATATAATCTTTCAAAACAAGATAATTTTTTTCATAGATATCAGCAAACTCTTCTCTGGAACCAATGATCCCGGCCTGGCGGCAAAACTCTGTAATAAATGTATCCACATAAGAACAGACCATATAGTATCCTCCTGATGGATCGTTGCTTTCCTCTGTACGCATCCGGTCAAGCACCGTATCAAGCATCCCTGTGTTAGACAGAGAATACACCTTTGCCACCTGAAGATCCATTCTGCCAAACAATTCCTCCACATAGGCACCCCCGCAGGATATCCATCTTACATCCCATCTGTCTTCCAGCGGATAATATTCGTGTGGAACATTGGCCGGAATGTAAAATCCACTTTGAGACCCGATTTCCATTTCTTTTCCGGCGATCTTTAACATTCCTCTTCCCTTCTCGCAGTACAGCAGCTGATGGCGATCCAGTCCATTGGGCCGGAAAACAGGTGGCTGCAGATCGTGATGACCTATCCCTGCCAGATAACAAGGCCAGTCTGCAAATTGTTCAAATTGCGCAAATCCTCTGTACCACATATCATTGCATTCCTCCCTTATGTTCATATTGTTATAGTATGATTATATTGTTTTCTTGTTTATTCTGTCAAGAACTGATACAGTGTATATGAAAAAAGTTATAAGGAGTGCCCTACATGAAGAAACCAAATTCCTCCATGGATATGACTCAGGGAAGTATTCTTTCCCTGCTGACAGCCTTTGCCATCCCTGTTTTATTTGGCAACATAATACAGCAGCTTTACAGTTTTACGGATTCAATCCTTGTGGGCCGTTTTTTAGGAACAGATGCTCTGGCCTCTATTGGTGCCACAGATTCTCTGACCTATTTATTCATAGGCGGGACCAATGCAGTTGCCACTGGTTTTTCCATCTGTACCGCTCAGGCATGGGGACGACATGACATGCCAGAATTAAGAGGATATACAGCATGGATCGTCAAGTACACTCTGATCCTGTCCCTTGCCTGCGGACTGTTATTGATCCTCCTGACACCGGGACTTTTAACCATGATGCAGACGCCGGATTCTCTGAAGCAAAACAGCCGGATATACCTTACCATCCTGTTTGCCGGCCTCCCCTGTTCTATGGGATTAAACTCTTTGTTGTCCCTGCTTCGTTCTCTGGGTGACGGAAAAATCGGATTTTATTTACTGCTTGTCTCTTCTGTAAGTAACATTGGATTAGACTGTGTGTTTCTCTCTCTTTTTCCTATGGGTGTGGCCGGTGCAGCAATCGCCACCATATCCGCCCAGTTCCTTGTGCTGTGTATCGCTCTGCACTACACAGGGAAGAAATACCCATTTTTGCATTTTAGCAAAAAGGACTGGCAGACCAGATATGCCTACCGCATATCCTTACTTCCCTTTTATGTCCCTTAACCAATCCGCCGGTATTTCCCTGTCGAAAAACTTTAGTGTCAGTTTTCCCTCTCTGGCTTTCTGCATTTCCTCTTGGGTTGCACACGCAGACCAATTCACATTATTCTCTACAAGTTCATTTATATTTTTTTCAACCTGTTCATACACATTCATTACAATAATCCTCCTTAAATCCCAAGTCATCTACCTTTTCATTTTTTGTCATAATAATTATCTATCTTTTTACCAATAAACAGTCCTAACGGTGCAAAAATCACAAAGAAAACTACCATGATTATCACAGTCCATAGTAATGATCCGTCCAAGAAATTTTCTGAAATTATCTGTGCAATAACAACCGCCATAACAGCAGTAATAACATTAACAATTCGTTTCATCAAATTGCAGATCCTTGTATTTTTTTCTATCATCTTTTTCCCCCTCACATCCATTTAACTGGGTATCCTAGTAAACTTTATATTCTCAAGATAATCATAATTCATTCTCCATCAAATGAGGTTTTTAAACGGCCGAAACAATACCATTCTCAATCAAGATACTTTATTAACTCACTTTTGAAATATCATGTGCATATTAGAGTGTCTCTCTAAAGAATGCTTATCCTTTTCAATAAATTTCCAGGTTCCTTTATATGTACCTGGTGCAGCCACCGTTTCATCCGATATAAAACGAATGAAATCATTTACCCTACCTTCATATCTCTCAGCAAAATCATCTGACATTTCTTCTTTCTCATCATCTGAGAAATTCTTCAATACACCATATAACACATGTTCCAAATTGCAGGAATTAAAATACAGTCGATATCCTATATCATGAACTTTACCAGTAGAATACAGCTTACATAGGATTTCCGACTTGTGCTTATTTCTGCGTTCTATTGCTTCAATAACTGCCCCTTCCATATGATCTTCATAATATTGAATTTCCTCAACATCAGCCTCCACCACGCAGTCTTCTGCAAACACCCCATCCGTGTCGGCAATATGAATTACCTTTATAAAGTCCTTCCAACGATATCCATACTTTTTCTTTATGCCATCTATGAGACAGTTTATCTTTTTAACAACATTATCAACCGTAGTAAATTCATTCGATGTAATATCTCCATGCACTACAGCAAACTGAACCTCTTCTGTAGAAAAATACTCTTTTAAAATCCCCCCGATAGCATTTTCATCGCTAGGGCCCTCGACAATTACCACGATAACTTTTTTCTCACTCATTATAAAGACTCCTTCCTGCTTTACGAAATGCTCGCGCAATCTTTAAGCTATCCGTCTCTTCATAAATTGCTTCATCCTGTCCGCCTAAAGTAATACTTCTAATATACATACTGCGAAGATTATTATTCTCCTTGACATTCTTCATATGAATATATCGATTCTCTGGATTAACCGTCGAAAACATAATACTACTCTTATCAAGCATCTCAAGAGCCCTTAAGTTATGAGAAGTGAAAATCAACTGCCCCTTAGCACTCTTTTCAAAGATATCAAGAAGCTCTCCAAGCATGTATTCAAATATTCCAGCATCTAATTCATCAATCGCAAGGCAAATGGATGGATTTCCAAATGCCTGAATAAGGACATTCAAAATAGAGATAATCTTAATAATTCCCTCTGATTCCATACGGATAGGAATAGTTTTTTTCCCTTCACGCACAGACATCAGTTCTATCTTCCATCCCTCTTCTCCGGAATCCAGTGCCTGCTGACCATAATCTTTCACATCAATCATCATTCCCGGGATAATTGTGTACAATACCGTATTTATTTGTTCAACAATTGCATCCAAAATTCCCTTCGTAGTAGCATCTAATACAACCGGCTCTGTCAAAGGTATCGTGACATCTCCCTTTGCCCCCATTTTGTTATTTTCTATGCGAAAAGCCATTGGTAAAAGGAAATTTGCTGTTATCATTCCTGAATGAGTGTTTCTAATAACAAATAAATCCTTTAAGGAAAATTCAAATAATGCTTTGATTACAGCAGAATAATCCTCAAATTTATCCTCAACTTTTTGACAGAAAATCTCCCTGCTGCTCTCACCAAATATAAAAGAGCAATTGCTTTTTTCTGCCATCTTTCTAGCTACGATCAAATCGGTTCTTCTGTCTTTATTTTTACCAATTAACTCAGCAAGTCTCTTTTTGGGTTTAAAAATACTTTCCGGCTCGCAGCGTTCATAATCCATGAAAATATTCTTATTAGTCCTCTTTTTATCCTGATTAATTGCACAGTTCAAAAACTCTCTCTCTATTACAACTTCATCATCATTTTTTTTCAAACTAATATTATATCCTGCCTCATATACCTTTTCCTTGCCAAATATCTTAAATTCGGCATTCATATGAGCCACATTTTCGTCCACGCCAATATAGTCACTTATATTCTGATCAATGGTCTGACCAATCATTATCTGCTGAAGGAAGTATAAAGCGTCTATAACAGCTGTTTTTCCTGAACCATTCTGTCCATAGATACCAAGGATCTCAGCACTGCCAACACTCATTGATTTCTCGTTAGCCATAGGCATAAAAATAGTTCCATTTTTAACATTTTTTATATTTTGCAATGTAATTGAAGACAAACGAACAATAAAATCTCCCATTTTTTTACCTCCACAATGCGTCAATGCGCATAACAATAATAACACGCGCTCTCATTTTAGTCAACCGAATCTCAACTTTGGTATATTTTGTTCCGTTTTTAATTTTTCAGCGTCATTTTTTTGCTCAATCCATGCCATCTCAGCAAACAGCACTATGACTAAAACATCCTCCTGACTCAAAAGCACGAAATTATCTATGTGCGACTACTCTTAATCTGCGGTAATCAGCAATCCATTCACTACCATTCCAAAGAAACTCTTTTGTTAAATTCTCAACTTTTTTCATGATTTCATTCTGCACCTTTTCCGACATCGATTCCAGATCAGATGCAAAAAATTGTTTCATCCAATTTACTAATCCTCTCTCGTTATCTTTCAATGGTGTAGGCCTATTGTAATCATAAATTTCATCAATCATAAAGTAGTTCTTTTTCAGCAAATCAGAGAATGTATCTACGGTTGGAAAATTGAACTTAGGTGTATATTCATATTCAAAATCCCGGCAGACATTCCTAAAAGCGTTTTCAATGGTTGCAATATTACCGTTTGCACCAAACTCACAAACTAATGAGCCATTTGGCTTCAACACTTTATGGACTTGCTTTAACAAGGCATCATGGTCAGCTATCCAATGAAAAACTGCATTCGAGAAAACGACATCGAACTGCTCCTCAAATGGCAAAGCAAGGGCATCACAAACCACAAATTCCATCTCCACATATTGCTCTTTCGCCTTTGCTATCATACTTGCAGAGCTGTCAGCACCAATAACTGTATCTGCAAAATTTAACAGTTGTGAAGTAAGCGTTCCTGTCCCGCACCCCAAATCCAAAATGCTCTGAGATTTGTTTTTTGGCACGAACTCTAATAGTCCTTTTCCATATTCTGAAACAAAATCATGCTTACTATCATACAATTTTGCATTCCAGTCGCTCATATATTTACCTCCACAAGCCAGTCTTTTTCATAACCATCACTCTACTCAATCTGCAATCTTGTACCCTGCAGCTTCCAGAATTTCCAATCCCCGCTGATAATTTTCCCTTTTTATCAAAACATAATCTGTGTTATATGTG
>JAXDTV010000090.1:0-3523 GCA_034089785.1 Eubacterium sp.
TCTGCCGGTATCAGCGGCACTACCGATTGAAGAGCCTTCGGACCGCCGGTAGACGAAGCAATCACTAACAGATTGTCACCCCGGCACACACTGCGCGGTTTCTTCAATGTCTTTACCGGCTGTGGTTCGATCTTCACCTCACGGATGGTCTCTTCCATGCTCTGTCTTTCCAAACCACAGGCACAATATACTCTCTGGATGATACTTGCTTCAAATTCCTGAAACACACTGCCCACGGATCGTTCCGGTTTTCTCACAAAATCGAACGCCCCCAACTCCAGTGCCTCGATCGTCTCTTTTCCCTTTTTTTCTGCAATGGAACTAACGATCAATACAGGCACATGGATGTCTCTTTTGGATAACTCTTTTAAAAAAGCCACTCCATCCATCTTAGGCATCATAATGTCACAAAGGATCATATCGTATGTCTTTTCTTCCGACAACAGCTGGATTGCCTGCATGCCATTACTGGCTGTATCTGCAACGGTCAGCTGATCATCTGCGTTTATTATATCAGATATAACCCTTCTCATGAGTGCAGAGTCATCTATAATCAATATTTTTTTACTCATATATTTACTCCTTCTTCATGCGTCTCCTTTGTTCTTCAAAAATGAAACGAATAATGGTCTCTCTGCTTTGTTCTGACAGTTCTTCAAATTCTCCCCGAATCTCAAAAAGATTCTTTTCTGATTTCACACAGGATTTCACTTCTAAAAGCACTCTTCTGTATACATTTCCTCTGGCAAAAGGAAGGGGGATCTCAATCTGCAGCTTCTCTCCCTGCTGCACCTCTTCCGGTGCCCGGAAGCGGAGTCCACCGCCGCTAAGGTCTACTAAAATACCTTTTTTCTGCGGTCCGTATTCCTCTTTCTTTATCTGTTTCTGGTATAATATATCAATGGAACAGTCCAGGCGGTAATATTCCCTGCGCTGAAACCTCTTTAATTCTGTAATAAAATCTACTTCCAGGACAAAAATGTTTTTCTCCACATGCCGGTCCACGATCCGTGCATTGCACTGATACATACCTTTTTCTGTGTAAAACAAAAGTTCATACTCATCCTGCAGTTCCAGTGGGACCACTCTGTTTCCCACAATTGGCATCAAGATCTTTGCATGACGGATCCCGTCAAAATCCAGAAGCTGGCTTGTATATGTCTTTTCTGCCAAAAGTCCCCCCATTGCGCTGTATATATGATGGAGATCGATCTTATCTCCAATTGTCAATATTTCTGCCGCCATATCTTCTCCCCCTTACCTGTGCAGTTTCATCTTGATCACACTGGCAAACATCTGAACAATACCTCTTCGTTCTTTTGGCTGCTCTATATTTTCCAGTTTATTTACAAGTGACACGATGGCTCTGGCTGCATCCGTAGTAGGGAAGGCCAGTGTTACCGGCGTCTGCATCATAATTGCCTTTGGTATATTTACATCATATGGTATCGCTCCCAAAAACTCCACTTCAATATTGAGGAATTTATTTACAACAACACCTATTTTTCCAAACAGTTCCGAGGCGTCTTTGTTGCCCCGTACCTGATTTGCGATCATTTTCACGGTTGTCTTCCCCGGACGATAGGAAGAGCAGCGATTCAGTGACTTCAACAATGCATAGGCATCTGTTATGCTGGTAGGCTCCGGCGTTGCCACCAAAAGGACTTCCGAACTGGCTGCAACAAATTCCAGCACAGCATCACCGATTCCGGCTCCTGTATCTACAATAATCACATCCGCAATACGATCCAGCTCACACATTTTCTCAATGAGATGGCTGACCTGATCCTTGGTCAGATTTGCCATTTCATTGATTCCGGATCCTCCTGATATGAATCCTATGTTTTCAGGACCGTAAGTAATGATATCTTTCATTTCTTTTCCTTTGAACATAAGATCCGCCAGATTATAACGGGGACGCACACCCAGCATGATCTCAATATTGGCAAGGCCGAAATCCGCATCCAATAAGATTACTTTTTTCCCCATCTTGCTTAAAGTAATAGCCAGATTCACGGACACACTGGTCTTTCCTACGCCTCCCTTCCCAGATGTAACCGTGATCACTCTGGCATCTGTATGCGGTGGCTCCAGTTCCTGTTTCTTAATAATATTTCTTAACTGTTGTGCCTGATCCATATCAATCTCCTTTTTTCCTGTGTTTGCTGTCTCCTACTCTTTTCCTCCAAGAAGCTGCTTGGCTATTTTCTGAGCATCAATTTCCCCAATATCATCCGGAACATTCTGTCCCCAGGTTACATAAGACAGAGGACATTTTGTTTCTACTCTTACATTTAAAATTGATCCCGCCGAAGATGTTTCGTCCAGTTTTGTAAAAATAATACTAAAGTCGGTAATCCTTGAATACACCCTGGCTATCTCTTTCAGATCACTGTATTTGGTTCCTGCATTCAATACCAGATATACCTGTCTGTCTGCAATCGGCACCTGATCCAGCAGATTACCAAGGTCTTTTAACTGTTCTTCGTTTTTATGGGAACGGCCCGCTGTATCAATAAGACAGTAGTCATAATCTCTCAGTTCAGATAAATACTCCCCTAACTCGGTAGGACTGTATACCACTTTAAGGGGTACCGATAAAATATTTGCATATGTCTTCAACTGATCTACCGCTGCAATACGATATGTGTCTGCCGTCACAAGAGCTACCTTTTTCTTCTGTTCCAGTTTCAGTTTTGAAGCAATCTTTGCAATGGTCGTTGTCTTTCCTACTCCTGTGGATCCAAAGAAATAAATAAATTTCGTACGGTCTGATGGCTTGGTATCGATCAGATACGGCTGTCCCATCGTCAGGATGATACGCTGGTAAGCACTGGCCAGGATCTGGTCTACCGGTGCATTCTCAGGAAGTGCCTCATCCAGTTCTTTCATGATAGAATCTGCAATCTTTTCATCTACATCATTCTGCAGAAGCTGCTTGCGGATCAGTTCTTTACATTCTCTGGTTTTTTCCACTTCTGCATCTTTTTCCGGCTCCGGCTGAGGTATCGGTGGCTGTACACTTCTTTCCCCATTTTCCTCCGATTTCGGCTGCATCTGCTTTTCAAGAAGAGACTCTAACTTACTTAATTTTTCCTTCAATGCTTCATCCTCTTTACTCTTTCCCTCCTTTGGCATAGGCGGTATGTTAAGAGGCGTAACAATATCCAGATGCTTTGTGTCTTTTTGCATTACATCCGGCTCTTTTTTCTTTTCTTCCGAATAATCTTTGTTTTCATCCAGTGCTGCCGTCACTTCTACTTTCGCCTTCATGAAAATTTTGGCAATTCCCTTTGGCTGTATTTTTTTTATATTCATGACTACTGCACCCGGACCCAGGTCCGCTTTTGCCTGTTCAATGGCATCTACTTCTGTTTTTGCAAGATATTTTTTTATGATCATTCAACGGTCACCATCCCAACTGATTGTAATTCTACATCTGAATCAATTTCATTATATGACAATACATGAAGATTTCTAAACTGTTCCTCCGTCAGCCGTTTAAAGTACATACGGACGATCG
>JAXDTV010000106.1:0-3337 GCA_034089785.1 Eubacterium sp.
CACCCAGATTTTCTGGGTGTTCTTGACATACCAGCTTATTTTTGTTATTAAATATACAACGGCTTAACCACAGAAACCTGCTGTTAAGCCGTATCAATTATCATAGAAGATCTGAATTTACAGAAAGAATTTCACACCGTCCACATGTCAAATAGAATCTCTAGAATTCTGCTTTTTCCAGCCGTTCTTCAAAGTAGATTTCCAGCTGGGCTCATATCTGGGACCAGTCCCTTCGGGTACTCTTGTCATACCGGATTATTCTACTATTAAATAAACAACGGCTTAACCACATAAATTTGCTGTTAAGCCGCATTAAAAATCATAGAAGATTTGAATTTATCCCAAATATCGTCATAGAAAGGATTGCTATAAATAGGGACGAAGAGCCTTCAGCAGTTTCTCTTCCGTACTTATAATATCTTTAGTCAGATGAATGATTTCTTTGTCTGCCGCCGGGTAC
Organism: Eubacterium sp.; assembly: GCA_034089785.1. Lineage (GTDB taxonomy): Bacteria > Bacillota > Clostridia > Lachnospirales > Lachnospiraceae > Eubacterium_F. The sequence goes on from JAXDTV010000106.1 coordinate 461, forward strand.
TGGTTCAGGTAGCGGTAAAGGGATTTGATTCCCATATTGCACCCATCTGTAATAAGATCCGCCACAGCGGCATCTGGATCATCACTCATGGTTTTGAATTCTGTTTTGAACTTGGCCATGACCTTGGCCATGGCCGCAGGTTCTTTTCCTTGATCGTGATATTTTTCCAATATTTCATGTGTCTTATTTCCCAGTTTGCAGTGAATATCGTGACTGTCTTTTAAAACCCCGGACAATCCGCCGCTTTGAACATGTTCCAGTACATCCTCAATAGAGGATGTGCCCATTTTGATGCCGGCATTACATTCCCGGAGCAATTTGACAGAATCGTCTTCCATGTGTTCTTGTTCCATTTTGACAACCTCCTTTTTTATTAGGGTGGCAAAAAAAGGGAGAAATATGCGGGAATGTTGGGATATATGATTTGGATATTTTATATGATAAAGCGAAATCCAATCAAAGATAGATTACTTCAGGATATTGATTTAGATGAAATTACTAAAATGAAATAGCAGAAATTACTAAAATAAAAGTGGAGAAATTACTCAAATGAAAATGCTTAAATTACTAAAATAAAACCACTGAAATTACTAAAATGAACTTGCATAATTAATAAATGAAATGGTATACTGATAGGGAAAGGAGTGTGCTGGATATGGAGTATATCAAGAGAGTGTTGGATGATGTCATTGATAGAAAGGCGGAGGCATTTAATGCTATAAGCATAACAGGTCCCAAAGGGTGTGGAAAAACTCGAACTGCTAAGGAACGGTGCAAAACAGTTATTGAATTTCAAGATGAGGACAAAAGAGATGGATATATTGCTGTGGCAGAGACTGCGCCCAGGCTATTTTTGAAAAATCCAGGGCCTATTTTATTTGATGAGTGGCAGGATGCGCCGAAAATCTGGGGAACGATAAGAAAAGCGTGTGATGATAATCCAGAAAGTGTGGGGGAGTATTATTTAACAGGATCAACAAGTAAAAAGATTAATACACCGCACACCGGGACCGGTAGAATAACAGAGGTAACCATGTATCCTATGACTTTATTTGAAACAGGAGAATCAAATGGAACGGTATCGTTATCACGGATTCTTGAAGACGCTGATTATGATATAGACGGTATGATATCAGGATGTGACCTGGAATCTCTTTTCTTTGCTGCATGTAGAGGTGGCTGGCCAAGGTGTATGGCGTTGAAAAAAGATGCGGCAAAGCTTGAAATTGCTAAAGACTATTATAAACAAATTTACAGGAAAGACATCTCAGCAATTGATGGAATAAGTAGAAACCCTGAATGGACGCGGGCATTATTGTGGTCTTATGCACGAAATATGGCAACCACAGCAAAGAAGAAAAATATATTTGCAGATGTAAAGGCAACACAAAATGTCACAGATGCTACTCTTTTCTCATATGTAGATGCATTAGAAAATTTATTTGTAGTTCGGGATATTGATGCGTGGACGCCACACCTTAGATCAAAATCAGCTATTCGGTCAGCTAAAAAACATATATTTGTAGATCCTTCTATTGGACTTGCAGCACTGGGAATAGGCCCTGATTATTTCATTAACGATTTAGATTTGTTTGGACATGTTTTTGAGAATATGGTCTTAAGGGATTTGCTTGTTTATGCAGAAAAACACAATGCAAGGATATTGCATTATACAGATAATATGGGGGTGGAAGCAGATGCTGTCTATCAGATGGCAGATGGTCGGTACGCTCTTATAGAAATAAAAACCGGAATGAATAAAATACCAGAAGCGGAAAAGTCATTGTTAAGATTTAATGATGTGATAGAAAATTATAATGACCGGGCATTGCAAAATGAGGCGCATCCTCGTGATGTATATAGGAAACCTTCGGCATTAATTGTGATATGTGCCAATGCCAATATGGCTTATACAACGGATTCGGGGGTGAAAATAGTACCGATTGGGTGTTTGAGGGATTAAACGATAACCATTTGACTTTTCCCCTTTCCAGTGCTATGATTCCTTACAAACAAACATTTACACACAGTTTTATTTTACAAAGGAGGAATCATTATGGCATGTTTTATGGTACCGGCAACGGAAGCAATCGTAACAACAGTAATGACAAAGGTAGTTGAGAAGAAGGAAAAGAAAGCAATGGAGAAGGATCCTCAGCAGATTTTCGCAGGGGAAAGCACTCATGTTTCATTTTCTCACAAACTGAAATGGTTAGACCGGATGCTGTGGGGCGGCAGTGCTCTTCTGGCATTTGAACATTTGTGGCACGGAGAATTGTCTCCGGTATTTCCGTTTTTGACAGCGGCAAACAGCGAGGCGGGACTAAATGCCATGTTTCAGGAGATGGCAACCACAGGAGTTGGTATGGCTGTGCTGGTAACCCTTGTCTGGGGCGGCATGGTGGCAGTTACCAGATATTGGGAGAAACATCCCCTTGGCAAAAAAGTGTTGCAAAAAACATCCAGACACGGAAGAGAGGGGAAATAAGATATGACATTACTATGCTCTACCCTGGCGGCTGTTATTACCACCGTAGTCTGGTATCTCTGCCCTCAGCGTGACAGTATGCGGCTTGGAACTCTGAGCCTGATGTACTGGGGCGCATCTCTTATGTGGTTTGTAGATGCGGTGACGGAGTATCTGCAGGAAGGGGCGGCGTATTTTCAGCCTGCCCCAAAGGAAATGTTAAATGATAGCTTTTTAGGTGTGTCCGTAGTGGTTTTCGGACTGGTGATCTGGATCGTGATGATCCTTGTTCAGGATCCTAAAGGTATTCTCCACAAAAAAATACAATAATACAAAGCAGGTTCGGATGATAAAAAGTCCGGACCTGTTTTTTGAAACTTTTTCTCAAAACCCTCTTGACTTTTGCCCTA
>JAXDTV010000130.1:0-6015 GCA_034089785.1 Eubacterium sp.
TCAACTTCATCATCAAATAAAATCGTTGTGACATTAACTTCTTTTTCTTCTTTCTTTTGCCGATCAATCATTCCGTTAAAACCACCTATGGTGTCACTCTCTAAACCACCCATAGAACCACTTCGATCCAAAATAAAAACCAGCTCTGTTAAATCCATATTCATGTGAATTACCTCCTTCGTTTTATGGTAATCACATTATATCTACTGAACTCACAAAGCTGGTCGCATGCCAGGCGACATATTCTATTTCCCTGCTGATTCACCCAAAAACCGGTTGTCCATAAGCATATAATACATCATTGATTTCAAACATGTCATATATTTTATTTTGCAAAAAATACGCAACAATAATATCCATTTTCGAACTTCTTGACAAGGCATATCCTGCCGAAGCAAGTAAATCTTTTGCTTCATCCAAAGATAATTCCAACGCAATCGTAAACGCAAGCACCGTCTTCTTATTCGGTGTATAGTTCACATCTTTTCTGATTTTAGAAAAATGCCGGCGGTCCACATTTGCTTTTGTATATACCTCAGAATCTTTGAGATTCCTTTCATCTATCATTCGTAATAACCTCTGCGAAAACGTCTCCTCCATTCGAGCTATCAGATCATCTATATTCCAATTGATGGGCATTGTAGAAGACATTTCAGCCGTTATTTTCTTTTTCTCCATACTGGCAGTATCAAATTTAACACCATCCACACCAGGATCACACCCAACATAGGTTTCATCCATTTGGGATTCTTTTAAATCCTTTGCGTTCTTTCTGGCAGCTCTTTTCTTCCGAAAAGAAGTAATTCGATCAAAAATAGTATGTATCTCTTTGTCTAATTTAATATCGTCATGATCCGGCACATAATACGTTTCAATATATGCCCCTACCTCATCCATTCTTTTTTTATCCGTCATATCAGCCACCACCTTTTTTCCCTTATCATACCACATTTCCTTCTTCCTGTGTCGCTCCTCATGCGACATTTTTATTTTTTCTCACTCCCTGCCATTCCCCTATTGTAAAACCATGTAAAATGATGTAAAATAAATTCAACATTAAGAGAAATACGGAGGTCAATCATGAGACATTTAATGAATGTTCTGGATCTTTCGGTGGACGAGATCAACCAACTGATTTCCCTGGCCGAAACCATTATCGAAGATCCAACCCGATATTCAGAAGTTTGTAAAGGAAAGAAATTGGCTACTTGTTTTTATGAACCAAGCACCCGTACCCGACTCAGTTTCGAATCAGCAATGTTGAACCTGGGTGGTCAAGTGCTTGGTTTTTCTTCGGCAGATTCCAGTTCTGCTTCCAAAGGTGAAAGCGTTGCCGATACGATCCGGGTTATTTCCAGTTATGCGGACATCTGCGCCATGCGCCATCCAAAAGAAGGTGCGCCCCTGGTAGCATCCATGCACTCCCGGATCCCTGTTATCAATGCAGGCGACGGTGGACACAACCACCCTACCCAGACTCTTACGGATCTGCTTACCATTAAAAATCTCAAAGGACGGCTTGATAACCTTACCATCGGTCTGTGCGGAGACTTAAAATTCGGCCGCACCGTCCATTCCCTGATCCAGGCCATGGTCCGCTATCCAAATGTCCGATTTGTCATGATTTCCCCGGATGAGTTAAAAATTCCGGACTATCTGCGCAAAGACACACTGGATGCAGGCAACATTCCTTATAAAGAAGTGAGCGTTTTGGAAGATGTTCTTCCTGAACTGGATATTCTTTACATGACCCGTGTTCAGAGAGAGCGCTTCTTCAACGAAGAAGATTACATCCGTCTGAAAGACAGCTTTATCCTTGATAACAAAAAGATGAAATTAGCACCAAAAGATATGCTGGTCCTTCATCCCCTTCCCCGGGTCAACGAGATTGCCACCGAAGTGGATGACGACCCAAGAGCCGTTTACTTTAAGCAGGCGCAGTACGGCGTATATGTCCGCATGGCGCTGATCATGACTTTACTGGAGGTGATCCCTGTATGTTAAATATCGGTGGACTGAAAGAAGGCGTTGTCATTGACCACATTAAGGCCGGCGGTGCCATGGAAATCTACAACTACCTGGGACTGGAAAACCTGGACTGTTCTGTGGCTATCATTAAAAACGCCAAAAGCAACAAAATGGGCAAAAAAGATATTATCAAGATCGAAGGTCCTATCACCGTAAACCTGGAAGTATTAGGTGTGCTGGATGAAAATATCACCATCAATGTGATCCAGAACAATAAGATCGTGGAAAAAAGAGCACTGCCTCTTCCGGAGGTAGTTACCAATGTGATCAAATGCAAAAATCCAAGATGTATCACTTCCATCGAGCAGGAACTGCCACATCGTTTCAAACTGACAGACAAGAAAAACCGTATTTACCGCTGCATGTACTGTGAGCAGAAATTCTCACGCAGACATTAAAACATGCTATTATAATAAAATATGCCATCCTAATAAGATGTGTCATAATTTTTAATAAAAAAGTTCTCTTGTGAAGAGACAGGAACGAAAACCGTTGTCTCGTCTCAAAACAAGAGAACTTTTTTATTTATAACAGGCATCCGCCACAATGCCCACTATTTCATTACATGTATTTTCTTTGCAATAGTGTACAAGGTCCTTCCCATTGGAAAATCAAACAACTCATCCTTTGACAGGCCCTGCAGCAGTAAAAATGCCGCAAAATATACGCACACTCCTACCAGAATAGCAGCCAGTGTCCGGACTGTATTGGATGCGATCACAAGTCCCATGCCGCCATATACGATCACCAGGCTCACCGCCATCCACAGAGAAGCTGCTAACGGCGTCAAAAAGGTCTTTGTGATCTCCAGTCTGTAACTTGGGACACACTCTTTTATCTTTCTCAAATTCAGGGCAAATACAACGATTGGGAATGTAACATTTCCCACGATCAGCGCATACACACCCATACTGGTTGTCCGCAGCAGCACATACACGATCACAATATGGATCACAAGAGATATGGCTGAATGGATCACCGGGTATCTCATTTTATCAATACTCTGCAGTGCTCCACCGGTTATATTGGACAACGCATAAAATACGATGGCCAAGGATCCCGCTGTCAGCATATGGCCTCCCAGTACATAGTTGGAAGAATGAAACAGCATTTTCACGATCGGTCCCCCAAGGAACACAAAGGCAACGGCACATGGAATAGCAATGATCATGTTAAACTTGATCCCTGCTGAAATATTATAATTCCACTGGTTTGCATCTTCCCTGGCATACGCCTCTACCGCACTTGGTATCAGGGATGAAGCAAGGGCCGTAGAAATAGCGATCGGCACACTGCAAAGGAGACGGTATTTGGAGCTGTACACACCAATGAAACTTTTGATGGTTACCGCATCCATGCCAAGATTTCCTGACACCGATCCAAAGATCTTATAGTCGATCAGACCACTGATATTGTATACCGTCTGGGACAGCACAATCGGAATAATGGTGATCAGGAGCAATTTAAACAAATACTTCTCTGAATAGGTTCTGGTGGAAGGATCTCTTCTCTCCAGTTTTTCCTGGATCGGCTTGTAAAGCCAGTATACAAACAACACGATCAAAAGAGCCGACGCAGCACCCAGACAGGTTCCCAGCGTACCGCCAGCGGCTCCCCAGGCTGCCTGCTGAACAGACTCTATATTCCACTTCATAAACAGATAACTGGCAGCCACACTGACAACTGCATTGACGATCTGCTCTACCACCTGTGAAAAAGCCGTAGGCACCATGGTCTTTTTTCCCTGGAAAAATCCACGGAACACGCCTAACAGTGCCACGATAAAAATCGTTGGTGCCAGAACCCGCAGAGGAATCTGCACTCCGGAATATTCCGGATAAATATATTTCTCGATCAGTCCGGCACCGGCAAATAAAAGAATGGCAAAACCGCCACCGGAAAGAATGGCAAATTTCAGCGCCACTTTAAATACTTTTCCTGTGTTTTTATGCTGTTTTCTCGCCTGCTGCGCCGATATGATCTTCGACAGTGCAAGAGGCAGACTGTACGAGGATATGATCAACATCACATCATAAATCTCAAATGCCACTGCATAAATTCCATTTCCCTCTTCGCCCAGTATATTTGACATAGGAATCCGGTACACCATACCAATGATGCGCACCAGCAGGGAAGCAATGGCAAGGATTCCTCCCTGTTTCAAAAAATCGGCTCGTTTTTTTCCCGTTTCTTCACTCAATGGAACTTCCATCCTTTCTGTACTGTATAAAAGGTCACTGGATCTTGATCAGTTTCTTGCGGCCTGTTGGATAAACCGCTATGTAAGTCTTACCCGGATTGATAGAAAGCGTATTTCCGGAAGCATCCAGATAAACCATTTCATGACTCTTCTCATTCCGCGTCCACCGGATCTTCACTTTCTTTCCATTCGTCAGATAATATCCGCTTCCGGATGTATTGGTCAGATCCATGGTCTGATATCCATTATGATCCTTGTTTTTTTCTTTTACAAACTGCACAATGACATTTTTAAATGCCAGCTGCTTTTTGTAATAACCATCTTTATGTTTCTTCTTGTATTCGTATTTCAAATACACTTTTTTCTTTTTATCATATTTGAGTTTCGCTGTGGAATAATAGGAAAACGGCAGTGTGATCTGCTTTCCCTTTTCTCCTGCAGCCAGGTCCGTATCGGTCTCATTAAAAGAAAAATGCTTTGCACTCTTTGTCTCATCTTTTTTCAGGGAATATTTTAATTTTTTTGCTCCCTTGATCATCTTTTTGCCACTGGTGAACACATTATGTGGCGCCCGGATACTGTAATTGCGCCGGTATACCACCGGTCCGATAGCCGAAAGACCGCTAAGGTTATCTGTCTTTAACTTCTTCATTTTGGAAACCGCATACTTTGTCTGTCCAAAATGACAGAAAATAGCATCCCATTCGTAAGCAAACTGCACATAATAATGTCGTGCACTCCGCACGGATCCAATCTTTTTCACCTTGCTGACATCCTGGTAAATGGCCATCATACGGGTGATTCCCCCTTCTGCCAGGGCCTCGTATACCACATCAGCCTTAGACACTCCCATCTGGTGGTCAAAGGCGTACTCAATATTATTGATCATAATGGCAAAGGGCCTTTTCGCCTCTGTCTCCGGCGATACATAGGAGCCGTTCAGACTGCTCTGCACCTTGCCTGCATGAGGATCCGGTGTAGCCGTCGGTACTGCCGTAGCTGTAGCCTGCACACTTTTTTTCTCTGTCTGGTTTGTATCTTTTTGTTTTGCCTTCTGCCACTGCATCAGGGTAAAAACAGCCACAAACAAAACTACCGCGCCACAGAAAACACCTACAATCCATTTTTTCTGTTTCTTATTCATCGCTTCCCCCTCGTCCGATTTTTAATCCTGACATAATTTCACGCTGACGCTGTTCCATCTGTTCTCTCTCGTTTTCTTCCATATGGTCATATCCCAGCAAATGAAGAAGACTGTGCACCACCAGAAAAGAAAATTCCCGTTTCTCCGAATGGCCATATTCCTTTGCCTGGCTCTTGATAATATCGGTGCACAACACTATGTCCCCCAGCAACAATTCCTGGGATTCAAAGGATGTGGTCAGAGAATTTTCAAATGTCTCCGATGAAAAATCTCCCGGATACTCAAATTCCAGCATAGGGAAACTCAACACATCCGTAGGCCTGTCCACCTGTCTGAACTTCTTGTTGATCTCATGGATTTCTTCTTTTGAAACAATCGAAACGCTGACTTCCGCTTCATAAGGGAATTTTTCATAATCCAGCACATACTCTGTCAATAACTCCAGCTGCTCCTGGATCGGAAATCCGAACGAAGCATTGTCTTCATTTTCCAGCAAAATTGTCATGTACGCTCTCTCCTGTTTGTCTTCTTTGCATTATTTTTCCGGTTCTGTTTATACTGTTCTCTCGCCTCATATTTTTCATAGGCATGTACGATCTTTTGTACCAGTGGATGACGAACTACATCCTTGTTGGTCAGATAA
>JAXDTV010000134.1:0-26698 GCA_034089785.1 Eubacterium sp.
CTTTTCATCACCGGTCCCCGCCTGGCCAACACTCTGCCGGCACCGGCATCTCTTTTGGTAAATTTCATCAGCATCCTGCTGCTAATGATCCTTGGATGTCACAATGTAATCATGTACAACCAGTCCACCTTCGTTTTAGGATATCTTCTGCTCTACGGCTACGATGTTACTGGCAGAGCCTATCTTCTCCGGGTACTGGGGCTGCTTGTCAGCATGATGGTCTGTATGCTTGTCTTTTACAAGAATCAAAAAAACGCCCTTACCGGCGTAGTTTTCTGGATCTGTTCCGTGAATTCAACTTGAAATCTGCCCGCAGCCAGTGGTATTTATCCCTTACCTGGATCGTCTGCTCGGCTATGTTTATCATGCAGCTGCTTTCCCTGCCCCGGGCTATGTGGGCAGGCATTGCCTGCATGAGCGTGTGCCTTCCTTTTTCGGAAGACAGCAAAGGCCGTACTTGGAAAAGAGGTGTCTTTAACATCCTTGGCTGTGGCATCTTCCTTGTGTTATATAACACCCTGCCGGCCTGGCTGTATCCTTACATCGGTGTCATCGGCGGTATCGGCGTAGGATATTCTGCCGGTTACTCCTGGCAGACCGTCTTTAACACCTTTGGGGCACTTTCCATTGCCGGTTCTCTCTTTGGTGTGAAAACAGCCATTGCTCTCCGCATTGGCACCAACGTGGCAGGTGCTCTGTATGCCTTTCTGTCCTGGCAGATCCTAAGCCGCCTGCTGCCATGGATTTTCTGTGAAAAAGATCACACCTCCCTGGCGATGTCCTCAAAATAATCATATACTGCATCGCCGCTTTTTCCCAGCACTCGCAGAAGGATTCCCTGACGACATTCACTACAGCCTGCCTCCACCTGATCCGGCTTTTTGTCCCGGATCATCTGGATCCACCGGCTTTTCTGTTCCCCGTCCGGGGTATACAGATACAGCAGTCCATTGTGGGTATAATTATTCCACAGTCCCAGCGTATCATATGCAAACCAGGACGGATCTAACAGGGTGTGGTCTACCATCGCCAGTATATCTCCTACATAAATCCTTGTTTTACTCTGATACCGCTTCATCTGAAACCGCTCTCCCATGGCCACCCGTCCGCAGTTGAAAATATCGCAGTACAAAAAGGAAGAAGAGGGATCCAGATGAATCTCATTTTCTCCCATAAAATCACTGTGGGCAAAAGGAATGACAGGCTTAGGCATATACAGAAGCCTGGCTTCTTTTTCCACCCGGATCCGGGTTCTCTTGATAGTCTTTTCTCCCTTACTGGCAAATACCTTTTCATAACTTTGAGATGTATATAAAAGATTGGAATGTTCCCCGATCTTTAATTCCAGGTCAAACATATCCCCACTGAGCATCCCGGCAGAGGCACACATCTGCATCACTTCCGTGCAATCTTCCTGGACAAAGGGTGACATAATCTTGTACGGTGCCTCAAAATATATATCCTTGATATTGGTTTTGCCATAAGAAAAATCTGTTTCCAGTCTCAAACTACTTTTCATAGGCTATTCCATCCCTTCAAAAAGAACATCCTTCTTGATCCAGTCAATAATCTCATCCACGCCTTCCATGGACATAAGATTGGAAAAAAGAAACTTCCGTCCCTGACGCATCCGCTGTGAATCTGACGCCATAACATCCAGGTCAGCCCCTACTAACGGTGCCAGATCTGTCTTGTTGATGACCAAAAGATCCGAGCGTGTTACCCCTGGGCCTCCTTTTCGTGGGATTTTCTCTCCCTGAGCCACATCAATGACATAGATAGATGCATCTGCCAGATCCGGGCTGAAGGTTGCAGACAGATTATCTCCGCCGCTTTCAATGAAAATGATCTGAACATCCGGAAATTTTTCCGCCATCTCATCCACCGCTTCCAAGTTCATGGAACAATCCTCACGGATAGCCGTATGGGGGCATCCACCGGTCTCCACACCCACGATCCGCTCCGGTGGCAGTGCCGAATTTTTGATCAGAAATTCCGCATCTTCCTTCGTATATATATCATTGGTTATGACACAGATACTGTATTCTTTTGACATGATCCTGGTCAGTCTCTCGATCAACGCTGTTTTGCCGGAACCAACCGGACCGCCAACTCCTATTTTTACATAACTCATACTCGATTCCTCCATTCCTTAACTCATATACAGCCTTGAATACAAGGTCTCGTGATTCATGGCCGCTATATCCATCTGGGTTCCACCAACCCCTAAATCCTCTTTTTCTACTTTTTTCGCTTTTGCCACACATTCCTCCACCTGTTCCAGTGCCCGGTTCAATATATGCTGGCCGGCCACCTGGCTCAATGGAACGGTTTTCACCGCATTGGTAACAATGGAAGTGATCAGATTATAAACATACACGGCCCCTGCCAGTTCCTGCTCCAGGCCAATCTCTCTGGCATACAGTCCCACAGCAATGCTGTGGTCTCCTGTGCACCGTCCTTCCTTCACTTCCTCCTGATACCAGGCAAGACTCTTATATTCCCGCAGCTGTTTCCACAATTTCAAAAAGCGCCGGCACAGCTTCACAGTTCCTTCTCTCACTTCCCTGGGCGTCTTGACAGCCATAGACACTTCATCCAGCTGCCGCAGAAAGTCCGGATCGTCTGCCCGCTGCCAGGCAAGCATCATGATCCCCAGATTATTAAAAGGAAGAAGTTTCATATAATTTTTTACATACCGGTCCAGATCCTCTTTGGTGGTCAGTTTTTCCTGCAGCACCATGGTCTCCAGTCCGTTGGACAAGGTAAATGCACCAATGGGAAAAAGACTGTCGCTGATCTGTATCATCTGAAGAAGAGATAATGCACTCATGGCGCCACCTCCTTCTAGTCTTCGCCATGGGCGTGGGTGTGAGCCGCTGCATGCTCATGTCCGTGAGAATGGGTATGGGACGCTGTGTGCTCATGTCCATGGGAGTGGCCATGTGCCTTGCACTGGATAAAATCTGTAAAGGCCTCTGTCACTTCTTCCACCTCAAACCCCAGTTTGGCAAGATAGGAAAAAGTAGGTTCATCATATGGAACATACACATCCTGTTCCGTGATCTTCAAGGACAAATGTCTATTTCCCAGTTCAAAACCAAGTCGTCCCATCTCCTGCATCTTGTGGACATGGATATGGATCAGCCGGGTTTTTATAATCTGTACTACATAAAGGGCTGATTCCGTTTCTCCCAGGATATCTCCCTCTTTTAACACCTCCGGGATGGAAATACCAAATTCCGTTCCATCTTCCGCCGTCTTTTTAATTCTCTTTTTCTCCAGTTCAAACCACTCAAAAGCCACCGGTATGATGGCCTTTGTTTGTGGTTTATCCTGGATGTTTCCTAAAATCTTCTCTGCTACCATCCTCTATTCCTCCTTTATATGATGTACCGCTCTCATTTTCTTTAACGGCAAGTTGTCGGTTCCATATTAAAATAAGAAATAACGTTGTGCCAACGCCAGTTCTCCCGCCGGCTCACAAGTAATCTCCTCTCCGTCTACCTTCACGGTGTAAGTCTCCGGATCCACTTCCAGTTTGGCGATCCGGTTGTTATAAACCATATCCTTCTTTCCAATGTCCCGACAGTGCTTTACCGGAAGGACATTGCGGTTCAGTCCCAGTTCTTCCTTAATACCGTGTTCATAAGCATACTGTGACACAAAGGTAAAGGATGTTTTATCCACTGCCTGTCCCTTTCCGCCAAACATATCTGTATAGACTACCGGCTCCGGTGTCGGAATGGATGCGTTGGCATCTCCCATTCGGGAGGCGCAGATAAATCCGTTCTTTATGATCATCTCCGGCTTTACTCCAAACATATCCGGTCTCCACAAAACAAGATCTGCCACTTTTCCGGTCTCCACAGAACCTACATACTCAGAAATTCCATGGGTGATCGCCGGGTTGATAGTATATTTGGAAATATACCGTTTGACACGGTTGTTATCATTTCTCTCATTGTCAAGATCCAGTGTTCCACGCTGTTTCTTCATTTTGTCGGCGGTCTGCCATGTACGGGTAATGACCTCTCCTACTCGTCCCATGGCCTGGGAGTCGGAACTCATCATGGAAAAAATACCCATGTCGTGCAGCACATCTTCCGCCGCAATAGTCTCCGGACGGATACGGCTGTCGGCAAAGGCCACATCTTCTTTGTTATTTTTATCCAGGTGGTGGCACACCATCAACATATCCAGATGCTCGTCAATGGTATTGCGGGTAAATGGCATGGTCGGGTTGGTAGATGACGGCAGCACATTTTCACAGGCTGCTGCCCGTATGATATCCGGTGCATGACCGCCGCCGGCACCTTCTGTGTGGTAAGTATGGATCGTTCTTCCCTTGAAAGCCGCCATAGTATCTTCTACAAAACCACCTTCATTCAAAGTATCTGTGTGGATGGATACCTGCACATCATACTGGTCTGCTACGGACAAACAGGTGTCAATGGCCTTTGGTGTCGAACCCCAGTCCTCATGAAGTTTCAGACCGCAGGCTCCGGCTCTTACCTGTTCTGCCAGTGCTTCCGGATCCGATGAATTTCCTTTTCCCAGATAGCCTAAGTTCATCGGCATTCCTTCCGATGCCTCTAACATCTTGTGGATGTTGAATTTTCCCGGTGTACAGGTGGTTGCATTGGTTCCGTCTGAAGGTCCCACGCCACCGCCGATCATGGTAGTAACACCACTGTACAACGCCGTATGGATCTGGGTCGGAGAGATAAAATGAATGTGGGTATCAATGCCTCCTGCTGTCAGGATCAGTCCCTCCCCTGCCAGTGCTTCCGTGGAGGCACCAATGATCATCCCCGGTGTGACACCGTCCATGATCTGTGGATTTCCGGCCTTTCCGATGCCGGAAATTTTGCCGTCTTTGATACCTATATCTGCCTTGTAGATCCCTGTGGAATCAATGACCAGCGCACTGGTAATGACCATGTCCAGACATTCTTCATCGGAAAAAGGAACAGCCTGTCCCATGCCATCCCGGAGAGATTTTCCTCCGCCAAACTTGGCTTCATCTCCATACACGCAATAATCCTTCTCTACTTCCACGATCAGGGAAGTATCTGCCAGCCGCACCCGGTCTCCTGTCGTCGGACCATACATGGCTGCATATTCTTTTCTCGAAATCTCCTGCATACTGATTTCCCTCCTTATATCTCTTTGAAGCCAAGCTCTTTTGCTTTTTCAAAGGCTGCCTGTTTTACATTCTCATCATCCATCGGTCCGTTTACCAGACCACTGAGGCCATACCCCTCTCTGGTTCCGCCGATCTCTGTCAATGTTACTTTCTTCATCTCACCCGGCTCAAAACGGACTGCCGTTCCGGCGGGAATATCCAGCCGCATGCCGTACGCCTTTTTCCGGTCAAAGGACAACTCTTTGTTCACTTCAAAGAAATGGAAATGCGAACCGGTCTGTACCGGACGGTCTGCCGTGTTGGTAACCTCCAGTTCTACTGTTTTTCTTCCTTCATTCAGCCGGATGGTTCCCTCTTCGATCAGGTACTCTCCCGGTACCAGTGTACCGCTGGCCGGGATTGGGTCGTGAACCGTAACCAATTTGGTTCCATCCGGAAAAGTCACTTCCAGCTGGATCTCGTGGATCATCTCTGCCACGCCATCCATCACCTGTTCGCTCCGAAGCATCTGCTTTCCTGCCTGCATCAGCTGTGATACACTCTTTCCCTCTCTTGCCAGTTCCAGCAGATTCATGGATATATAAGCAATTGCTTCCGGGTAAGATAATAAAATCCCCCTCTCCAGTCTGCCTTTGGCAACGGTGCCTGCATAATGCAGCATCAATTTATCCGTTTCCCTTGGTGTTAATCGCATATGATCTTCCTCCATTTCTATAACCAACAAAAGAGCGCCTGCGGTTCTTCTCGCGAAAAACCACACACCGCTCAATTTGTTTTATTTTCTTACAGGGCTGCCACGCCTTCTTCTTCTGTCCGGATACGAATGACATTATCCACATCGTATACGAAAATCTTTCCATCACCGACATTGCCGGTTTTAAGCACCTTCTTGGTAACTTCGATGACACTCTGGAGCGGCACTTCTGAAATAACAACCTCAACCCGCACTTTCGGGATCAGTTCTACTTCTACCTCCACACCGCGGTAGTAACTTTCCATATGTCCTTTCTGGACACCGCATCCCATAACACTGGAAACCGTAATACCGGAAATGCCGATTTCATTCAGGGCATTTTTCAAGTCGTTCAACTTGTTTTCCCTTGTTATGATTACCACACTGCGGACTTTGTAATCGGATATATATCCTTCATCCTCCACTTCATGGGCGATGGTGCGAAGTTCTCCTTTGCTCTTTTCAGCTGCCGAATCGTCTGTCAAAAGCGGCATGAAACTTCCGGAATAACCGTGTTCCGACCGGTCCAGACCTACGATCTCTGCGTCATGGTCCACGCGGATGCCAATGGTATATTTCATGATCAGCATCAGTACCGACATAGCGGCAAACACCCAGGCACATATGCACAAAACACCGATTGCCTGTGCCTTCAGCAAGGCTGTACCGCCGGCATGCAGAAGACCTCCTTTGGTGGACAAAAATCCTGTCATCAGCACACCCACAATACCACACAGACCGTGTACACTGGATGCTCCTACCGGATCGTCGATATGGAACAGAAGGTCAATGACCTCAATTCCTGCCACCATGACCAGTGCCGCCACAATACCGATCCCTACGGCTCCCGCCTGTGTCACCACATCACATCCTGCCGTAATGGCAACCAGCCCAGCCAGTATACCGTTTAAGGTCATGGAAATATCCGCCTTGTGATAACGGAACCAGCTGATCAGCAATGTGATCGTACCGGAAGCAGCACCTGCCAGTGCCGTGTTCATGAAGATGTTAGCAACTTTTTCCAAGTCTCCGCTCTGGGAAATTCCCATGGTGGAACTTCCGTTAAAACCAAACCAGCCGATCCAGAGGATGAACACACCCAGCGCACTTAACGCCATGCTGTGTCCCTGAATGGCGTTGGAAGTACGGTTTTCATTGTACTTTCCAAGTCTTGGCCCCAGGATCATGGCTCCTGCCAGCGCTGCCATACCACCGGCCATGTGAACGACACCGCCGCCGGCAAAATCATGGAATCCCAGCTGCTGTAAAAAGCCGCCGCCCCATGCCCAGTGTCCACTGATAGGATAGATCAGACCACTCATAACAACACTGTATATACAATAGGAAGAAAACTTCATCCTTCCAGACAATGCACCGGAAGCAATAGTCGCCGATGTTGCACAAAATACTAACTGATAAAAAACAAATACCTTGTTTGGTATATTATCTACATAATTCCCGCTGGCAAAAAATTTTAAACCACCGATGAGACTTCCGTCTCCGGCATACATAAGGCCAAAGCCAATGACCCAGAATGCCAGAGAACCAAGAAGAAAGTCCACCACATTTTTGGCTGCTACATTCGAAGCATTTTTTGTCCGGGAAAATCCTGTCTCAAGCATTGCAAATCCAGCCTGCATGGCAAACACCAGTACAGCTCCGGTCAATACCCAGACGGTATCGATTGCTGAATACATAGAGCGTTCTCCCCCTTCTGTCAGGCTTACTGAATGGAAGCCTTCTGTTTAAATTCAGTCCATGCTGTATCATACAGTCCCATGGCACTGTCATCCAATACGGTCAGATACAATCCTTTGTCATACTGCTCTGTTGGCGGATAAACAATCTTTTTACCTAATTCATCCAGATCCAGTGTAGCAGCAAACTTCTTGGAAGCGATACGGGTTCCGGGATTTTCTTTCCATACTACTTTGTTGAAATCTGCTCCACAGATATAATTGATCAGTTTGTTGCAAAGATCTACATTATCCGTTGTTTTACAAATGCAGTAATTATCTACATAGCAGTGCATGCCTTCTTCCGGATAAATGTATTCCCAGTTTCCCTTGTTTTCAGAAACATTTTTGTATGCTTCATAACTCCATCCAACCATGATGTTGGCCTCACCGTTTGCCATGGAATCATACTGGTCGAAACTCTGGAACAGTTTCACATTTGGAATGATCTTTTCCATGGTGTCCTTAGCTGCCTGGATATCTGCTTCATTGGTGCTGTTAAACTCTTTTCCATTTAACACATTACCAAGTCCCAGGATGATACGCTGGTCATCCAGCATAACGATCTGACCTTTCAAAGATGAATCAAACAGGTCATTCCAGGATTTAATCTCATTTTTTATTTTATCCCGGTTGACCAGAATACCTACGGTACCACCACCTTCCGGCATACAGTAATCAAGATTCTTGTCATAGGATGGATTCTTAAATGCATCATCCAGATCGTCATAGGATTCTTTCAACGCCGTTTTGTCCAGTTTCTGAACCAGACCTGCCTTGATCAGTGTGGCTGCCATGTAATCACCGGTGACACACATATCATAATCCACACCGCCGCTGTTTAATTTTGTATATAACTCCTCCAGTGTGTTAAAAGGTGTAACATTCAGTGTAATGCCGGTTGCCTCCTTAATGGCCTGGCACTGAGCGTCTGTAAACATACTGGACCAGGCAATGACATCCAGAGTTTTGTCTCCGCTGTCAGAACCTGTACTGCTTCCTGCGTCTGATCCACAGGCTGTAAGAGATACTGCCATAATGGCTGTCATTGCCATAGCGGCAATTTTTTTCCAAATCATTTTCTTTCTCATAGAAATTACCTCTTTTCTCTTTAGAATTTTATATAAACCGGAAGAATCTTCCGTTTTATACCAGGATTACTCTTCGCTTCTTCCTTTTGAACGGCTTCCGGCAATCTGGGAAATCAGTCCCAACAGCACAGACAGCACGATCATAATGGTACTTAATGCATTGATATCCGGTTTCACTCCTTTTTTCACAAGGGAGTAGATCAACATAGACAAGGTGTTGTGTCCGGAACCAGATACGAAATAACTGGTCAGTACATCGTCCATAGAAATGGTGACGCACATCAGAGCTGCAGATAAAACACCCGGCATGATGTTTGGCACGATAACTTTTAAGATAGCCTGCATCTGCCCGCAGCCTAAGTCTCTGGCTGCCTCCTCAATGGAATGGTCAAATCCATCCAATGTACCTTTGATGGTACTGAACGCAAACGGAGTACAAAATGTAATGTGTGCTATGATGATCGTTGGCTCTCCTAACTGAATATGTAAAATGTTATAAAGGGAGAACAACGCAATACCTAACACCAGTGGCGGTACAACGGCCGGCAGATATAACATGGAATCCAGTAAGGATTTTCCCTTGAAGTCATATTTGTAAAAACCGATGGCTCCCAGGGTAGCCAGTGCCACAGACACCAGAGTGCTGATGCCGGTTACACGGACGGTAGTCCATACCGCTTTGATCACATCCTGTCTCTGGAACAGGGTTTTGTACCAATTCAGGGAAAATCCTCCCCACACCGAACTGATGGCTGACTGGTTAAAGGATAATGTGATCATAACCATGATGGGAATGTACAAAAATGCAAGCATAATGATGATATAGCTGTTTGGTACAAGCTGTCTTTTCTTCTTCATAAGCTATCTCCCCTTTCTGGCATGTGCTTTCACATCTACAAACTTGTTGCATCCCAGGATCACGATACAGCTGATCACCATCAACACAATGGATACAGCGGATCCCATCGGCCAGTTGTTGGATGTGGAGAACTGACTCTGGATCACATTACCAACATTGATGCTCTTTCCTCCACCCAGCATATCGGTGATGAAGAAGTTTGCCATAGCTGGGATAAACACAAGTACGATACCACTGGAAAGTCCCGGAAGACTTACCGGAAAGATGACTTTCCAGAACAACTGGAAGTTGGTGGCTCCCAGATCTCTTCCTGCCTCCAGAATGGAAGTGTCGATTTTCTGCATATTGGAGTACAATGGCAGGATCATAAATGGAATGGTAGTAAAGACCATACCAAAATAAACAGCGAAATCTGTGCTGAGCATCTGGATCGGCGCATTCACGATGTGAAGGTTTACAAGGATCGTATTGATGATTCCGTTGGTAGACATAAGGTTCTGGATCGCATATACTCTAAGAAGCGAGTTGGTCCAGGATGGAATCATGATCAAAAGGATCAATAAACTTTGATATTTCTTTGGCTTTCTTGCCACAAAGTAAGCATATGGATAGGCGAATACCGATACAAGAACCGTTACCCAGAACGCCATTTTCAAAGAACTGAAAAGAACGGTCCGGTAGGTGCCGGAAAAAACGGCTTTGAAGTTTTCAAACGATAAACCATAGGTCATTTTTCCAAAACCGGAATTGGTTGCAAAACTAAGAACGATCAAATAGATCAGCGGGAAAATAAACAGTGCCGCATTCCACAACATCATCGGTCCCATGGTTGTTCCCTGTCCCATCATGTTTCTTCTTCGTACCAGACTTTTTCTCTGGCTGGCAGTCAATACTTTTTCTTCTGTACTCTCTTTCATAAGCTGCCTCCTATCTTATCATTCGTCTCTGTCTTCCTGTTTGCGGATCATAACGGCCCGTTCCGGAATCCAGTTGATATAGACTTTGTCTCCTTTATTGAAGGTATCTGCATCTTCTGAAAATTCAGATGCAGTCAGTCTCATTCCCTGGTCTGTAAAAACTACAAACTTGCTTATATTTCCCACATAAATATTTGAATCATATGTGACGGCGATGCTCTCTCTTCCCTCCATCGGAGTGCGGGATAATTTCATATTCTCCGGGCGGATGGAAATATGTACCTTTTCACCCGGCTTGAAATCTTTCATGCTGTCTGTAGAAACTTTTTCAGATCCAATGGCAACAACATAATCGTTTCCATTTTTTTCAAGGATCTCCACATCTTCAAATAAGTTTGTCTCGCCAATAAACTGGGCTACAAATTTTGTCTGTGGTCTCTCATAAATCTCATGAGCGGTACCAACCTGTTCAATGCGCCCTTTGTTCATAACGACGATCCGGTCTGACATGGTCAACGCCTCTTCCTGATCGTGGGTTACATAGATAAATGTGATCTCCAGTTCTCTCTGCAACTGCTTTAACTCCAACTGCATTTCTTTTCGAAGTTTCAAGTCCAGGGCTCCCAGCGGCTCATCCAACAATAAAACCTTTGGATTATTGACGATGGCTCTGGCAATGGCAACCCGCTGTTTCTGTCCTCCGGACAACTGATCCGGTGACTTGTCAGCATGTTCTTCCAGTTTTACCAGTTTGATGATGTTCTCTACCCGTTCCTTGATCTCGGCTTTCTTTACCTTTTGTAATTTCAAACCGAATGCAATGTTTTCCCGGATAGTAAGATGTGGAAACAATGCGTAATTCTGAAATACGGTGTTGACTTCTCTTTTGTTTGGCGGAAGGTGTTCGGCGTGTTTTCCGCCGATCAATATGCTTCCTTCTGTAGGATCTTCAAATCCTGCGATCATACGAAGGGTGGTTGTTTTTCCACAACCGGAAGATCCTAAAAAAGTAAGGAACTCACCTTTCTTTACATTCAGTGTGGTGTTCTCTACTGCTACGAAGTCCCCATACTGTTTTCTCAGATTTGTAAGAATTATCATATCCTGTGTGCTCTTTACGGCACTGGTTTTTGACTCATCCATAGGCTCAACCTCCTACTTGTCTTTTGTACCATACAAAAAAGGCGGGCTCACATTTTGTGAACTCGCCTTTGAGTAAGTGTTTTTCTGTATGTGCTTTATACTATACCTTTGTCCTACACAAAAGTCAACGGTTAATTTTAAATTTATTTTACTTTTTTGTCCACCTGTGCTAATCTCTATAATTGAAAAAGAACATCATTTAGGAAAGGACAGATACCATATGAAAGATCTTTTATCGATTTCCCAGCTGGCAAAATTAAGAGGGATGACAACAGAAACATTACGACATTATGACCGCATCGGACTTTTTTCTCCGGTGTATATTGATCCGGAAACAAACTACCGGTATTATTCGATTCTCCAATATGAACAGCTTGGCACGATCAAAGAACTGCGCCAGTTAGACTTTTCGCTGGAAGAGATCAAAGAGTTTTTCCACAACCGCAGCGTGGATCATTCTCTGGAAATTTTGAAACGTCGATATGAAGAACTTCATAAAGAACTTTTAACCTTAAAAAAGAAAGAAGCCAGTCTGGCAGAAAAGATCCGCTTCGTGGAATCTCTTCCGCCCCGCTCTGCTGCCCTGACTCCTTCCTTAATAGAATACCCTGCCAGATATTACCTTTCCAAAGGAGACGAGGTAGTAACCGATGAAGATATGGGCTTTTCCTACAGCGAACTGGAATCTATGCTGCATGAGATCAGTCCCATCTTAGCTTCGGACCGGGTAGGAGCCATTCCTTTTTATCGGGAAGAGCCCCCTGCTCTTTTGCGCCGCTGGACTACCTTTATCTTTGTAAAAAAGCCAAAGAACAAACCTTATTATCATGAATTTCCTGCCGGCACCTACGCTTCTGTCACCAGTTACGACGGCTGGCCAAACCAGGAGAAGGCTTTTTCTATCCTGCTTTCTTATATTAAGGAACAGAACCTTACCATGGCCGGATCCCCTCTGATCTTTTTCCCGGTGGATCTTACCATTGCCGCCGAAAAGGACGAATTTGCCTTTACCATTCAGGTTCCGGTAAAACCTCTTTAAAAATTTTTATCAAAAGCTCTTGACATTTGTGTAACCCAAAGGATTATTCTTCCTAGTAAATCAATGGTTTTTATTCTGATTTACAAAGGAGGAAATGTTATGTCAAATATTTTAGCAGAAGATGGAAAACGAAATTCTGGTGGCGAATATAACAACTATGACACCGGATTTGACGGATACGGCATCCGCACTTTTTCAAAACTTCCTTACTCAAAGGAACTTTCCGATGACTTGGATGTCATCGTTGCCGGCATTCCTTTCGATACACTGACAACGGCCAGACCGGGAACCCGCTTAGGTCCTACCGGCATCCGTGCTGCTTATCTGGGAAATACTTGCAGCCCGGATCTGAATGTAGCTACTACCAGTGTACTGAATGCCATTGACTGGGGTGATATCCCGGTAGAAAACGGAAATACAAAAGAATCTTTTGATTCTATTTCCCGGCATATTGCTGATTTTGCCAAAACCGGTGCCGTACCGATCACATTAGGCGGAGACCACTCTATGGCCTTCCCTGAATTAATGGGTTACAAAGAAATCTATGGCAAACTGGCCATTGTTCATTTTGATTCTCATTCTGACACCGGCTACCATCCAATGGACGCCGATGCTCCTTTTGATCATGGAACTCCTTTTTATGACGCTATTACACACGGCTGTGTAGACACAGAGCACTCCATCCAGATCGGTATGCGTGGTCTGCTTCCTGAGAAAACAACTCACGACTTTGCCCACTCATCCGGTATGGATATGCTTACCGCTACTCAGGCTCACAACCTCGGTATTGACGGTGTTGCCAAAGCCATCCGCAAAAAAGTAGGAGACGCTCCTGTCTTTATTACTTTCGATATTGATTTTCTGGATCCGGCTTATGCACCGGGAACCGGTACACCGGAAGGTGGCGGCTTTACGACCTGGGAGGCCTTCGAGATGATACGAAAAGGACTCCTTGGCTTAAATATCAAAGGATGCGACCTGGTTTGTGTCAACCCAACTTACGATAATGCGGAGATTACCTGTATGGCAGCTGCCCGTGTGGCCTTTGAATTTATGTCGCTCATCGCCTGCAAAAAAGAGGGCATCACAGACTACAAAGGATTTCACGCCGATACCAAATGATAAGGAGGAAATGAATTATGAACGAAGTATTTGATAAAGACATGGCGGTCTTTTCCGGCCTCCATACATTTCACAATATAGCTTTTCGCAAAGATCTGAAGGATGTTGACTACGCTGTTGTCGGTGTTCCTTTTGATACCGCTGCTGCCAACCGCTGTGGTGCCCGTTTCGCCCCTATGGCGATCCGTTCCTTTGCTTCTTTTAGCAACGGCTACGGCTGGAATACCAACCTGGAAGTCTTTGGCGAGGATGTGCAGGGAACCGATCTGGGCGAGATTGCCGTTAAAAACGGTTACACTACTCCTTCCCTGGCTGCCATTGAAACCGGCCTGAAGGTGATTTACGACGCAGGTGTTACCGGTCTTGTCCTGGGCGGCGGCCAGTTAGTCACTCTGGGCGAATTAAGAGCTTTAAAATCTGCTTATGGCAAAATGGCTCTCATTCATCTTACCAATGACCGCAGTGTCACAGAACATGGCAGTTTTGTAGATGATGGCAATGTGATTTTAAATGCCGTGAAAGAAGATCTGATCGATGTTTCCCACTCCATCCAGTTAGGTGTAAGAGGTGGTTACAACTCCAAGAAAGAAAGCACTCTGTTCTTGGATCAGGGCATGAAACTTCTCAGTGCTTATGAGATGCACAAAATGACGCTGGAAGAAATCTGTACCGTCATAAAAGAAACGGTTTCTGATCTTCCATGTATCATTTCCCTGGATATGGGATTTTTGGATCCAACCAACGCACCGGCAGTGGACAACCCTAAAATCGGTGGTTTTACCACTTACGATCTTCGTACGATTCTGCGGGATATCATTCCTGCCATCCAGATGAAATCTTTTGATCTGGTCAATCTGACTTATATGTTTGACAGCGGTGAGATCACTTCTCAGGCAGCCGATGGTATTTTGACAGATGTTGTATGTTCTCTGGCTAAAAAGAAAGCGAATGGAGGTAATTAATATGAGCAGTATATATAACGCAGGTCCTGTCTATTCAGGCATTCATACTTTATTAGGTCTCCCTTATGACAAAGATGCAAAGGATGCTGATGTAGCATTATATGGCATGCCTTTTGATATATCTACCACCAACCGTACCGGATGCCGTTTCGGTCCGGAAGGAATCCGTCAGTATGGACAGTGCAAACCATACCATGAAGAACTGGACATTGATATCTTTGATGACTTCAAAGCCGTAGATACCGGTGACTTTGCCATCCCTTTGAGTTATGTGGAGCGGGACATGGACGCCGTGGAAAATCAGTTGTACGAACTGCTGGAAAAAGGTGTAAAAACCATCGGTGTAGGCGGTGACCACACTTTGTCCTATCCGGAACTTCTTGCTTTAAAAAGAAAGTTTGGTAAAGTTGCGTTTGTACACTTTGATTCTCACACCGATACATGGGACTGGCCGGATGAAAACGGCAACACTCTCATCAACCATGGTACGCCTTTCCGTCTGGCCATCCAGCATGACTGCATCGATATGGATCATGCTATCCAGATCGGTATGCGTGGTGGTTTTGGTACTCTGGAAGACCATGATTTTGCCCTGGAACACGGTATGCAGATCATCTTTGGTAATGAACTCCACGAGATGGGAATGTCTGCCTGTGCTAAACGGATTCGCGAAGTCGTAGGTGACACACCAGTGTTTGTAACATTTGATATTGATTTTCTGGATCCAGCCGTAGCTCCAGGTACCGGAACTCCTATCGTAGGTGGTTTCACAACAGCCGAAGCACTACAGATCCTCAGAGAGGGACTGACCGGACTGAACATCGTAGCCATGGATCTGGTAGAAGTCGCTCCAGCTTATGACCCTACCGGCCAGACTCAGGTTGTAGCCAATGAAATCCTG
Organism: Eubacterium sp.; assembly: GCA_034089785.1. Classification (GTDB taxonomy): domain Bacteria; phylum Bacillota; class Clostridia; order Lachnospirales; family Lachnospiraceae; genus Eubacterium_F. The sequence continues at coordinate 15,653 of JAXDTV010000134.1, forward strand.
CGGGAATTCCTCTCTATCCTGTCCTACAATAAAAAGGCGGGAAAATAAAGGATTGATTCTTATAAACAGCCAAGGAGGAACCCTTTTATGACAGAGTACGAAAAAATGATCTCAGGTGCCATGTACAATTCTTCTGACAAAGCTTTGGTCAACCGCCGGCTTCTTGCCAGAAAGTACTGCCGTCTTTTCAACACTGAAGCCCTGGATGCCACTTTTAATGAACCTTCCGAAAACCAGGTGGCTCCCCAGGGAAAAAGACGCCGGGAACTTCTTCAGACACTGATCCCGGATCTGGGAGAAGGCTCTTTCATACAGGGTCCCCTTCAGGTTGACTATGGCATCAACATCCATGCCGGCAAAAATTTCTTTGCCAATTATAATCTGACTATCATGGATGTATGTCCAGTTACCATCGGCCATGATGTTTTTTTCGGCCCTAATATCTCTCTCCTGACTCCTATGCATCCGCTGGACTACAGAGAACGGAATGCCCAGGTGGATGACCGGGGACAAGTGTATAACCTGGAATACGGAAAGCCAATTAAGATTGGCGATAACTGCTGGTTCGGCGGTAATGTAACCGTGATCGGCGGTGTCACCATCGGTAATGGCTGTGTCATCGGCGCCGGCAGCGTGGTAACTCATGATATTCCAGATCACAGTCTGGCAGCCGGAAATCCCTGCCGGGTGATCCGGGAGATATAAAGGGATTTATGGCTGTTTGCTGCATTTCCATATTGCCATTGGATGTCTGTAAATCCTTTCTATTATTTTCTCGTCATCAAATAATAATTCTGGACGGTATTCCTTTGCCATGAATCTATCCATATATTCATTCTCTTTTTCTGTTAATTGCATCAAATTGCTGATGTACTGCTTAGCTTGGCGTTTTCTTTCCTCTAAACGAAAATCATTTTTCTTATTTATCACAGGAAACAAATCGCGCCGTATCTTCATAAAGTCAAGTGTGTCAATCGCCGATGTATCAAACCCACGATTAATCCGATCTTTATCTGCGGATATTGTTGTATAAAAAGCAAAGCATTTGCGAAATAAATCTCTTTCCCCTTCAAATAACTTCTGCTCCATCATATTTCCCCAATCATATAAATCCCGAGTTGCCGCACGACTAATTAACGCATTACCTTTTGCAGCAAATATTTCTATCGGTGCCACAGTTCTTATTTTAATATCACTTTTAAATGCATCATTTAATATACTCCGGTGTGAAGCCTCATAAATATGTGCCCTAAGCGAATAGTTCAACTCTATTTTGATTATATCCTTATTACCACCAGCATTTAAATAATTATAATAGAATGCATCCAAACTATGACTAAATCTTGAGGCTCTGGATAACGAATATCCTTCCCTTTCCATATATTCTCTGATCATCCCTGTAATCTGTTTTCTGGCAACCAGCATATTATCTCTACTGTCATTTGGCGTATAATCCATATCAATGTCAACAGATAATCTTGGCAGATTAAACACAGTAAGATTAATTGCTGTTCCACCTTTAAGTATCAAATGTGTAGCCAGATACTCCTGCGTATTAAAATATTTTAATATTTCTTTTAATCTCAGTACCTTCTCAAATGTGTCTCGAACAAATCCGTATTGTGCTGCTGCTCTTCCTATGTCAGCTTTATTATATTTTGTCATCCTCTATCACCCCATTCTTCACGCTTAAATAACGCGGAACCACAAGTTTCCACTGATTGTCATACACTCCACCGGAAAAATCCCGTGACAAATATCGCTTGCTCTTACCAATTTTACTCTGACATTCTTTAAAAAAATTATCCGATAACCCAAGCTGCTCCCTCTGTTCAGAAAGCAAAAATCCTGTTTTTTGGTACAAGAACTGATTGCTAATATGTTCCAAATAACTCAACACTCTTCTCTCCTGCACCTTCTTCATACACGAAATATCCTGTATAACCTCCTCCATCCCGGCGATTTTATCCATATCCTTAATACTATCTATCATAGTGCGTTCTGGCGTCGTTACCCGAACCCCACCGCTAAACGCAGGCTCATCAACACCATCATTTCCTTTTGACGCCACATAATGATAGTTATGTCCATTAAATTCAAAATCACGAAAAAATGTTTCTGATGAGACATATACTTCATAGAAAACCTGATCTGTTATGCCGTAATATTCCATCGCTGTATGGTGGGAAATATACGCAGTCGGTGTAATGCTGCATGCAATTTGAAACCTATCTGCTACTGGCAATCCTGTTTCACCACTTACACAGGTATACATATTGTTCCGTATCTTTACAACCATTTTTTCCTTCATTAAACGCTTGATCGCAGAACGCGCACTATCCATGTTGTTATAATACTTATTTACATCCTCAACATTGAATACAGGCATTTTAAGCAATTTAAAATATAGATTCATTTCTCACCTCTTGCATTTTAGTTTACACGCGAACTAGTTTGTCATATTTTTAAACCATCTTATCTTATTTTTTGTCCTGTGTCAAGTTTATATTTTATGCATTATGGTGTTGTTTTAACCCGTTTTGATTTTTTTATAAACTAGTTCACAATACACGTACTTTCTTTTATTCAGCAAGATTTCACCTCGAAATCCTCCACGCAATAGGCACGATCACCAAAATCCCCGCCAGAAAAGTTACCCCCTCGCTGATACACACCGCTGTAAAACCATACACCGGCACTACCCAGAGGCTCATGGCGATTCTTGCTGCCATTTCCGCCATGCCCGAGAACAACGATTTGTCCCCGTGTCCCATTCCCTGTACGGCATAGCGCACCGGAAAAAGCACAGCCAGCAGTAACATAAATACCCCGATATAGCGTATAAACTGGGCCGTACAGGCAATCACTTCCCCTGCCCGGTTCTCAGATGCATCCACAAACAAACCTGCCAGAACTGTGCTGGCAGTCATAGCAGCTGCGATCACCACGACGCAATACAACACACCCATTACAATGGTTGAACGGATTCCCTGGCGCACCCGCTTCATATCTCCGTAACCGTAATTTTGTCCCGTGAAAGTTGCCAGGGCACTTCCCATGGCATTCAGCGGACAGAAAAATAAACTCTTAACCTTGCTTCCTATGCTGTAAGCAGCCACTGCCACTTCGCCCAGTTCATTGATGCTGGTCTGAAGGATCACAGCGCCAATCGCAGTAACCGAATACTGCAGCCCCATGGGAACACTCATAACTACTACTTTCCCCATATAAGATAACCGCAGTCTTTTTTCATCTTCTTCCGGCCGCAAAATAGGATACTTTTTTAACAGCCACACAAAGCAGAATATACCGGCTCCCCCCTCCGAAAGCACAGTAGCCAGTGCCGCCCCCGCGACTCCCATATTCAGAACAAGGATAAACAAAAGATCCAGTCCTACATTAAAAACGGTAGATATCCCCATGACAATCGATGGCAGTTTGCTGTTGCCAAAAGCCATGAGGATGCCAAAGCAGGCATTAAATAAGATGGTAAAAGGAATCCCTGCAAAAATAACCACGATATAATCATAGGCGTAGTTTAACACAGATGGTGATGTCTTTGTCAAAACCAGCATAAAACGGCAGAATCCCACGCTGAACCCTGTCATGATCACCGCCAGTACGATCGCCACATACATTCCATTATAAAAAAAGCGCCGGAGTTCCTTGTCCCTTCCGGCACCATACTGCTGAGAGACAGGGATTCCAATTCCCATTCCTGCTCCCTGGCAAAAAGCGATAATAATATAATTTAAAGCCCAGGTGGCACCCATGCCCGTCAGCGCTTCCAGTTTCAGAAAGCGGCCAACGATCATGGTGTCTGCTATATTATAGCACTGCTGCAAAAGTCCACTGAGCAAAATTGGCAGTGAAAAGACTAAGATCAGCCTCCAAGGGGATCCTGATGTCATTTTCCCTTTCATTACAAAGAACTCTTAAACCGGTCATAACGAAGCGGAGAAAGATCGCATACCGTTTCTTCACCGACTACCATCTGTGCCAGCATATAGCCGACAGCCGGTGCCGTACCAAATCCATGTCCACACATACCACAGGCAAGGATCAGTCCCGGCACTTCTTCCACCGGACTGATCACCGGTACATGATCCGGTGTCATATCCATCCAGCCGCCCCAGGTACGGACAATTTTAGCATCTTTTAACTTCGGTACATATTTCATAATGCCACGGCAGTTAGCGGAACCATCTAAAGACATGAGTTTCAGATCATCCATATCTGCCTTTCTGGTAGGCTCAAGTCCGGTTCCACTACCAAATACAAAGGAACCATGTGCACACTGATGTCCATAAATCTCAGCCGTTGCCACGCCTAACATGATGTCAAACATCTTTGGCTGTGCTTCTGTGACGATGGCTGAACCAAAATACGGATACATCGGAATATTAATCCCTACCGAATCCGCAATAAAACGGCTTTCATAACCGGCTGCCAGGATAATATGTTCCCCCTCAAAGATGGTTCCATCCTCCACAACAACCTGTCTTGCTTTTCCACGGATCTTTTTGATGGCAGTTACTTTTGCCCCGGAGATAAAAGTAACACCTAACTCTCTGGCTCTCTTAAAGTAGGCCAGGGTAGTTTTCATAGGATTGGCATGTCCGTCAGTAGGACACCAGCTGGCACCTACCACCTGGTCGGACAGATGTGGACAAATATCCTTTACTTCCTCTGCCGATACCATGGTCACATCCAGTCCCAGTCCCTGGGCATTGGCTGTCAAGCCTTCCAAAATTTTAATGTGATCCTCGTTCAGTCCCAGACGCAGGTTTCCTTTCTGGACATATTCCACATCCACGCCCAGTTCCTCAGATAAAGTAGGCCACATATGTTTGATACCGTAAATCGCGTACGGCAGTTCTCTTACATCTCGTCCGGACTGTCTGACGCCACCGCCATTCCGGCTGGAGCCTCCATGTCCGATGCTGTCACTGCCCTCCAGGACGATCACATCCACCCCTTTTTTTGCCAGGTAATAGGCTGCCGCATTTCCTACGGCACCGCCGCCAACGATAATTACTTCTGCTGTCGTTTTCATCACACATTACCTCCATCCTTTCCATAGATTTTCATCTCAACCGGACGAATTGGCGAGCGGGAAGTGGAAGGCTCTAACGCCGTCATATTCACGCCCAGTTCTCTGGCAATAATGCCTTTTACTAATTTGCCACAGGTCTGCCCCTGGCAAAGTCCCATACCATTGCGGAGATATCTGCGCATTTCCTCCATGGTACGGATTCCATCATGAACCGCCTGACGGATCTCTCCTTTGGAAATTTCCTCACAGCGGCAGATCAAAATATCATCATCCTCCTGTGGAACAAATGGTCCTATATCCACAGATCTGTCATTCATTACTGTCATGGTAACACCTCCCTTTCTATATAGCTCGGAAAAACCGGGCCGTCATAGCCATTTCTTTTGGCACCTTCATAGTAAGCAGATTGGTGTGGTCAAATGCTTTGGCACTTCGTACTTCTACGACCTCTGCCTCACATACTTCTTTACCACTGCGATCCAATCCTTTTCCTTTATCACCTTTCTGTGGAAGAGGTAAAAATTCATACGGAAGCGTGACGGTAGCAAAACCATCCCCTCTGTCCTCATCCACCAAAAAGATGGCCTGACCGGAGCAGGCTGCTACGCACATGCCGCATCCGATGCACTGGGATCCCGGTACCACCACCGGCAGGGACGTAATATTTTCCCCAATGCTGATACATCCTTTCGGGCAGGCATCCTGACAAGGGTTGCATGGGATATTCTGGGTACATTCCATGACCGGATGGATTCCTACCGCATGGGTTACTCCCGGATACTGTTCAATTTCCTCGTCACTGACAAATCCCTTTTTCAAAAGATTCATAGAAACCGGAATGCCTTCCTCCGTTTTCTCAATCAGTTTTCCACGGTTCTTCGGAGCAAACATACCCTGTCGGAGGCTCTCCAGTGCTTTCTCGCTGGCTTCGGAGCGTTTTTTCTTCTCTTCGCTGTCAAGAAATCCCAGATGTTCTGCTGCTGCATATCCGGCGATTCTTCCTTCAATCATGGCAGAACTTGCTTCTTCAATACCGGATACATCTCCGGCTACGAAAATACCCGGGATAGATGTCTCTCCATATTCATCACATTTTGGCACCACGCCGCCTTTTTTCGGGTCCTCGATCATCTCACAGCCGGCACTCTTGAGAAGCTGGGACATAGGAGACAGTCCTACTGCCAGACACACGATATCCACATCAAAATGCTTCTCGGTGCCGGGTTTTACTTTCCAGTCCGGACCTACTTCTCCGATGGTAACACCTGTTACCTCTTTTTCTCCTTCTGCCTCCACAATCGTATGGGACAAGTAAAACGGCACGCCCATACGGGCCAGTTTGGCCGCATGGACACCATATCCGCCAATTCGTGGTGCGGCATCTACAACAGCCACGACCTCACAGCCTGCCTGCATCAGCTGATAACTTACTACCAGGCCTACATTTCCTGAGCCAAGCATCAGAATCCGGTTGCCTGGCTTTACATGATGCAGATTCATCATAGTCTGCGCTGCTCCGGCGCCGATGACTCCCGGCTTTGTCCAGCCCCGGAATGTAACCATATTTTCACTGGCTCCGGTGGCGATCAGGATCGTATCGCCTTTTACATGGCGTATCTCATCCTCAATCTTCACCGTAATCTCTTTTTCGTCGTACAAACCTACTACCGTGGCATTTAACTGTACCGTAACACCCAGATCGCTTGCTTCCTGCAGTAATTCTTCTCCGATCTTGAATCCACGGATCTTTGCCTTATGCTCTTTGGATCCAAAAAACTTATGTATCTGTTTGAAAAGCTGTCCGCCGGGTTTTGCATTTTCATCAAAGACAATGACTTTCATGCCCGTCTTGGCCGCCTCTACCGCTGCGGAAAGGCCAGCCGGACCAGCTCCTACAATGACTAAATCGTATCGTTCCATTTTCATTGGTATGTCCCCCTTCTTACTCCGCTTCCGGTGTGTCAGACACGCCGTACTGCGTCTTTACTTCCATGCCCTCTTCCAGAGGTGTAATACAGGTTCTTACATTGGGTCTGCCGTTTACGATCATGACACAATCGGTGCATCTTCCAATGGCGCAAAAAATTCCTCTTGGTTCATGTCTTTTTTTCGTATAACGGTGTACCATTACATCGGCTGCTTTCAGAGCAGCTGCAATGGGTTCTCCCTCGATTCCTTCTAACTCTTTGCCATCAAAGGTAAAGGATACCATTTTTCCCTCTGGGGATGCTCCCAGAATCGGATGTTCTTTGATTCGATCCATAACCGTTTCCTCCTTGTATAAAAATGTATAGCCCTCTTTAAGCCAGGAATGGGGTATCCCAGACTTTCAATTTGGTTCCGATGCCTCTCTCTAATGCGGTTTTATAGCACTCATAGCCCCAGCCTACATCCAGGATCGGCATACCACCTACATTCACAATGATCAGTTCATCCTCGGACGTTCTGCCCGGCTCAATGCCTCGTACAATACCGCCCAGCGTCTGGATACTGTCCTTTTCCATGCGGCCTGCCATCACATCTTCTGCCCATACACAGCCGGGACACCATGGTGTGTTTTTCTTGCCGGTTTCTTTGTCGTATTTATCTTCCTCTGTCATATCTTTCAGATACTGCTCGTACATTCCATAGTTATCCACCACTTTGGTAACCGAGTGATTCATAAAATCACGATCCAGATGCATGGAACCGGATGTGATCACCAGGGCACCTTTTTTGAACCATTCCGGCTGAAAGACCGGAATATCTTTTTTCTCTACGGATACTGCCTCACTGACAATATCTGCCTCTTTTACAGCCTCTTCCAATGTGGCACAGATCTCAATATTTTTAATGGATGGGAACTCTTTTTCAATAAATTCTTTCATGCTCTGAGCCGTCTTGGAGGTAGGTGTGCTGCCTTTGATCTTTACGGTGTGAATGGATGGATACAATGCCATATAAGCCATAAGACAGGTTTTATTTACCACACCCGGTCCGATCAGTGATACTACTTCCGGTGTTTTGCTGGCGGTAAGATATTTGGCTGCCAGTCCCGGCATGGCTCCGGTACGCATCGCACTGAGCAAGTTGGCTGACATATAAGCCAGTGGCTGTCCTGTCTCGACATCATTCAGTGTTACCATCAAGATGGAACGAGGCAGTCCTTTCTGTACATTCCGGCCGTTGGATCCATACCACTTCTGGCCGGCCAGGTGAAACCGTCCGCCCAGATAAGCAGGCATTGCCATAAATCGGCGGTCTCTGGAATCATTCAATGGGAAATCTTCAATATCGGATTCCGATGGGAAATTTAACATAATGCCGTGGGCGTTGCGGTCTTTGCCGCCCATAAGGTAATCCCCCTTGCTGAGAAGGGAAACTACCTCGCCCATTACATCTACACATTTGCCGGCATCCAAAACGCCAGCTTCAATCATATCTTCTTCACTTAAATATAAAAATTCTACTTTTGTTTTTTCACTCATAGTCCTATCTCCTTTTCTTTTGTATTGTATATATTTGCATTGCCGGCAGTGGAACTTTGCAGAGCCATCATCAGAAGCAAAACAGAGACAAGCCCTGCCACCGTTCCTGCTCCCAGCAAAACAGTCAGACTAAAACGATCGTATAAAATACCGCTTATATACGATGCAAGAGAATTTCCTATGCCCGCTCCTGCTACGGTCAACAATCCCTGGCCCTTGACCAGATCCTTTGTAGGCACCTCCCGCATGACATAATCCACAACGGCGGTGTACGACATTCCCCAGCTCACCATCTGCCACAACTGTGCCAGCATAAAACAGGGAAGGTTCGGTGCAAAACTCTGGCAGAATACCTTCGCTGTTCCGAACAGAAAGATCAGAAACAGCACCCGGTTCAGGCCAATCCTTTTTTTTAGTTTTCTATAAAAGAAAACCACCGGCACCTCTGCGATCGCCATTAAAAACTCCGAATAACCAAGGCTTGTATGGTCGCCTCCCAGGGATGTGATCACATCGATCTGGAAGTTGGTGCAGAGTGTACTGCTCATGTACAGCAATGTGTAGGCAATGAGAAACCAGGTATAGCCCGGATAGGATCTCAAAAGCTGCCAGATCCCGGATGGCTGTGGGGAGTTACCGTTTTCCTCTTTTTCCGGTCGTTGTGCGGTCTCAATTCTTAAGAGTAAAACACCTAACACCACGAGAAAAACAATATGTAACACCAGCAGGCTGTCTGCGCCCCATTTTGCCATCATCCAGCCGATCCCCACACAGGCAAAGGCCCAGGATGCGGATCCGGCACTGCGGCACAATGTATAATTCAACTTTCTTCCCAGTTTCATAAATTCCATGGCTACCGCATCGATCATAGGAGAAATGCAGTAGGTCGCTGCTCCTACCACGAAAAACAAAATCACGGTAGGTAAAAAATCCATGGGAAACAGTAAAAAGATGAGATTGGCAAGTGCTGCCGTAAAGACCACCACCGCCGTGATTTTTTTCAGTGGAATCTTTTTTGCATACCGGTCTGCCAGAATCGATACAAGGGACTGGCTGAAAATAGCTGCCACACTGCGGATCCCTAACAGGATCCCGATCTGTGTATTGTCAAACTGCCGTTCCTGAAGGATCGGCGTCATAAATGCAATAAACACAGCGGCCAGTAACCAGTAACATCCTTGGATCAACCCATAATCTATATTTAATTTTGTATCTTGCATGAAAACCACCTGTTAAAAGCATTTTTCATAAATTGCCATGACATCTTCTACCGTCAACGGTACCTGGCAGGACGCCAGTCCACCGGCTACAGCCTTTTCTGCCATTTCTCTGAACTTGTCTTTTTCAGTGATGCCGATACTGCGAAGGGTATCGGAAAGTCCCATATCATCAAAGACCTTTTTCGTAGCGGCAATAGCTTTTTTTGCTGTTTCCATCGGTGGAAGAGAAGGATCCAGTCCGAAAACCTGTACGCCGTAATCAGCGAACATATCCACTGTTTTCTCATTCAGAATGTATTCCATCCACACCGGTGTCAAAATCGCCAGTCCGTGTCCATGGGTCACATCATAATAAGCACTGAGCTGATGTTCCATTGCATGGCACGGCCACGGTGCTCCTACGCCGCTGGTAATAAATCCGTTGATGGCCCAGCTGGAAGCCCACATAAGATTGGCTCTTCCTTCGTAATCCTCCGGATTCTGACAGCAGTACGGTCCATATTGGATACAGGTTTTCAGGATGCTTTCCATCATGCCTTTCTGCACTTGCAGTGGTTTGTTGCCATTGAGATAAACCTCAAAGACATGGGACATGATATCCGCTGTGCCGGATGCTGTCTGATAGGCTGGCACGGAAAATGTATAGGATGGATCCAACACCGAGTATTTCGGGAATAACACCGGACTGTCCAAATCCATTTTATCTTGTGTTTCATCGTTTGTGATCACGGCGAATGTGTCCATCTCAGAACCGGTAGCCGATAAAGTAAGGATGGCAATGATGGGCAGTGCCTCTTTGATCTTGTCATTATCTAACACCAGATCCCATGGATCTCCGTCATAACAAGTTCCTGCCGCAATGGCCTTGGCACAGTCAATGGTGCTGCCTCCGCCGATGGGTAAGATCACATCCACCTTGGTTTGTTGGCACAACGCCACGCCTCTTTTTACGGTGGAAAGTCTCGGGTTTGGTTCCACGCCGGACAGTTCTTCGTATTCAATGCCATTTTCTTTCAAAAGATCTGTCACGGTACTGTAGATACCGGTCCGCTTAATGCTTCCTCCGCCATACACCAAAAGAACTTTTTGTCCAAACTCCCGGACCATGGCCGGTAGTCGTTCCACCTGTCCTTTTCCAAAAGCGATTTTTGTAGGAATTGAATAGATAAAATTTTCCATGCCTGTCACACTCCTTTAAACAAAAATGAGCCCACTGTGCGTTGTGGAATCACCTTTGAGTTTGTTTTTTACTACTTGTCTGATATGTTATTCCTTTGTGTAGGGCAAAAGTCAAGAGGGTTTT
>JAXDTV010000022.1:0-52001 GCA_034089785.1 Eubacterium sp.
TTTTCTACAGTTGTAAGCCTGCTTGTTCTCGGCATATTTTCTTTCATATACAAAGCAGAATAGCCAATGGCTGTTCCTACTTCCAGCACATTTTGCGGTTTTTTCGTCCGCAGCATATAGCCAAGTATATCTCTGGTGGCCCGGCGGATGATCGGCACCTGCTCTGCCTTGGCTGTTTTTTCTAATTCAATGATGTAAGCCGGCGGCTGTTTTCTGTATTGTTCCAGAAATACTTCCATTCTGTCTTCCACTGGGTTTTTCCTCCTAATCTAATCTGTATCGCCTCCTGCAACAAAATCCCAACGCCACCTGGCGAAGGGATTTGTGACATTCAATCTTTCTAACTTTCCGGGTAAAGCACCGCTATGATCTCCCCATAAGACATGGATGAGTTCAGCGAATACACTCCGGCCGAAATTTTTTTATTGATCTTTTCCTCCAGCTGCAAACGGGCATAAAAGGAATACTTGCTCTTGATCAGGTGCTTTTCCTGTAAATCTGTCAGCACCTGGGCAACGGATTCATTTTCACTGACCGTAAGCATTTTATCTGTTCCCGGTGGCATCTCTGCCATGGTTTCTCCTAACACATCATAGGCAAAAAAGTAACCGCTGCGACAGATCTGTATACCGGCAAACACAACTACCGCATAAAATATAATATTTAAAATTATGATCAGCATGTTGCGTACTGCCTTTAACATATTAAACCTCCATAATAATAGGAAGGATCATAGGATTTCTCTTGGTCTTCTTCCACAGGAAATCATTCAGGGCATCCTTGATCTCAGTCTTCATCCGTCCCCAATCGGTAATACCTCGGTCATACAGACGATCCAGGGCGATGTTTACAATCTCACGGCACTCGTCCATAAGATTCTCAGACTCCCTTACATACACAAATCCACGAGACACAATGTCCGGACCTGCTAAGATCATGTTGGAACCTTTTTCCAGTGTCAGTACTACTACCAGCAGTCCGTTCTCAGACAAGTGCTGGCGGTCTCTCAGCACGATGTTTCCAACATCACCGACACCCAGTCCGTCTACCATGATTCCCTGGGCTCTTACTTTATCTACAATCTTGGCACTGTCAGCCTTTAACTCAAGTACATCACCGGACTGCAGAATTTTTACATTGTCCTTTGGCACACCCATCTGCTGAGCCACCTGGCTCTGTCCCTGCAGATGACGGTATTCACCATGAACCGGCACGGCAAACTTAGGACGCACCAGAGAATAGATCAGCTTGATCTCCTCCTGGCAGGCATGACCGGATACATGGGTATCCTGAACAATGACCTTGGCCCCTTTCTGGGACAATTCGTTGATCACTTTCGCTACCGATTTTTCGTTGCCAGGTATTGGTCTGGAACTGAAAATAACTACATCCCCCGGCATAACAGAAATCTTGCGGTGGATATTGGCGGCAATACGGGACAGGGCTGCCATCGCCTCTCCCTGGCTTCCGGTGGTGATCAAAACCAACTGCTCATCTTTATAATTTTTCATTTCTTCCAGTGAGATCAGCATATGATCCGGCATCTGGATATAACCTAATTCAATGGCTGTATTTACAATGTTCACCATACTGCGGCCTTCAATAACCACTTTACGGTTCTGCATTTTGGCAGAATTAATGATCTGCTGCACACGGTCTACATTGGATGCAAAAGTAGCTACAATGATACGGCTTTTTGCATTTTCTTCAAAAATCGTATCAAAGGTCTTGCCTACCGTACGCTCGGATTCGGTGAAACCTGGATTCAATACATTGGTACTGTCGCACATCAATGCCAGTACACCTTTCTTACCCAGTTCTCCAAAGCGTGCCAGATCAATGGTATCTCCAAAGACTGGTGTGTAATCCACTTTGAAGTCTCCGGTATGAACTACAATACCTGCCGGTGTATAGATGGCCAGTGCAGCAGAATCCGCAATACTGTGGTTCGTACGGATAAACTCAATACGGAAATCTCCCAGATTGATATACTGTCCGTAGGTAACTACTTTTCGTTTTACATTGTTGATCAAATTGTGCTCTCTTAACTTGTTCTCAATAATGGCCATGGTCAGCTTTGTAGCATAGATCGGCACATTCAGCTGCTGTAAAATATACGGCAGGGATCCGATATGATCCTCATGTCCGTGAGTGATCACAAATCCTTTTACCTTATCTTTGTTGTCTAGCAGATAAGAAATATCCGGAATGACCAAATCGACTCCCAGCATATCATCTTCCGGGAACGCCAGTCCACAATCTACTACAATAATACTTTTTTCTGTTTCAAAAGCAGTGATATTCATACCAATCTGCTCCAAACCTCCCAATGGAATGATTTTTACAGACTCATTCCCTGTCTTTTCTTTCTTCTTCAAAATGACACCTCTCTATTCCAGTTTTAATTCAACTTCATCTAACAACTCTTCAAAATACTTGGAAATGATCGTAAGTTCCTTCTCGTCCTCCACGACTTCATACAGCACTACATCATCTTCCTGTATCTCTCTTAAAATCAGCGCATCCGCCTCTTCCTCTTCTACCTGGTCTGTTACTAACAGGTAACTTTTTCCTGCTATATCTGCTTTTTCCAGCACAAAAAAAGCCTCCTGGCTTCCATCGTCAGCCGTAAGCATGATCTTTCCGTCTTCTGACATTCTTGTCCTCTTTTCTGCCGTCTTATGCGGCCTCTTTTATTTACTTTTTTCCTCAGATCCGTGAATTAAGTCCAAATATCCCTGCAGGATCAGACTGGCTGCTAATTTATCCACATATTGTTTGCGATTTTCACACCGGACGCCGCCTTCTTTCAGCACACTCATAGCCGATACTGTACTGAGCCGCTCATCCCACATAACAATCTCAAGCCCGGTCCTGGCCGCCAGTTTATCCCTGAAAGCCTCTGTCGCCGCAACACGCTCACCTGCTGTATTGTTCATATTCTTTGGCAATCCAAGTACAATTAGACCCACTTCATACTCTTCCACCAATTCCTCAATCCGTGCAAGAGTCCTGCGAAGCTTGTTTTCACTTTTTCTTTGTATTACTTCTACGGGCTGTGCCGTCAACTGCATGGAATCACTGATCGCCACGCCAACTGTCACAGAACCGTAGTCAAGTCCCATAATCCTCACAAAATTTTTCCATTCCCAACAGCTTTGTCAAAAGAATTTATTTATCTTCAAAGTTATTCTTGATATAATCCTCCAAAAACACTTCAATGATCTCATCCCGCTCTGCTCTCATGATCAGGCTGCGGGCTCCTTTGTGACTCGTAATATAAGTCGGATCTCCAGACATAAGATAACCAACGATCTGGTTTACCGGATTATAACCTTTTTCAGTCAAGGCAGTGTAAACAGATGCAATGACATCACGCACATCGTAATCACTGTCTACATCTACTTTAAAATACTGTGTATTGTTAATCTCCTGCATGTCTTATGCCCCTTTCATTCAATCAAACTATTATACATATTGTAATATATTCATAACAAATTCGCAACCTTTTTTTCAGCCTATGTCACTGGCCATGATTTTTTCCACCACGACCCTGCCGATTTTTCCGGATGCCAGACCCTGTTTTTCTGCCTCTGCCTCCGGCACTGCCACCTTCACATAGCGTTTGCTGTGGCCGCAAAGATAGGTCACTCCGTTTTCTACAGTTGTATCCTCAAACAAAATTTCCTCTTCTTCCCGGAAAAACTGCCGGCTGTAAGCCTCCCTGTAGCCTCTTGTATCCTCTGCCAAAATCTCTGTCCGCTGTTTTTTTACCTCCGGCGGCACCTGCTCCTTCATGGCCGCCGCTTTTGTACCGGTGCGGGGCGAATATGGAAATACATGGATGTCCGCCAGGCCGATCCTTTGAAGAAACTCTCTTGTCTCCAAAAATTCTTCCTCTGTCTCTCCCGGAAATCCTGCGATCACATCGGTCGTAATGGCCGGCCGCTCAAAATACTGCCGGATCAGTTCTACCTTTTCTTCGTATTCCTCCGGTGTATAATGACGGTTCATCCGCTGCAGTACACCTTTGCTTCCGCTTTGCAGGGAAAGATGAAAATGAGGGCAAAACTCTGTGATCTGCGACAAAGGCTCCAGAAATTCTTTCACAATGATCCTTGGCTCCAGCGATCCCAGCCGGATTCTTTCGATGCCGGGCACTCTGGCCGCCTCTCTTATGAGTTCAAGAAGCATCTGTCCTTTTAATTTAACAAAGTTTTTCTCTTCCTGCCAGTCCACGCCATAAGAAGACAAATGGATTCCGGTTAAAACTACTTCTTTGTATCCCTTTGCCGCCAGCTGCCTTATCTCTTCCAGTGCTTCATCCACCGGCATGCTCTTTAACCCCCCCCGGCCCCTTACATAAGGGATCATACAATAGGTGCAGAACTGGTTGCATCCATCCTGCACTTTCAGATATGCCCGGGTGCGGTGCTTTACATGATCCATCTCTTCCGACTGATCCCCGGCACGCTCTCTGGCCATCAAGTGGAACCGTTCAATAATAAGATCCGCCAGTTTTTCTTTATCCTTATTGGAAAAAGCTGCATCGACGGCTTCATCTTTTTCCAGCACCTCTTTTCCGCTTTCCACATAGCAGCCTACGGCTACCACCAGACTGTCCGGGTTCTTTCTCTTGGCCCGGTGTATCATCTGTCTGGATTTGCGGTCCGCCATATTGGTTACGGTACAGGTATTTATGATGTAAATATCCGCCGGTTCCGAAAATTCTACTACCTCGTATCCTCTGAGACGGAATTGTTCCATGATCTTCTCGGTTTCATAGTAATTTACCTTGCATCCCAGCGTAAGAAATGCAGCTTTCATACAGATCCTCCCTTGTTGTCTCTAGCATTTTGCACAAAAACCGCTGTATTTTTTTGTGCACCTAGTAAATTTTTAATATTGACATACTCCCCACTTCATAATAGTATAATACATGAAGAAAATAATTTTTTCTAACACAGCAAAAGGAGGAATACATCATGAAAACAGTAAAAATTTCTTTGAATTCAATTGATAAGGTTAAGGCATTCGTAAACGAAGTAACAAAGTACGATGCAGAGTTTGATCTGGTTTCTGGTCGTTATGTTATCGATGCAAAATCCATCATGGGAATTTTCAGTCTTGACTTGTCTAAGCCAATCGACTTGAACATCCACAGTGAGAACAATGTTGACGAGATTCTTGCAAAACTCGCACCATTCATCGTAGAATAATCATATCTATATTATTGGGATTGTTACTTACACGGGGCGGCTCGGCTTTTGAGACCGCCACTTTTTTTACCCTTTTTTCCACCTATCATACGCTTTTTTCTTTTATTCCGGTCTCACATCTACTACTTCTCTTGTTTCAATGGCTTCTTTCACCATATCATCAATGATGTCAGCCAGTTTTGTCTCTGATTTTTCCATCTTTGCGATATCCGGTTTGGTAACGGGATGCTTCGCCACAAAAATAGTACAACAGTCCTCAAATGGCTGGATGGATGTCTCAAATGTGTTGATCTTTTCTGCAATATCAATGATATCGTTTTTGTCAAAAGCGATCAGCGGACGGAATACCGGCATATGGCACACGGCATCGGTAGCCGCCAGTCCCTGCATGGTCTGGCTTGCCACCTGGCCCACGCTCTCTCCGGTCACCAGTGACAGGCAGTGTCTCTCCTCTGCAATGGTCTGGGCAATGCGCATCATATAACGGCGCATAATGATAGTCAGTTCATCATGAGGACACTTTTCATAAATCGCCAGCTGGATATCGGTAAAATTAATGATATGAAGTTGGATCGGGCCGGTGTACTCAGAAATGATCTGCGCCAGATCCACTACCTTCTGCTTGGCTCTCTCGCTTGTGTAAGGCGGTGCATGAAAGTACACAGCCTCAATGCGGACACCCCGCTTTGCCATCATGTATCCGGCTACCGGACTGTCAATGCCGCCGGAGAGAAGGAGCATGGAACGGCCGGCTGTTCCTACCGGCATACCGCCCGGTCCCTTCACACTGGTAACATATACATAGGCCCTGCCGCGGATCTCAATGTACACTTTCACCTGTGGATCATGCACATCTACCGTGGCGTTTTCCATATGATCTAAAATATAGCCGCCGGCATCCATACAGATCTGCGGACTCTGCATTTCGTATTTTTTATCACTGCGCTTGGCAAACACCTTGAAGGTAAAAGGCTTGTCTCCCAGGCGGTCCTTCATGTGCTCTACCAGTTTTTCACACACATTGTCAAAATTTTTATCTTCCACCAGCACAACCGGGCAGATATGGGCAATTCCAAACACATGGGTAAGAGCCGTAACAACTTCATCCTCGTCAAACTCGCTCTTTGCCTCTACATAGATCCTGCCTTGCTCTTTTTCCACGATAAAATCGCCCTCACAGCGTTCCAGCCGCTCTTTTACCCTTCTTACCAGGGCATCCTCAAAGACATACCTGTTTTTTCCTTTAATACCGATCTCGGCATACTTGATCAAAAATGCTTGTACCATTTCTTTTTCCTTTCTATCGCCGTGTAAATTTTCTCAATACCGGAAGCAGTTTCTCAAGCTGTTCCAGTGTATAATCTAACTGTTCCTTTGTTGTAAACTCCGAAAAACTAAACCGCAGAGTGGAATCTAACAGTTCTTTTGGCACCCCGATGGCTACCAGTGTGCCGCTGATCCCCGGGTGGTTGGATGAGCAGGCAGAGCCGGACGATACATAAATCTGTTTGTCTTCCAAAGCATGTAAGAGCACCTCACTGCGCACACCCTGAAAACTGGCACTGACTATATGGGGCGCTGTCTGTTCCGGTTCCTGTCCCTGTATGCCGTTTACCGTTACCCCTTCCATGGCCTCCAGTTTCTTCACAAAATATTCCTTTAACCCATACAGATTCTTTCTCCGCTCCAACAGAGTGGCATCCATTTTCTCCGCCGCCAGTCCCAGGCCGGCAATTCCCGGCACATTTTCTGTTCCGGACCGCATTCCCCGCTGCTGTCCGCCGCCGTGAATATACGGATGAAGTTTTGTTCCCTCTTTCATATACAAAAAGCCGGTTCCCTTCGGACCGTGGATCTTGTGTCCACTGACGCTCATCAGGTCGATCTGCCATTTCGCCGGCTGTATCTTCATCTTTCCGTAGGCCTGGATGGCATCCACATGAAAAATAATCTGGGGATCAAAGTCCTTTACTACTTTAGCCAGATTCTCAATATCCAAAATGGATCCGATCTCATTATTTACCATCATCACCGACACAAGGATCGTATCCTCTGTCAGTGCTTCTTTCAAAGTCTCTTCTTTTAAGTGTCCCTTTGCATCTACCGGCAGATATTCCACCTGAAATCCCATGCTCTCCAGGTAGATCAACGGCTCATGAACCGATGCATGCTCAAAGCAGGTAGTAAGGATGCGTCTGCCCCGGCGTTTATTCGCCAGTGCCGTACCGATCAGTGCCGTGTTGTTGCTTTCGGTGCCGCCGGAAGTAAAAACTATGTTTTTCCGCTGGCATTTCAAGGTCTTTGCAATGCGGTCAGCCGCTTCCCGCACATATTTTTCTCCCTCTACCCCTTTCATATGGAGTGATGAGGGATTGCCGTAATCCTCCCGCATTACTTTCGTCACCAGTTCACACACATCTTCGTATGCCTGGGTGGTGGCTGCATTATCCAAATAACATTCCACTTTCTTTATTCCTTTCCTTCTATCAAAAACATCAGCACCGACAACGCTGTCATACCGGCCGTCTCTGTCCGCAAAATCCTCTTTCCAAGGGAGATGGGCGATGCCCCCTCTTCCATGGCCTCTTCTACCTCGCTTCGTTCAAAGCCGCCTTCCGGCCCGATAAAGATGCCGATACTTCCGCCTCTGGCCGCCTTTTTCATCACTTCAACAGACTCTGCCATATTTTCACTTAATTCATAAGGGATCAGTACGGTATCCAGTTCCTTTGCATAGGAAAGTGCCTGGGAAAAGGGCAGTACCCCATGGATCCCCGGAATCATCCCTCTGCCGCTCTGCTTGGCTGCCGACTCCGCTATGGTCTGCCAGCGCGCCAGCTTCTTTTCCTTCTTTTTATCGTCCAGTTTTACCACACAGCGTCTGGATGAAACCGGCACGATCTCTGCCACACCTAATTCCACCGCCTTTTGTATGATCCACTCCATTTTATCTTTTTTCGGAAGTGCCTGAAAAAGAACGATCTTTACCGGCAGTTCTGTCACCGCTGGCATTTCTTCCAGGATATCCAGCCAGATACAGTCCTTTTCCAAAGTCCGGATCCTGCAGTGACAGTCCACTCCCTTTCCGAACGATACCATCACTTCCTCTCCCGGCGTCATCCGCAGTACATTTTTTATATGATTCACATCATCTCCGGTAAGACGGATCTCACCGTCACCAAGATTTTCTTCCGGCGCAAAAAACCGATACATGCTTCTCTCCTTCTGACACACCACAAGCGGCACAAACAAAACTGTCTGTGCCGCCTGTCTTTTTATTCTGATCTTATTTTACTTCAGATATCCGGTAATTCCATACAATGTCTGTCCGGAATTCAAGGCAATCTGATTGGCTGCCTGTGTCTTCAAAGAGGAGGCCTGGATCTGAATCCGGTCGCCATAAGAAGAGCTGCTGCCAAATAAAGCTTTCAGATCTGCACTGTCTGCTTTCTTTAATTTCTCTTCATCTACGGACAATGTATTGTCGTCTCCTACAGTGATTCCTACCTTGTTCAGCAAAGCCTCTGAACTGGCAGTCTGATTTTTCATCCACACTGCTGTCTGTAAAATACTGTAAGAGTTCATGTTCTTTGTGCTGCTGATGGTACTGTTATAACTGGAAACAAAATCTTTCACTTTCTTAACCGTATCGTCAGTCATCTCTTTATCAAAGTCCACATTTTTCAACGCAGAAGCTGCCTCAGACAACTTGCTGGAAGAACTCTTCAGACTGGAAAGAGCTGTTCCTGTATCTTCCTTGCCTGACTCTGTCTTTGTGTTGTTCTTATCTACTGTGGATTGTTTGGCATAATATGCTTTCAGTGCCTTCTTGTAAGCACCACTCTGGATCATTCTCAGATCTCCCAGTGATGAGCTGAGGGAACTGGTGCTGCCTGTCTGGCTGTTGCCAAGCATCGTATCAAAAAAACTGCTGCCTGAACTGCCAATGCCATAAAAATACCCGCTCATGTGCATCCCTCCATCTAATAAAATCCATACATGTACATCATTCTTACTCCGAGTATATCATATATTGATCAGGATTGCAAGGAGGCAAGTGCTTCTGCCACGGCCTCTCTCTCACTATAAGGGTATTTTACCCCATTGATCTCCTGATATTCCTCGTGGCCTTTTCCCAAAAGGATGATCATGTCTCCATCCACTGCCTGGGATACGGCGTACTTAACAGCCTCTTTCCGGTCCGGGATCACCACATACTCGCCCTTTGTCTTGGCAAGACCTACTTTGATATCCTCTACAATGTCCATAACATCCTCGGTTCTCGGGTTATCGCTGGTAACAACGGCCAGTTCAGCCAGACTGCCTACTGCCTCTCCCATTTCGTAGCGGCGCAGTTTGCTTCGGTTTCCGCCACATCCAAAAATAGCGATAATGCGGTTTGGATTGTAGCCTCTCAATGTTTTCAACACGCTTTCCGTGCTGACTCCATTATGAGCAAAATCAATGAGAATGGAAAAACCTCTTCCTGTCGGCACATTTTCCACCCGGCCGCGGACCTGTACATGCTCCAGGGCGTGCAGGATCACTTCCTGGGGCATTCCAATGAGAGCACCTACGGTAGCCGCACACATGCCGTTATAAATATTAAACCGCCCCGGCAGTCCTACAATGACATCTCCTTCGATCAGGCCTTTGGCATGGAATTTCATGGACAGCACGCCATCCTGGTTCACATGCTCAATCCGGTCTGCACAAAGATCCGCATCCCCGGTTCCATAAGTCTTGATCTCACAGGTAGCATCTTTTGCCAGTTCTTCCCACTTCGGATCATCCTTGTTAAAAATACCTACCTTGCACATACGGAACAGAAGGCTCTTGCAGTACAGATACTCTGCAAAATCTTTGTGTTCATTGGGGCCAATGTGATCCGGTGAAATATTGGTAAAAATACCATAGTCAAAGAACATTCCTGCCACCCGGTCCATTTTCAGTCCCTGAGAACTTACTTCCATCACCATATAATCACAGCCGGCCTCTACCATCTGGTGAAAATACCGCTGTAAGTCATAGGATTCCGGGGTAGTATGCTCGGTTGGTGTCACTTTCCCTTTGATGGCTACTCCGATGGTTCCCACAATGCCACAGGTTTTACCGGATTTTTCAATAATGTCCCGTATCATATAAGTAGTCGTAGACTTTCCTTTTGTTCCCGTGATCCCGATGGAGATCATCTTCTCCGCCGGATAGTCAAAGTACGCCGCTGACAGATAACTCAGGGCCGCTCTGGCATTTTTCACTTTCACAACCGTCACCTGGTCGTCCTCAACTTTTACATCCCGCTCCATCACAATAACAGAGGCACCTTTTTTCAGTACATCCGGGATAAATTTATGTCCATCCACAACCGTTCCTGCTATGGCCACAAACAACATTCCCTCTGTGATCTTTCTGGAATCATAGGCCAAGTCTGTCACTTCTGTATCCAGACTTCCCTGTACCAGTTCATACTCCATTTTTTCCAGTAATTGTCCCAATTTTTTGCTCATGGAAATCCTCCTTTGGGTCTCGCCCTCATTCTATCATATTATACTTATAAAGTGCTTTCTCAATGCCATCTTCCTTAACGGATGCGGTTACATGATCCACCCGGTCAAACAGCACCGGGTCACTGTTACCCATGGCCACACTGACCGCCGTATAATCTAACATAGGCAGGTCATTTGTGCTGTCACCAAATCCCATGGTATGTTCCCGTTCTACTCCTGTCTCCCGGCACATTCTCGCTATGCCGGTAGCCTTGGAGTATCCTTTTGGCACCACCTCGTAAAAATCCGGTGCCCTTCGTATAAAATCAAACTGTTTTTCATACTTTTCCTTAAAACCGTCAATGTCACTGTGTTCATTAAACCACAGGGTAAATTTGTCAAAGGCCAGTTCTTCTTCCTGCTGCCATTTTTTCTGACAATCCGGTCCAAAATAAACACCGTTATCGTGATAAAACTTTTTGACCCAGGGAAGAAACGGCTCTTCATGAAAATAGCAGTAACCATCTCCTTCCAGCACTCCATCCAGCCGGCACCGTAGCATATCCTCTGCGATTTCCCGCTGAAGTTTCTGTGGCAGTGTGGCGTGCATTTTCTTCTGGCCCTCATAGTAGATCGCCGTTCCGCATCCTGCCACCATGCCGTCAAAGCCAATGTCTGTCACCTGCTTTGGTATAAACACTCTGCACCGGCCGGTACACAAAAAGATCTTATGTCCCGCAGCCTGTGCCTTTTTCAGAGCCTTTACCGTGCTCTCCGGCACCTGGTTTGTATCGTTGTCCAGCAAGGTGCCGTCTATGTCAAAAAATAACAGCCAGGGTTCCATTTTATCTGTCTCCTATCTCTACAAAATCCCGGTGCTTACCTACATACTTGTAAGCCGGACGGATGATTTTTCCTTTGTTTACCAGTTCTTCCAGGCGGTGCGCACTCCAGCCGGATATTCTGGCTACTGCGAAGATTGGTGTAAACAACTCTCTCGGGATTCCCAGCATGGTATACACAAATCCACTGTAGAAATCCACATTGGCACACACCGGTTTCAGGCGGCGGTGATGTTCCATAATGAGTTTTTTGGAAAGTTCCTCCACGGTCTCATACAACGCAAATTCATCCTGGCGTCCCTTTTCCTCTGCCAGCTTGCGGGCATATTTTTTCAGAATCACACCTCTTGGGTCCGTCTCCGTATAGACCGCATGGCCCATTCCATAGATCAGTCCCGCCTTATCAAAGGCTTCCTTGTGAAGGATCTTCAGCAAATATTCCTGGATTTCTTCCTTGTTGTTCCAGTCTTTGCAGTGTTCCTTCAGATCGTCAAACATCTGCAGCACCTTCAGATTGGCACCACCATGTCTTGGTCCTTTCAGAGACGCAATGGCCGCCGAAGTGGCAGAATATGTATCGGTTCCGGATGAGGTAACCACATGGTTTGTAAAGGTAGAGTTGTTACCACCACCGTGTTCTGCATGCAGGATCAATGCTATATCCAGCACTTTCGCCTCCAGCGGTGAAAATACCCCGTTCTGGCGGATCATCTGCAAAATATTTTCCGCAATGGACATAGACGGATCCGGCGTGCGGATATAAAGATTATCATCAAACTTAAAATGACGGTATGAGTGGTACGCATATACAGCGATCATAGGAAGTTTGCCAATGAGCTGCAGTGACTGGCGCAGTACATTGGACACCTCTATGCTGTCCGGATTGTCGTCATATGAATATAATGTCAGCACACTTTTTTGCAAAGCGTTCATAATATTGGCACTGGGTGCCTTCATGATCACATCTCTTACAAACTGTCCGGACAATTCTTGCAGGCTTGTAAGGATTTTTTCAAAGTCTAAAAGCTGCTGCTTATTCGGAAGCTGTCCAAACAACAGCAGATATGTCGTCTCTTCAAAACCAAACCGGCGGTCCGAAAAACTATCTACCAGATCCATTACATTATATCCCTGATAATACAATTCACCATCACACGGGATCTTCTTGCCATCCACCAGTTTGTAACCAATGACATCCGAAATCTCTGTCAATCCTGTCAGCACCCCTTTGCCGCTAGCATCTCTGAGGCCCCTTTTCACATCATACTCTGTGTACAGATTCTGGTCGATGGCACCAGATACCATACAATAATTTACGAGGTCATTAAACTTTGCGTCTAATTCGTCTTCTAATTCCATCATGGAGCGGTTATCCATTATTCTTCCCCTTTCTGTCTGTGTTTTTTCTCTTTTGTAAAAAGGGGCACAAAGTATCGTGCCCCTTGCTTATTTCATATGAAATTATACACTGTCTGCCGTTTGTGTGTCAATCACTGGCAGGCATTTATTTTACCCTTTGTATTTCAGAGCCCGCATGGCGTTCAAAATAGCCAGCACCGAAACACCTACATCCGCGAACACGGCTTCCCACATATTGGCCAGTCCCAGTGCGCCCATGATCAGGACAACGGCTTTGACTGCCAGGGCAAATACAATGTTCTGCTTAACGATCTTCAATGTTTTTCTGGATATTTTTACAACGGAAGCGATCTTTTGGATATCATCATCCATCAGCACCACATCGGCTGCCTCAATAGCTGCATCCGATCCCAGGCTTCCCATGGCGATTCCTACATCGGCTCTTGTAAGTACCGGTGCATCGTTGATGCCGTCTCCTACGAAAGCAAGTTTGCTGTTCTCCTGCTTTTGTGACAACAGTATTTCCACCTGGTCTACTTTGTCACTCGGAAGCAATCCTGCATGATACTCATCCAGTCCCAGTTTCTTAGCCACATCAGCGGCGGCCTCTTCTCTGTCTCCTGTGAGCATGATGCATTTTTTCACGCCTACTTCCTTCATCTGGGAAATGGCTTCTCTGGCACCTTCTTTGATCGTATCAGAAATACAGATGGATCCTAAGAATCGTCCTTCTTTTGCCACATAAACAACGGTTCCCACATGATCGTCCGGCGCAAAATCGATGCCTTCTTTTTTCATGAGTTTTTCATTGCCTACCAGCACTTTGCTGCCATCTACCAATACCGCAATCCCATGGCCGGCAACTTCTTCTGCCTGATCCACTCTGGAAAGGTCCACTTCTCTGCCATAGGCTTCCCGAATGGAACTGGCGATAGGATGGTTTGAATATCCTTCTGCCAGTGCTGCCATCTCTACCAGCTCGTCTTCACTCTCTCCATTTGCGGTCTGAAGGTTTGTTACTTTAAAGACACCTTTTGTCAGCGTACCTGTCTTGTCAAATACAATAGTATCCATCTCTGCCACAGCCTCTAAGAAGTTGCTTCCCTTCACTAACACACCCAGTTTGGAAGCAGCTCCGATCCCGCCGAAAAATCCTAACGGAACCGAGATCACAAGGGCACATGGGCAGGAAATTACCAGGAAAATGCAGGCTCTCTGGATCCACTCCAGAATATTTCCCACAAAAATCGGTGGCACAAATGCCAGTAACACGGCGGCAATGGTTACAACCGGTGTATAATACTTGGCAAATCTTGTGATAAAGTTCTCCACCTTGGCCTTCTTGCTGCTGGCATTTTCTACCAGCTCCAAAATCTTGGCTACTGTCGAATCATCAAACTCTTTGGTGGTTTTTACTTTCAGCGTGCCACTTCCATTGACACAGCCGCTGATAATATCCTCTCCCGGTTTTACTTTTCTCGGTACGGATTCTCCTGTCAGTGCCGCCGTATCTACCAGTGACTCACCTTCCAGCACCACGCCATCCAGCGGGATCCTCTCTCCCGGCTTGACGGTAATGACCGTTCCGATCTCCACATCATCCGGATCTACCTGGACCATCTTTCCATCCTGCTCTACATTGGCATACTCAGGACAGATATCCATCATATCCGAAATAGACTGTCTGGACTTTCCTACGGCGTATCCCTGGAACAGTTCTCCTACCTGATAAAACAGCATAACTGCTACTGCCTCGGAATACTCGCCAACGCCAAATGCGCCAAATGTGGCCAACATCATAAGGAAATTTTCATCAAATATCTGTCCATGGCAGATATTTCTGGCTGCCTTGAAAATAATGTCATAACCGATAAGCAGATAGGGCACCAGAAAGATCACAAAATTGATATACCAGGGAAAGTTCTCTAACAGTCCCAGTTTTTCACAGGTGAACAATACACCAAACACAACCAGTGTGATCAGGATCCTGGTAAGCATCTTTTTTTGCTTTTTAGTCATATCATTCTCCTTCCCGGTATCCGTATCTAACGAAGGATCTCGCAGTCCGGCTCAACCTTTTTGCAGCATTTTACTACTTCATCCATAATCTCTTCAAAACGGTCATCCTCTGCTTCTAACACAAGTTTCTGTGTCATAAAGCTGACACTGGCATCGGTAACACCGTCAATTTTTTTGATTGCCTCTTCCATTTTTGCAGCGCAGTTTGCGCAATCCAGATCCTGTAATTTAAATTTCTTTTTCATGATAATCATCCTTTCTATTCTTTAATATGATCCATTCCCTGGGCGATGATGGTACGCACATGTCCATCTGCCAGTGAATAATATACAGATTTGCCCTCTCTGCGGGCTTTTACCAGCTTTGACTGTTTTAATATCTTTAACTGATGGGAGATTGCCGACTGAGTCATGGTAAGGCTCTCCGCAATATCCGATACGGAATGTTCATCCTCGAATAAAACAAACAAAATGCGGATACGGGTAGAATCTCCAAACACTTTAAACAACTCTGCCAGGTCATAAAGTTCATCTTCCTGCAGCATAAGAACCTCCTTTCTGGCTTCTATGAATATATGAATCATTGTTCATATGTTCATGGTACACAGTCCGTCTCCTTTTGTCAACCCCCTCTGGTTATTTTTTTTCTTTTATCCTCATATTATTAAAAAAAACTGGATTTTGCCATGAAAAACAACTGGAACAAAGACTCATTTTTACTGTTCGCCAAAGTTGGTGCCATCATATGCACTTCTCTGGCCATTTTGTCACTGAGCTTAAAAGCGTACCCGGAGACAGCAGAAACCCTCAGCGCCTCCATCGTGGGGAAAAAGGAGCTGCCTATTTACTGCGTAGAAAAAGAAAAGCCCCAGATTTCGCTGTCTTTCGACGCCGCCTGGGGCAACCAGGACACCCGGAAGATCCTGGAAGTTTTAAAGAAAAACAATGTAAAAGTTACTTTCTTTATGACCGGCGGCTGGATCGAAAAATATCCGGAAGATGTAAAAGCTATTGCCAAAGACGGCCACGACCTTGGCAACCACAGCGAGAATCACAAGCAGATGTCCCGGCTCACCGCCAACGAATGTATGGAAGAGATCATGAAGCCGCATCAGAAAGTGAAAGCACTTACAGGCAAGGACATGATTCTCTTTCGTCCTCCCTACGGAGACTACAACAACACGCTGATCCAGACACTAAAAGGATGTAATTATTACGGGATCCAATGGGATGTGGATTCTCTGGACTGGAAAGACTATGACGCATCCACCATTATCCGCAAAGTCACAGAACATAAGCATCTGGGAAATGGTTCTATCATCCTGTGTCACAACGGTGCCAAACATACAGCTGAAGCACTGGATGAGATGATCCGTACTCTGAAAGGGAAGGGCTATGAGCTGGTGCCAATCTCACAGCTTATCCTGAAGGATAACTATACGATCCGTTCCGACGGCAGACAGTGTCCCAGCAAGTAACCATACCGGCAGAAAACAGCCTGGCTGCAACATAAAAAGGAAGTTTACCCACCCGGAAACTTGAACGCACTGCGTTTTATCTCCCGGGGATAAACTTCCCTTTTTCTTTCAATCTTTTATCCTACGCGCTCTGCCTGCTGATGCTTCATAGCAAACTTCTTCTCATACATCAGTCGGTCTGCACGGCGCAGTGTATCAGCGAAATCGTAGTCTTTATCTTTATCATAACTTACAAATCCTGCGGCAATATGCACTGGAAACGCCTCTGGATTTTCTTTGTTAAACTGCTCTGTCTTTTCCCACAGTTTCTGGATCTGGTCTGAGCATGCCTTTGGCGTACCGCCATGGATCAGCACACAGAACTCATCACCGCCCATTCGGTAGCAGTTTCCCAGTGTTCCCAGCGTCTGCAGGATCAGTTCCACACTTGTCTTTATGTAGGCGTCGCCTTCTTTGTGGCCTCTTGTATCGTTACATTTTTTCAGATTGTTCAAGTCCATCATGACAACGATACATTTGTCCTTTTCAAAGTTCTCTGCCGTAGTATGGGCTGCGTAAGCAGTACGGTTGTACACGCCTGTAAGCTGGTCGTGATATGCCATTTTTTCCAACTGCTCTGCCTGTTCTCCTCTGGCCATCAGTGCTCTTGACTCAGCCAGGGAATTGATCCCTACGATCATGATAAACAGAATAAATCCAAAGATTCCAAGCACCATGGAGTCGGTACCCTCTGATATATAGAAGGTTATAATATCACCTATCAAACCTACAATACATGTCAGGAAACAGCAAAAGATCAATTTTAATTTTCGATTTATTCTCTCTTTTTTCCATTGCCGCACAAACTGGATCACCGTTACCAATGCCATAAGTGCCATGACACCATGATTAAACGGCAGTGTCTCTCTCATATCGCCCTTGTTTATGATCTGAACCACAAAAGAAAATACCATCACTGCCAGACTGGCCAGACACACAATATACCAGCCCTTGGACTCCTTATCTGCAAATAATGTACGGATAAAGAGTACAAATGGGATCACACACAGCAGTAAGCTGACAAACGGAATGTAGGAAAACAAAATATTGTTGCCAAACAGTAGCTGCAAAATTCCCGCATCTGTAATCTTCCAGACACCGATGCAAATGGAAAAGATTCCCATAAACAAAAGGTTGCGGTTGATCTTTTTATTCCTTATATTTACCAGAGTAAATACAACAAAGATCAGTCCCATCACAACGGCAATCAGACTTAGTATACTCGGTATCATCTGGCGGATCACATCATGAAGCCAGATCTTTAATTTGGCACCATAATAAAATGTCACTTCAATGTCCTGTACCGTAGAATATTCCGGCGATATTACAATAGTCAGATCCTTGCCCGAATCCTCCGGATACAAAGTAACATTGTTCCATCCCTGTCCACTGGTTCT
The DNA here is from genome assembly GCA_034089785.1 of Eubacterium sp. Taxonomy (GTDB): domain Bacteria; phylum Bacillota; class Clostridia; order Lachnospirales; family Lachnospiraceae; genus Eubacterium_F. The sequence goes on from JAXDTV010000022.1 coordinate 17,839, forward strand.
TCCAAAAGGATTTCCCTGATATACCTTTCTCTGGTAGATCACTTTGTCTCCTTCGTAGATCACCACATCCTGATGATGGGAGTAAAAGGCCAGCGTCTTGGTACCCTTGCCAATGGCCGGCACCTTAAACTGAAACACCTTGCTGACGCCAACCGGTGCCGCACTGTCCTTGACAACCCGGGCCGCATAAGGCTGCAGCTGTGTATACTCGTCATCCTCTCTGGTATTGGATTCAATCACTCTTAAATTGTCAGACATATAAAGCAAAAGCACGAGCATGGCTATGGCGCAGACCGCATAGCCTATGTATATAACTTTTTTCATCTGTCGTTACCTCCGGTTAGTCTACTTTCCTTTTTTGTGTAAACCGACGCTCAAATTCATCCTTCGGAAGGGGCTTATCAAAGTAAAAACCCTGCGCCATGTAACATTGATTTTCCTTCAACACTCTTATATGATCTACTGTTTCAACACCTTCTACAATACATTCCAGTCCCAGATTCTGTGCCATTGCCACCAGATACTTAAACATAACATATTTTTCATTGGTTGGGTCAATGGTATCCGGGAGAAAACTTTTGTCGATCTTAAGCACATCCCACGGCAGTTCCCGGATCAGGTTCAGGGATGAGTATCCTACTCCAAAATCATCCACCGAAGTACGGATTCCCTGAGACTGTAGCTTGTCCACCAGTTTTCTAAGATCTGTAAATGCCACATCCGTAGTGGTCTCTGTCAACTCGATCTCAAGGTACTGATGAGGGATTTCATAAGAATCAATGATCTGCAGGATCCTTTCTGACAGATCCACATCCCCCATATGCTGCCTGGAGAAATTGACGGATATCCTGACTACATTCTTTCCTTCATCCAGCCACTTCCGCAGATCCCTGCACACATGCTCCAGCATATAAAAGTCCAGTTCACAGATCGCATGACTTTCTTCCAAAATCGGGATAAAATGAAAGGGCGGAATCAGTTCCACATTATGACGCCAGCGGCACAGTGCTTCCGCACCTGCCAGCGTATAATTTTTCAAATTTACCTTCGGCTGGTAATACACAAGGAACTCTTCTGTCTCCAGTGCATTTCTAAACTCATTTTCTATATTTTTCTTCCGTACCATTTCCTGCATCATCGGTTTGTCAAAAAAGACATAAGCACTGTGACTATCTGTGGACGCCACATGATAAGCCGCCGTGATACGGTCCATAATATCTGTAGGATTCAGACTTTCTTCCAGCCCCGGGATCTCATAATATCCGGCAGTCGTCTCGATCAGTACATGTTCTTCACTGCCCTGTTCATAATAAATCCCGGTGCGTTTCAGATATTCCATCACCGGATCCAGACACTGCTTCTCAAACACAACCGTAAAGTTATCTCCGTTAATCCGGCATACATAGCCTCTGTCTCCCAGCATATGCTGTAACCCGGTGGAAAACTGACGCATAATATGGGTTCCAATATCTCTTCCTACCTGCTGGTTGATAATGGAAAAACGCTTCAAGTTATAGTAACAGGCAATATACCGGCCTGCCACCTCTTTCTCAATGAGTTCATCCAGTTTCTTCATAAAAAATTTGTAATTGTAGATGCCAAGGGTACTGTCCTGGTAAGCCAGTTCTTCTGCCATCCGGTATACACGCTCTCTTGTGTAAAAAACAAACAGCATTCTGACCATGACATCCACATGATTAATCTCTTCGGTCGTCCAGCGGACATTTCCTTCATACGGAAAGATGTTAATCACAACTACACTTCCCTCTTCCGTGACTTCCCGGTAGGATCTTTTTTCATTTTCCTCCGGCATGCCCTTCTGGTAAGCAGTACTCTGATTACCGATCTGGCGTATTTCCTGGTGTACGGAAGCATAAAACTCTGTCTGCACTTTGGCAATGCGCAGAAAAGAGCACAACGGATCCATCGCCGCCTCCATGCGGTCGTATGGAAGTTTTCTACCATGAAGATTCTCCATGTTTACTAAAAAACCCTCTAACGCTTTTGTATACTCACTGGCATCAAAGGTCATCCTCATTCCTCCTAATCTCCAACTGCGGCAGACTCATCGTAAAGCAAGTCCCTTTGCCCTCTTCTGATTCTACCTGCATCTCACCGGCCATCTGCTTGGCCATCACTCCAAATACAGTCATTCCCTCCACCTTGTGGTAGCAGGAATTTTCTGAAGCATTCTGTCCCTGTTCCAGGCCGGCACGCATCCGTTCCAAAATAGGCCTTGGAATCACAGTTTTCTCACTGATCACATGAATATAGATCATTACACCATATCCATAGGGTTCTGCTGATACTTTTACCATCAGGTCATCCTCCGAAAAACGGCATCCGTATTCCAGCTGCTTGCTGACCAGCATACCAATGCGTCCCTTGTCTCCAAACAGCCACTCCGGCACAGAAGGGTCTACCTCTATCTTGCATCTTTCTTCTGCATCGCTTTCCCGGATCTGGGTATTGACCTTGATCTCTTCCAGCAGATCTCTGACATTGTAAATCTCCTCCCGGACCTGAATGTTGCCCAGAGAGATGTTCAGATACTCTTCTGTATCTTGTATATCGGATATTATGTCATAAGCCTTTGTGTTTACTAATTTTAAAATTCCTTTAAATGCGTCCGGCATTCCTTCTTTGTCTATATCTTTAAAATAGTGGTTCCAGCGAAGGATCTCCTTTTTCATCTTGATCATATGCTGCACCGCATAGCGGGCCTTGGCACGGGAATTCAGTTCCAGTTCCATGCTCTCGTGCAATGCCACATAGTTGTGGTACGCCATTTGAGAAATAATGGCGGCAATCTCTTCTAAGTACCGCACGCTTTTATTGATATAGTCTCTATCCAGTAACTGTATCTTGCGGGAAGCCTCTACATACTCATCCGGATCAATTCCCAGTTCTCTTGCTATTTCCCGGATACTGCTCTCATTCAGCGGGCCTGTACGCACCTGGCCTCCGATGAAGCAGCCGATCATCTCATCATTTAACATGATCGGTGCCGCAAAGTCTACCAAGCCTGCGTGGCAGAAATAAGTGGTAGCCCTTCCTGACTCCAGTGTACACACAGCCCCTTTTTTATCACAGGCTTCACAACGCCTGTTGCCTAATACAGATCCCTGGCGGGTGTACTTCATACAAAATTCAGAAAATCCACTTCCTACGGTAATAGGCACTCCTTCCGGATCGGTTGTAATGGACGCCATCCCTGTAAATTTTGAAAAACTATCCTGGATCTTTTGCAGGATATCAATCTCCATCAATTCTGTTAATTTCATAAACTACCTCCAGCGTCTTTGGTTCTATGCTTTCTTCCGCTTTACCGGCACTTTCGTACATTGAAACACCTGAACAGACAACGGTGCCAGTTTGATTTCGATGGAATTTGGTTTTCCGTCCCATTTTTCCTTTTTGGAGTTTTTCACTCTTGGATTTATGTGGCCTTCTCCTCCGAATTCCACGGCATCACTGTTCAATATTTCTTTATACTTACCGGCAAAAGGTACTCCTACTTTGAATTTTTCATGATAAACCGGGGTAAAATTGCAGGTGATCAGTAATGTTTCATCTTTGCATTTTCGCAAAAACACAATGACGCTGTTATCTGCATCCAATGTGCTCAGCCACTGGAATCCGGATGTTTTTGTATCGTTTACATACAAAGCCGGATGTGCCTGATAGAACACATTGAGATAACTGACAAACTGTCTTAATTTTTCATGTCCCGACTCCTGTCCATCCACCGGATCCAACAGATGCCAGTCCAGTTCTCTCTCTTCGCTCCACTCTCTGATCTGTCCAAACTCCTGTCCCATGAATAAAAGTTTCTTGCCCGGATGGGCTGCCATAAATCCATAGGTCAGCCGCAGTGTGCTCAGTTTATCCTGATGATTTCCCGGAATCTTTTCATACATGGATCCCTTTCCGTGCACCACTTCATCATGGCTTAATACCAGCATGAAATTTTCTGAATACTGGTACAGCATACTCATAGTCAGCATACCGTGGCGCCCTTTTCTGAACAAAGGATCCGTCTGTATATATTCCAGATAATCATTCATCCATCCCATATTCCATTTGAAGTCAAATCCCAGACCGCCATCGGATACAGAACCTGTCACAAGTGGCCAGGCCGTAGACTCCTCCGCGATGGTCATAACACCTCTTTTTTCTTTATGTATACACTCATTGGTGTGCTGCAAAAAGGCAATCGCTTCCAGATTTTCATTGCCGCCGTACATATTGGCAACCCATTCACCATCCTGCTTGCCGTAATCCAGATACAACATAGAAGCTACCGCATCCATACGGATACCGTCTACATGGAACTGTCGGATCCAGTACAATGCATTGGCTGTGAGGAAATTCACTACTTCATTTCTGCCGTAATTATAAATCAGGGTTCCCCAGTGCGGGTGTTCTCCTTGTCTTGGGTCCAGATGCTCAAACAGGCAGGTTCCGTCAAATCTGGCCAGACCATGCTGGTCTTTTGAAAAATGAGCCGGTACCCAGTCAAGGATCACGCCAATGTCATGCTGATGCATATAATCTACAAAATATGCGAAATCGTCCGGAGTTCCGTAGCGGGCCGTAGGGGCATAATACCCGGTCACCTGGTATCCCCAGGAGCCGTCAAACGGATGCTCCATCACCGGCATCAGTTCCACATGTGTGTATCCCATTTTTTCACAATACTCACACAGCATCGGTGCCATCTCTTTATATGTATAAAAACTATCTTTTTCTTCTTTGCCGGAGATCTTTGGTTTCTTAAAAGCCCCCAGTGCCACTTCATACACCAGCACCGGTTCTTTTTCACAGTTCCATTTACTCCGTCTGGCAAGCCATTTCTCATCATTCCAGCTGTATTTTGTCAGATCCCATACCACACTGGCTGTCGCCGGTCTGAGTTCTGCATAGTTTGCAAAAGGATCTGCCTTTAACACCCGGTTGCCGGTACTCTGATAAATAGAGAATTTGTACAGATCTCCTTTTCCTACTCCGGGAACAAACAGTTCATAGATCCCTGCCGGTTCTCTCTTGACCATCGGGTGGGCATCTTCACGCCAGTGGTTAAAATCTCCTACCACACTGACTGCTCTTGCATTGGGTGCCCACACGGCAAAGTAAGTACCTTCCACACCATCTCTGGTCATGGGATGCGCTCCCAGCTTTTCATAAATGGTATCATGGCATCCGTTGATGAATTTTTCCATATCCATTCCATCGATGAGAGAATCCATGCTGTACACATCCGGCACTTCTTTTCGTTTTCCCTTTGTCTCAACCATGAACACATACTCCGGGATCTTGCGTCCGGCGATCAGCACCCCATAATATCCCTGCTGGTCCACCGCTTCCATCTTGTATTCTTTTTTGGCTCCGGCCACTCTCACAGCAACTGAATCCGCCTCGGGAAAATAGGCTGTGATCAGCACATGGGAGCGGTCCGCCATCCGTGCCCCCAACACATCCTGCGGTCTGGAACACTCTCCATATTCCAGTGCCTCAATTTCCGGCCACTGCATAAAATCATCTAATTTTAGTGCCATAAGCTCCTCCTCCTGCTTCTATGATCAGATCTGATGGATAAACAGACCACTTCTTAACTTTGGTTCAAACCAGGTGGATTTCGGTGGCATCAGAAGATTCTGATCTGCCACATCAAACAATTCTGTAATGGAGGTAGGGTACATGGAAAAAGATACCTTCATACCTTCCTTTACCTTTTTCTCCAGTTCAGAAAGTCCCCGGATTCCACCGATAAATTCAATCCGTGCATCGGTTCTCGGATCTTCGATCCCCAAAACCGGGCACAACAGATAATCCTGGAGTACCGCCACATCCAGTCTGCCTACTGCATCTTTTCCTTCATACAGATCTTTCTTCGCTTTCAAAGTATACCAGCCGTCTTCCAGATACATTCCAAAAGTTCCTTTTTCCTGTGGTCTGACCGGGCCGGATGCTTTTTCTACTTCAAAATTTCCCTGGATCTTTTCTAAAAATTCCGAAACAGTAAGTCCGTTTAAATCTTTTACACTTCTATTATAATCCATAATCATCAATTGGTCATGTGGAAATAACACAGAAAGGAAAAAATTATACTCTTCGTTTCCTGTGTGAGCCGGATTTTCTTTTCTGCGCTTCAATCCTACTTTCACCGCAGATGCTGCCCGGTGGTGTCCATCCGCAATATAGATCTGGTTCAGATTCTCAAATGCCTTACGGATTGCTTCCACATCCTCCGGATCACTCATCTTCCAGACGCGGTGCTTCACACCGTCTACCGCTGTAAAATCGTAAACCGGCTCCTTTTCCTTGTTTGCCTCCACCCGTTTGTTAATGGCATCCTGGGCACGGTAAGCCAAAAAGATCGGGCCTGTCTGGGCACTGCATGTATCCACATGGGTGATGCGGTCGATTTCTTTGTCTTCTCTCGTATTTTCGTGCTTTTTGATCACATTGTTTACATAATCATCTACACTGGCACAAGCCACCAATCCGGTCTGAGCCCGTCCATTCATAGTCAATTCATAAATGTAATACGCCTCTGTCTCATCTTTTTCATAGATTCCCTGGGCGATCTCTTCATTCAGGATTTCTTTCGCCTTCTGATATACTTCCGGCGCATATGTATCTACCGAGTCATCAAAGTTGGTCTCTGCTCGGTCGATTTTTAAAAAAGAAAGGGGCTCTCTCTCCACCTCTTTCTTCGCTTCCTGCCGGTTATAAACATCATAAGGTAATGCGGCTACTCTGTCTGCCACATCCTTTCTTGGTCTTACACATTGAAATGGTCTGATCACTGCCATATTCTTGTTCCCCTTTCTTTTATTTACTTCTAAGCCAGTTTACCAGCATCGTGATATACTGCCATGCATCTATAAACAAAGCGGCTATTCCTGCCAATGCAAGGATTTCCATAATGACTACAAGGATAAGCGGCTTCTGTATGGTGATAAACGCTGTCACAAGCGGCACAATCCATACCAGACTCATGCCTGCCAGGATAATGAATAATCCTGCTGTTACTTTGTACTTTTCACAAAAAACAACCAGTTTCACAGATGCTCCCGCTTTCAGCCGGAGAAATGCATAAACCGCTGCCAGGATCACATAGATCACACAATAGGCTGTAAAAGCAGGCAGAAGTGCATTGGCATCTGCGCTGATCTCATCCGGCGACACAGCACTCAGCCGTCCTACCAGAATCCCTACAATGGCAACCAGGCCTCCAAAGACAGCAAATAAAATTGCCGAAATCTTGCTGGCTTTTTTTGAGTTCAAAAATTCCTTCATACTTTTCCTTCCTTTGTCATGCATACTTTATGATAAAACTTTCTTGCACACCTGTGCCAGACAGCACTGTTCACACTTGGGATTTCTGGCTGTACACACTGCTCTGCCGTGATGTACAAGCCGGTGGCAGAAATCACTGCCTTCCTCCCCGGGAATGATCTTCCACAGTTCTTTTTCTACTTTGGCCGGCTCCTTTATGCCATCTACAAGCCCCATCCGGTTGGTCAGACGGATGCAGTGGGTATCGGTTACGATAGCCGGCCTGCCAAACACATCTCCCATGATCAGATTGGCACTTTTTCTGCCGACTCCCGGCAGTTTCAGCAGCTGATCGAAGTCATCCGGCACCTGTCCGCCGTATTCCTCCACCAGCATCTTCATACATTTATGTATGTCTCTTGCCTTGCTTTTTCCCAGTCCACAGGGCTTTACAATCTCTTCAATTTTTTCCGGTGCCGCTTCTGCCAGTGCCTGCGGCGATGGATACTTGGCAAACAGATCTTTTACCACAATATTCACTCTGGCATCGGTACACTGGGCTGCCAGCCTGACACTTACAAGCAGTTTCCATGCCTCATCATACTGGAGGGTACAATCCGCCAGCGGGTATTCTTCAGCCAGCATATCCAGTATCTGTCTGGCTCTTTGTTTTTTTGTCATCTATATCACCTCACTCTATGGTGATCTCGTTTACAAAATAATCAATGTATTCCCAGATTTCTTCCTTTCCATCCCGGTTCAGGGCAGAGAACGGAAGGATCGGTGTCTCTTTATCCGCTCCCAGGGTCTTTCGGATCAAAGCAATCTGCTTATCCTTTGCTCCTTTACTGATCTTGTCTGCTTTCGTGGCAATGATCAGTGGATTGAATCCTTTTTCGTATAAAAGTCTGTACATTTCCACATCTTTTTTAGATGGCTCATGGCGGATATCGATCAGGAGAAATACAACCCGGAGAGCCTCCGATGTATCCAGATATGTTTCAATCATCTTCATCCATTTGGCTGCCAGTTCCTTTGATACTTTTGCATAGCCATACCCGGGCAGATCCACCATGTAACACAGATCATTTACATTGTAATAATTGATGGTCTGGGTTTTTCCCGGCTGTGCAGAAATCCTGGCCATGGATTTGCGGTTCCACAGCACATTCAGCAGGGAAGATTTTCCTACATTGGATCTTCCCCAAAAAGCCATCTCCAGTTTTTTATGCTGCGGCAGTGTGCTGGTAATACCGCACACAGTCTCTAATTCAAGGGATTTAATAACCATGTCATCTCTCCATTCTGAAGTTTATCCTTCCGTAACAAGCGCCACCTTCAACACATCCCGGATGGTTTTGGCATATATCACTTCCATATCTCCCAGAATCTCCGGTTCCAGTTCTTCTACTGTTAATTTGTTCTCAAAGGGAACAATCACCGTTTTGATCCCTGCCATGGAAGCCGCCAGGAGTTTTTCTTTCAAACCTCCAATGGCCAGCACTTTGCCCCGCAGTGTGATCTCTCCGGTCATCGCCACCTTCGGATCCACTTTTCGTCCTGAAACAGCAGAATAAAAAGCAGTCGTCATCGTCACACCGGCAGATGGGCCGTCTTTAGGAACTGCCCCTTCCGGCACATGCAGGTGAAAATCGTGGGTCTTTACGAACTTGTCCTGTTTTGGCAGGAGAGAGCGCATCAGACTCATGGCAATCTGGGCTGACTCTTTCATTACATCCCCCAGTTTTCCGGTTATGGTAAGTTTGCCGCTGCCCGGCATTGTATTTACCTCAATCTCCAGGGTATCTCCGCCTACCTGCGTCCAGGCAAGTCCTCTGACGATACCTACCTCCGGCCGTTTATTGGCTTCCAGCAGAGAATACTTTTTGCGGCCAAGAAATTCCGTCAGATTTCTGGCTGTCACCTGAATCTTTTCTTCAGTTCCATCCAGTATCTTTCTGGCACTTTTCCGGCATATAGAAGCAATCTGTCTCTCTAACTCTCTCACTCCTGCCTCTTTTGTATAACCAGAAATGATTTCCTTTAATGCTCCATCCGTAATGCGGAGTTTTGTTTTATCCAACCCATTTTTCTCCATCTGCTTTGGCACGAGATATTTCTTTCCAATGTGGAACCGTTCATTCTCCGTGTATCCGGATAAGGACAAAATTTCCATACGGTCTAACAGCGGTCTCGGGATAGTATCCAGGGAATTGGCCGTACACAAAAACATAGCCTGGGACAGATCCACCGGCATGTCCACATAATGGTCTACAAAATGGCTGTTCTGCTCCGGATCCAGCACTTCCAGCAACGCTGCCGAAGTATCCCCCCGGTACTCTTTTCCTACTTTGTCTATCTCATCCAGCAAGGTCAGCGGATTTTTCACGCCAGCCTTACGGATACCGTCTATAAATCTTCCCGGCATAGCCCCTACATAGGTTCTTCTGTGTCCACGGATCTCTGCTTCATCCCGGACGCCGCCAAGGCAGATCCGCACATACTCTTTATTCAGGGCTCTCGCCACCGATTTGGCAATGGAAGTCTTACCGGTTCCCGGCGGTCCTACCAGACACAGGATCGGACTGTCTCCCTGCTCATTTAAGATCCTTACAGCCAGAAATTCAAGGATCCTTTCCTTAATCTTATCCAGTCCATAGTGATCCTCTTCCAGAATTTCCTGAGCTTTCTTTATATCTTTTGAATCATGGGATGCCTTGTCCCACGGAAGTGCCAGCAAAGTCTCAATATAATCTGCTGCCACCACATGTTCAGAAGAACTTACCGGTATAGACTCCAGCCGGTCAATTTCTTTTTCAATGCGTCCGCGGATCTCATCACTACACTCAATCTGCTCCAACTGGTTTTTATATTTATCTGTATAATACTGGCTGTCCTGCTCTTCTCCCAGTTCTTCACGAATCTGTTTTAACTGTTCCCTGAGAAAATATTCTCTCTGATTTTCCTGCAGAGACTCTTTCACTTTTTCATGATACTGCTCCCGCAGACGGCCAATGGTAATCTCATTCATAAGAAAACGGCCAACGATCTCATAGCGTTTTTCCAAATCCCGGCACTCCAGGATTTCCTGTCTTTTTTCCTGGGACATCGTAGTATGCATGGCGATCAGATCCACCACTTTTTCCAGGTTGTTCGTCTTTTCAATCTGCACCGCACCGCTTTGTCCGGCTCTTGGATTCTCATCCAGATATCGTTCGTAAATCCGTTTCAGATCCCGGCACATCGCTTCACATTCAAAAGTTCCCGGCTTTGTGTCCTCATCGATCTCATAAGGTTCTACCTGTCCTTCCAGATGGTTCTCCTCATAACGGAGGCTGACAAGTCTGGCTCTCCTTCGGATGGAAACCATGATCCGCACCACATTGTTTTTCAGGCGTACCTGCTGGCGTATCTTTGCGATGACGCCAACCGGGTACAAATCCTCATATTCCGGGCGTTCTGCCTCCGGATCCTTTTCTATCGCTATAAAGATCAAGTCATCTTCTTTATCCGCTGCTTCTACTGTCTTTTTGTTCATTTCCCGAACAATATCCAGATGTACAAGCATCCCCGGCAACAGGGCATTTTCCATAGGAAGCACCGGCATTGTTTTCATTTGATCCTGACTCATATATTATGCACTTTCCTCTTCATTATCCGGCAGCTGCGGTTCTTCGCCATTCACACCTAATAACTTAGGTTCGCCTTCACCGTCAATTACCGCTTTCGTTATAATACACTCTTTTACATCATCCATAGATGGAAGTTCATACATATAATCCATCATGCTGGTTTCAAGAATTGCACGAAGTCCTCTGGCTCCGGTCTTTCGTTCATTGGATAAACGGGCCACTTCACTTAATGCATCATCCTCAAAACTCAGTGAAATACCATCTAATTCAAGAAGCTTCTGATACTGCTTCGTAATGGCATTCTTTGGCTTTACTAATATTTCTTTCAACGCCTCTTCGCTGAGAAGATCCAATGCTACCGTTACCGGCACACGGCCAATAAACTCCGGTATCAATCCAAACTTCACAAAATCCTGTGGAAGTGCCTGTTTAAAGAGTTCTCCCACATTCTGCTCTGTTTTGTCTGCGATCTCCGCATTAAATCCAATAGATTTTTTGTCAATTCTGGAACTGATGATTTTATCCAGTCCGTCAAAGGCTCCACCGCAGATAAACAAAATATTGCTTGTATCAATATGGAAAAATTCCTGCTGTGGATGTTTTCTTCCTCCCTGTGGAGGAACACTGGCTTCTGTTCCCTCCAAGATCTTTAACAGTGCCTGCTGTACACCTTCACCGGACACATCTCTGGTAATGGAAACATTTTCTGCCTTTTTCGTGATCTTATCAATCTCATCCAGATAGATAATACCATGTTCTGCTCTCTTAATATCATAATCTGCCGCCTGAATGATCTTCAGCAGGATATTCTCAACATCTTCACCTACATATCCGGCTTCTGTCAGCGTGGTAGCATCTGCAATGGCAAATGGTACATTCAGGATCTTCGCCAGGGTCTGGGCCAGATAAGTCTTACCGGAACCGGTAGGGCCTACCATAAGAATGTTGCTCTTCTGCAGTTCCACATCCAGTTTGGCGCCATTTTTAATTCTCTTGTAATGGTTATAAACGGCTACAGAAAGGACTTTTTTGGCTTCTTCCTGTCCTACTACATACTCATCCAGAAATTCCTTAATCTCTTTTGGTTTCAGCAGATTGATCTCGCTCTCATCTGCCTCTCCCTCATAAGAATGTAATTCTTCTTCCTCTGCAATGATTTCTTCACATAAATCTATACACTCGTCACAAATAAACACACCATTTGGTCCTGCAATCAGCTTATGAACCTGCTGCTCTCCCTTACCGCAGAAGGAGCACTGAATTCTTGGTGTGCCATCTCCTGTTTTATTTGTCATACTAACCTCTCTTTTTCATTATATGGGAAAATGGCGCCAAGACCAGTCGGCACCATTTTCATATTTTTACTTATCTTCCTTTGTATCGCTGCGGCTTACAACGATCTCATCGATCAAACCATAAGCCTTCGCTTCCTCGGCACTCATAAAGTTATCGCGCTCTGTATCTTCTACTACTTTTTCATAATCCTGTCCTGTATTCTTAGCCAGGATCTCATTTAATTTCTTCTTGGTCTTAAGAATATTCTCTGCCACGATCTGGATCTCGGTTGCCTGGCCTTTGGCACCACCAGATGGCTGGTGGATCATTACCTCTGCATTTGGCAGAGCCAGTCTCTTGCCTTTGGCACCACTGGAAAGCAGAAATGCTCCCATGCTGGCTGCCATACCGATACAAATAGTGGATACATCACACTTAATATAATTCATGGTGTCATAGATCGCCATACCTGCTGTTACAGAACCACCCGGGCTGTTGATATACAACTGTATATCTTTGTTTGGATCTTCTGATTCCAAAAACAATAACTGTGCCACAACCAGACTGGCCGTCTGGTCATTCACCTCATCTGCCAGGAAAATGATTCTCTCTTTTAACAATCTTGAATAAATGTCATATGAACGCTCGCCGCCCCGGCTTGTCTGCTCAACGACATAAGGTACTAATGCCATACTACGATTCCTCCATTCTAAACCTTCGGGACGAGGAATTTAGTGCAGAATTATTTGTCTTCCTTCTCTGCTTCCTCATCTGCTTTTTCAACTTCAACAGCATTTTTTACAATGAAATCTACTGCCTTTTTATTGGCAACATCTTTGGCAACCTGCTCTCTTCCTGCATCACCCAAAGCTTCTTTCACTTTGTCTAATTCCATCTGATACATGTTTGCCATTTCTTCTAATTCTTTATCAATATCTTTGTCAGAAACCTTGATTCCCTCAGCCTCTGCAACTGCTTCCAGAGCCAGTCTTGTCTTGATTCTTGCCTCAGCCTGAGGAGTCATCTGTGTCTTCAATACAGCCGGTGTCATGCCTGTCATTTGCATATACTGGTCAATTGCCATACCCTGCTGTGAAAGATTGGTTGCGAATTCCTGGATCATCTGGTTTGTCTCTGCATCTACCATTGGTTCAGGCAGTTCTACTGTCATGTTGTCTACTACAGCAGCTACTGCTTCGTTCTCTTTCTCTCTCTTTGCTTCTTCCTTTCTGCGCTCTGTCAGGCTCTTCTTTACACTTGCTTTATACTCTTTCAAAGTCTCGAACTCAGATACTTCACTTGCGAACTCATCATCAGCCTTTGGAAGTTCTTTCATCTTGATCTCTTTGATTGTAACTTTGAACAATGCTTCTTTGCCCTTCAGTTCTTCTGCATGATACTCTTCTGGGAATGTTACATTTACATCTACTTCTTCTCCGACTTTCTTGCCAACTAACTGATCTTCAAAGTTGTCAATAAAGGAATGGCTTCCGATCACCAGTGGATAATCTTTACCGGTTCCTCCCTGGAACTCAACGCCATCTACGGATCCAACAAAATCGATGATAGCTGTATCATCTTTCTTGATACCGCGGTTCTCAACTGTGATCATACGGCTGTTCTGCTCACGAACTTTATCGATCTCTGCATTTACATCAGCAGCCATTACTTTTACTTCGCGTTTTGTAACTTCAACGCCTTTATAATCACCCAGTGTCACTTCTGGTTTTACAGCTACTGTTGCTGTAAACACAAAATCTTTTCCTTCACCGATCTCTACTACTTCGATCTGTGGACGGGATACGATATCCAGATCATTGTTGTCGAAGAATTCACCATAGGCTTCATCAATTGCGAAATTAGCAGCATCTTCATAGAAAACTCCTTCGCCGTACATCTTCTCGATCATCTTTCTAGGTGCTTTACCACGACGGAATCCCTGAACAGTAATGTTCTTTTTGTTCTTAAGGTAGGATTTCTGCATTGCCTCTTCAAACTTGTCAGCATCTACTGTAATCGTTACCTTTGCCATGCTTTTCTCTAAATTCTCAACTGTGTAGTTCATTTGTTGTTTCCTCACTTTCCTTTATTGAACAATATAGTTTTTCTATTAAAGCGGAGCCATTCCGTTTAACATTATAAACCGATATCTGCCTGCTGTATGCCGAAAAACGGTCACTTGAAGCAAATATTCTCAAATGGGCGCACTTAACCCACTACTACATATGTATGATATTATACACAACTACGGATTAAAAATCAACACTAACTTTCTTAACCGTAGAAAGGGGATATCCTTTTCTCACCATGGCTGCCAGGATCTTCTGCTGCTCCTTTCTGTCCAGTTCTGAAAAACTTCTTCCCTTCAGCCGCTTTTCAAATTGTTTCCTCAGAGCAGTTTCCTCCGCCTCCCTGGGATAATCTTCCAGGACTGCCTGCAGAAGTTCTTTGTCTACGCCCTTTTGTATCAGTTTATAACGAATGTCACTGCGGCTTCTGTTTTCCTTATGAAATTCAATATAGTTCATAATGTATCTCTCATCATCTATGTAACCATAGGACGCCACATACGCCATGGCTGTCTCTTCTGCTTCCCGGGAAAATCCTGCTTTTTCCAGTCTCTCTCTCAGTTCCTGTCTTGTTCTGTCTTTGTGAAGTAAAAGATCCATGGCTTTTTTCACCGCTTTCTTTTCCTCTTCTGACATTCCCTCCGTCGTCACACCCTGCACCTCCTGTTTTTTCTGCCGTGAACACAAGACCGCCAGCCTCCCTCCGAGGCATGACGGTCTTATCTCTCTTAGATCACAATGTCTATTTTTTCTCTTTGGCTTTGGATGCATCCCGATCAGGCTGTGCCTCTTCCGGTTTATCTTCTTCTTCCGGTTCCGGTGCACATTTCACACGAACACTCTGTTCGATCTCATCAAAGGCATCGGTATGTTCTGCCAGATATTTTTTGGCATTTTCACGGCCCTGGCCGATCCGGTCTCCTTTGTATGAATACCACGCACCGCTCTTTAATACGATGTCGTACTTCACCGCCAGATCGAGAACATCTCCCTCTCTGGAAATTCCTTTACCGAACATAATATCAAACTCTGCTTCCTGGAATGGCGGTGCCACTTTATTTTTCACGACTTTGACGCGGACACGATTACCTACCTTTTCTCCGCCCTGTGAAAGAGTCTCAATCCGGCGCACATCCAGACGGACCGATGCGTAAAACTTCAAAGCGCGGCCACCTGTGGTAGTCTCCGGATTTCCAAACATAACTCCAATCTTTTCTCGTAGCTGGTTGATAAAGATAACGGTACAATTAGACTTGTTGATAACAGCGGTCAGTTTTCTCAGGGCCTGGCTCATAAGTCTGGCCTGAAGTCCCACATGGGAATCTCCCATATCGCCATCGATCTCTGCCTTCGGCACCAGTGCCGCAACAGAATCCACGATCACAATGTCCACAGCCCCTGAACGCACCATGGTCTCTGTAATTTCCATGGCCTGCTCACCGCTGTCCGGCTGGGAAATATATAATTCATCAATATCTACGCCAATGTTTCTTGCATATACTGGATCCAATGCATGCTCCGCATCAATAAAGCCGGCGATACCGCCCCGCTTCTGCACTTCTGCTACCATATGCAGTGCTACTGTCGTCTTACCACTGGACTCCGGTCCATACACCTCGATGATCCTTCCCTTTGGGATACCGCCTACGCCTAACGCCAGATCCAGGCTCAGTGAACCTGTAGGCACTGCCTCTACCTGCATTTTGGTAGTATCTCCCAGTTTCATAATGGCTCCCTGGCCATACTGCTTCTCAATCTGCGCAATGGCAGACTCTAATGCTTTTAATTTATTCTGATCTTTTTCCATGAATGGTTCCTCCATAATCCGAACGAATGTTCTGTCTTTGTTTATATTATCCTATTTCTATAGGAATGTCAATCTTTTTTGTTCATCCGCTTCATATTTTCTCTTTTATTATATAGAACCAATCTGCCCTTGTCTATGGTTGTTGCGACTGATAACGGGTGGAATACGCCAGACGGTACACATCTTTTACCACATATTTGTCGGATACCGTAATAAGACTGCCGTTCCACGGATCCAGCGCCAAGAAATTCGCAGTGGTAAGTTTGTCCGGATTGGAAACATTTTTATAACCGATCACCGTAACCCAGTGCTGGGATGTGGTAGTCCCCGACACCCTCAGGATACACGGTTTTCCTGCCGCCACCTGATCATAAGCAGCCTTTAACACTTGTGTTGTGTTGCTGTAACTGTTGGTGGCATAACCACCTTTGCTCCACACGCAGTCTACATTCGTAGAACTCGACCAGTATGTATGAGGGCTGGGTGCTGTTTTGTAAAGGATCGAATTACAGTACGCCAGTGCATAGGATGCACACGCCTTTTTTTCCAGTGCTGTTCCGTTGGACTGCTGGCCTACTGCACTGATCAGCACAAAGTTGTATGTCAGAGTCCGGTTGCTGCCGGTGGCCGGCATCACAACTTTAAATCCTTTTGAAAATGGCACTAACCACTGGTTCTTACAGTCTTTTACTACCACTCTGTATGTATAACTGCCCGGTGCCAGTCTGCCAAATATGATGTCATTATCGATCCCTGCCAGTTCATAACTACACCGCTTCGGATACACCTTTTTCTGCTGCACTGCCGCGCCCTTTGCATCCAGGATCTGTGCGGTCAGTTCCTCCATGGCATAGGCTGTTCTGACAGTGCCTTTCAGGGAAAAAGACTTGCCATAGTTTAGTTCCGACGGATAAGTCACTGAAGCATCCGGCCTGGCCGTAGAGGAAGGCACATCCGCCTTTACAAAGGCAAACTTCCACTGTTTCTTTTTCTTCCGGGCACTGCTTTCCAGATTGTCTCCCTGGCTGCACAAAAACACATCTTTTCCCTGATTCCAGAGATACCGGTACTTTCCACCGGCCTTCAACGCCCGGAACGAAAAGGCATTGTCCCCTTCTTTCAAAGGTGCTGCCACTGCATTTCCCGACTCATCCACCGTAAGATACATTCCTGTTCCTGTATTTTTTAACCGGAAGTAGAGGCCTTTCACCTTCTCTGCCTCCCAGATACTGCTGGCAATCTTGTGGTTTTTCAACAGCCTGACATTGGTACCGGAGGCCAGACATCCGTCCAGTACATCTGCCATGGTGCCTCCCTTCATCCGGATAAAATAAGTTCCTTTCTTTATTTTGGCTGCTTCATTGGCAGCAATGGTATAGGTTTTCCTTTTTAATTTTACTACAGCATACCGGCTGCGGCCGTTGGTTTTATCAATACGCATGGTATAAAAACCTGCCTGCTTTATCTTTACCGAAGAAGCTGCTGTGGAGATTTTTTTTGCTTTTTTCCACTTTGTACTGTTATAGGATACATAGCGGCCCGGCACATAACAGATCTGTCTGGTGCCAGAGGCCGTGATGGTCTTTTCCCATTCTTTTACCGTGATGCGCTCTGCTGCCTTAGCAGGTTTTCCCATCAGGAATACTCCTGCCAGCACAAGACAGAGTCCCCACAGCCATCTTCTTTTTTTCATGCTGTATCTCATACTTTATCCTCATTTTTCAAAAATTTTCTCAAGGAATACTACATACCCTTTCTTGGTCTCGTAAATATCGGCCTTGCTGGTGATCTCCCATGGTGCGTGCATATTCAGCACAGCCACACCGCAGTCAATGACATTCATGCCATACAGTGCCATGATATAAGCGATAGTGCCGCCTCCTCCGATATCTACTTTTCCAAGTTCTGCGGTCTGATAAGCAACCTTGGCATCTTTTAAGATACCACGGATCTGTGCCATAAATTCGGCATTAGCATCATTACTTCCGCTTTTTCCACGAGAGCCTGTAAATTTATTAAATACCATACCTCTTCCAAAGTATGCGGCATTTTTCTTTTCATAAGCCGACGCATATGTTGGATCAAAGGCTGCACTTACATCCGAAGACAACATTCTGGAGTTTGCCAGACAGCGGCGCAGTGCCAGATCCGAATACTGGCCGGTCAGTGAAAGCACTTCTGCCACTGTATTCTCAAAGTTTCTGGAACGCATACCGGTAGCTCCTACGCTTCCAATCTCTTCCTTATCTACCAAAAGACAGCAGGTTGTGTATTCTGTGTTTTCCACTTCTACCATAGCAAGCAGGGAAGTAAACGCGCAGACACGGTCATCCTGTCCGTAAGCCATGATCATACTGGTATCAAAGCCGGATTCTCTTGCCTTTCCTGCCGGAACCACTTCCAGTTCCGCAGACAGAAAATCCTCCTCTTCCATATCATATTTTTCCTTCAGGATTGAAAGGATATTTTTTGCCACTGCATCCTTTTCTTCTCCTTTTAGAGGCTGGCTTCCTACCAGGATATCCAGTGCCTCTCCTTCAATGACTTCTGTGGCCTTTTTGCTCATACGCTCCTGGGACAAATGGATCAAAAGATCTGTCACACAGAAGACCGGATCCTTCTCATCTTCTCCCACGCAGACTGGCACCACTTCTCCGTCGTTTTTCACGATAACTCCGTGAATTGCCAGCGGCAGCGTGACCCACTGATACTTCTTGATGCCGCCATAATAATGGGTGTCAAGGAATGCCAGTTCTGTATCCTCATACAGAGGGTTCTGTTTTATATCCATGCGTGGCGAGTCAATATGTGCCCCCAGAATAGCCATTCCTTTTTCCAGCGGCTGCCGTCCGATCTGGAACAGCGCAATGGATTTGTTCATATTAACAGAGTACACCTTATCTCCTGCCGCCAGTTTTCCGCCTTCTTCTATCACATCTGCCAGATTGCGGTATCCCGCCTGTTCTGCAATACGTACGGACTGGCTGACACATTCTCTCTCTGTTTTGCCATCATCCAGAAAATGTCTGTAATCTTCACAGAGTTTTTCCATTTCCTTCAATTCTTTTTTTGTATAGTCCTTCCAAGCATTTCTTCGTTCCATTGATCTTTGTCCTTCCTTTCTGATCTACTTCTCTTCTTCGTCAAATTCTACTACTACATAATATCCTTTATCGTTGTGTTTTATCTCCTTCACAACGCCTTTGCGGGACTTGAGTCTCTCCCGGAATACATAGTTGCCGGACATGGCCACTGCCGGATTGATGGTGTAATAATATGCACTTGGCAGTACACCTTCCGTGATGGTGACCTCATCCCCTTCCTGTACCAGATTTTCCCGCTCCATCTTAAATTCCATTAACCGCATAAAACGCCTCCTAATCGTACTTTACCTGCTGCAAAAAAAGTCCCTGGGCCGGTGCCGTAGGCCCTGCCAGTTTCCGGTCTTTTTTCTCCAGTGCCTGTCGCACATCCGCCGTCGTCATCCTGCCGCGTCCCACCTCTACCAGCGTGCCGGTAAGGATGCGGACCATATTGTACAAAAAGCCATTTCCATAAAACCAGATCCAGATCCGGTCCTCGTCTTCTTCCATGCGGATCTCATAGATCTGCCGGATCGTTGACTTTTTCTTGGACGCCTTCGTGCAAAATCCGGCAAAATCATGCTTTCCCGTCAGACATGCGACAGCCTCTCTCATGACCTCCAGATCCAGTTCGTCCTGCATCTGCCACGCATACCGTCTCTGAAACACATCAAAGCGGCCTGCTTTCAAAATCTGGTATCCATATACCTTGCCGGTAGCATTCAGACGGCTGTGAAATCTGGGGGAAGCCTCTTCAAGCCTTAGTATCCGTATATCCTCGGGCAAATATTCATTCAACTGGCTGGCCGTATAGACCTTTTCACTGTGGAAATGAGCCACCTGCCCTCTGGCATGCACCCCTGCATCTGTCCTGCCGGCACCATGAACATGCACCGGCTTTTTCTCCTGCTTTGAAAGCACCATCTCTAACCGTCCCTGGATGGTATCTTTGTTTGTTTCTTTCTGACGCTGCCACCCCTGATAGCGGCTGCCGTCATACTGCAGTATCATACGATAATTCATCACAATCGATCTCCCCGGCCGGTTTCATATTTGCTGCGGATCCTCAACTCTGACACCAGCATCTTGTATCCATCCATGCCATCTTCGATAGACAGATCCAGACTGACTGCCATATTATTGATCATATGTTCATCCAGATCGTTTTTCATTTCCTCTAAAATCTTCAGTTTCTGCCTGTAGGTAGGCGCATCAAAAAATGCGATCATTTTCTGCATTTTCTCATCTACCGGCTCCGCCTCTTCTTCCTCCGTCTGGGTCAGCACCTCTCCTTTGGAGATGCGGGGCTGTTTGTCCGGCAGATCCTGTCTCTTTTCCAGGTATTTTTGCTGTTTTCTCGGCAGTTCTTCAAAGCTCCTTGTGTAGGCTTCAAAAAAATCCACCTTTTCCATTACATAATATTCATAGGGTGGTTCTAACTCCTGGTAGCATACCACATCCTGCATAATTGGTTTTGTCCGGGCCCGCGCAATAATCTGTACCGGCTGTCCTGTCCTTTTGTTGTATAATACTTGATTCTGCATAAACGACTCCCTTCTGACAGATCGGTTCTCTGTCCTTTTTTCTTCCCTTCCATCTTATCACAAGTAAGTGATTTTTCAAACAAAAAAAGTAACAGACCACCGGGAAGCTGTTATCACTTTCCCGTAGTCTGTTACCGTTTTACTTCGTTATTCTTTTCCGAAACAGAGACAGCCTGTTATTAGTATACGCTGCCGGATGCTTCAATCTTACTCTTTACTGTCTTTTTACCAACTTTTGTGTTGTATACGACACGAACATAATATCTCTTGCTCTTTTTCAGTTTCTTCTTACCGATCTTTTTGAATGTGTAGCTGCTCTTTTTCTTAGCGCTGATTGTTTTGATCTTTTTGAATCCACTGTTCTGTTTGGTCGATGCATAAATTGTGTAGCTGGTTGCACCTTTGATCTTTTTCCATTTTACAGTAATCTTCTTTCCGTTGGCAGAACGGATCACTTTTACGCTGGAAGAAGATGCGGTGTAAGTAAATCCAGACCATGGTCCGAATACTCTCTGTCCGTTTACTTCTACATAAGCTCTTGCTCTTGCCTTTGTAAACACATTCTTGAAGAATGGTGTGATATCCTGATGAGTGCTGGATGTATATCCATTGTACAGGTTCTTACCTTTGTAGTTCTGTACCTGCAGCTGATATCCGTCTGCATTCTGTACAGTGTTCCAGCCAAACTGGGCATCATTCAGATAATACCAGAAATTTGTAATGGCAATGTACTGAACTTTGCTTGGTGCTGTCTTTACATAAATTGTATTGATATCTGTACCGGAAATTTTAGTGGTTCCATTGATCACCTTGGTAGGGATAACAAACAACTGTACTTTGGAAGATGCATTCATTCCTGTTATGGTTGCTGTTGTTCCAACGGAAGAACCTACCTGTGTATAGTTTTTCCATCCATCATAACGATAAATTTCATAAGCAGTTGCACCAGCAACGGCATCCCATGTCAATGTTACGGAATTGGCTGTTGCTTTTGTCTGCTTTGTGTTTGTAACTTCTTTTAATGAAGTGGAAACCTGGATCACATCAGACTCAGCGATCGGAGTTTTGCGCGCATAATCTGAGAACGCAACGACTCTGGCATAATAGGTGCTTCCCTGTGTCAGATGATACAGGGTCTCATCGGTAGAACTTGTATCGCTGTAACCGGTAAGACTGTTGGCAGACGAACCATAGTACACACGGTAATATACACTGTCACCATAGATTACGGCATCCCACTGTAACTCCACATAACTGCTGCTTGCCTGAATCTGCTTTACATTCGTAATCGAAACAGCCGCCTGACTGGATGCGCCGTTAAAAATGAGGGCACCGAAAGTCAATGCAAGCATCATAACTAACATTTTGAAACTTCTTTTCATTTTCATACTCCTTTTACTTATTTTATTATTTTTTTACACCAATCATAATACAAGGTAAAAACCATTCTGTCAATACCCTGGAGTCGTTTATCTGGCATTATGTTCTTTGATAAGGCGTACCAGTTTGTGACGGAACGCTTTCTCTGATATATTTCCTGATTCAAAAGCCAGGCGGTTTATATCAAACCGGCAGTTTTCGATCATCTCTTTTGTAAAGAAGCGGTCTTCTCCCCCCTGGAAGGTAACCCACACAGCACCGGACAATTCCTCCAGGCTGTAATCCGACGCCTCCACTAACATAGGAAGTGCCTCTTTATCTAACACAAATACATGGGCGTAAGTTCCCACCGTTTCTGCCAGACGGCCAATATTGATGGGATGTTCCGGTTCTTCCTCTTCCACTGCCAGGATCACCGGCAGGGTGCGGTTGTGGTTGGCTGTAAACTGGCTTAACTGCTCCAGTTTTTCCATACTGTCTACGCGCTGTGGTTTCAGAGACATAGGGATCACATCTTCATAACCGATCCGGCGGAAAATCTCATCCACAAATCTTGGTTTAGCAAAACTTTCCCGCACAAATCTCTCCGGCGGATGACAGTAATCACAGTCTACCCGCATACGGATCCGGTCACTGCGCTCCAGACTGACTTTCGTCCGCCACACCATGCCCGGTCTGGTGGTGTCTACATAGTCCAGACACAATTTGTAAAATCCCAGAGAACGGTTTCCCAGTATGCTCAGATTGTATCCCGGTGAATGAAATTCGTAGTCATCCGGAGTCAGCGGGATATCATCTGTTACATTGCGGAATCTCCCCTGAGCCCAGACGCCGATGACCTGAACAGCCTCCATAAATTCCTGATAGATATCATCTTCTTCCTTATGAAGCAGTGTCACGCTTAATTCAAAAGAAGGTGAGATCTCTAACGGCTTTAATTCCAATCGTTCTGTCTTTACCGTTTTTTCTGATTTTACCAGTTCCTTGCAGATCTTTGACAATTTCTTTTTCAGTTTCAAGTCATAATCCGCTACAGACTCATTCATCACCTTTACCAGCAGGTCAAAGGTGATATCCTCATGGTTCACATCATTTAACAACGCATACAGTACATCTGCCCGGCTGCAGTGATACATGCACCGGATCACTTCGTGGTTTTCATCAAAAAAATCCACCAGTTCCTGTGACAGAGGCTTTCCGGCAAACCGGAGACGGAACCGTCCTTTGATCATCATTTCCCAGTTGCCTTCCTCATAATGATATCTGGCCAGCTTTTCAAATACATTTAAAGTTGTCCAGTCACACAGTTCAAGATTGGCCAGGACACAGTTCAATGTACGGGACAAATCTTCGTTGTTCCGCCAGAACTCGCCCCCATAAGGAGACTTGTAGCGCATATCGTGCTCGATCTCATGCCAGCCCTCAAAGGATATGGTTCTTAACTGCACCTCAAAGGTACTGTCAATGGGATACATACTGAGATCTCCATTGTAAATGCTGCGGTACTCATCCGGGATCCGGTACACACCGTTTAATTTGGATGCCTTAAACTCTTCGCTGGAGTTGTCGGTAACCGCCCACTCGCCCTGTCTGGCAAAGGTCCGGTCAAACACCGTCTGCAAAATTTTCATATCATCATAATAATAGACAACGATACGCATTCCGATGAGGTCCTGCATCTTCTTTTCGTTGTCTTCAAATCCATACCCATCTTTATTAATCTTTTTTATAATGGATTCCAGGGTCTTCACACGATGAAAGATCCGGAAATAAATTCCCGCCCGCTGCAGCATCTCGCAAACATCATCTTCCAGTCGTTCACCGATCCCTTCGAGCTGCGGCGTATGGATTCTCTGTTCTAATTCTTCCAATTCATACTTCACGCCATCATTCCCTCTAATTTCTTTATATTTTGGTACTTTCTATCAAAACAAGCCTACACCACTATACCATTTTTCCTGTCAAAAGTCCACTTTATTGTTAAATGTGTACAACACACTTAACAATATGTTCACAGATTTTCGTATATTTGAACACATTCTGGTCACATTTGGACGCTATACTGTAGCCATAAGTTAAGGGAACACATTAACTTATCTAAATAAAGCTTATTCCTAATTTTTGATATTTTTTCATAAAACTCCTCTTTCAAAAGAGCGGCTGGCTTACCAGTCGCTCTTTCCCTTTGTTTTTTTATAAAGTATATACATCTGTCTTGTCAGATGTAAACTTTTGTGCTATAGTAAGGAGCATATTATTTTGAGAATCAATCTCATTAAATTCAGAAAGGATTTCTTTTATGGAAAACTTACAAGCACAGATCAAAAAATTAAAAGAAGAGAAAAATGCCGTTATTCTGGCACATTATTATGTTCACGACGAAGTTCAGGACATTGCCGATTACATCGGGGATTCCTTTTATTTAAGTAAAGTGGCCACTACCACTGATGCCGATATCATTGTTTTCTGTGGTGTTTCATTCATGGGCGAAAGTGCCAAGATCCTGAACCCGGAAAAAACCGTTCTCATGCCGGACGCTGCCGCTGACTGTCCAATGGCTCATATGGCAGAGATCAACCGCATTGATGAACTGAGGGAACAGTACCCGGATCTGGCAGTTGTATGCTACATAAATTCAACGGCTGAATTAAAATGCCACGCAGATGTGTGTGTTACATCTTCCAATGCCATGAAGATCGTAAAAAAACTTCCTAACCAGAATATTTTCTTTATTCCGGATGAACATCTGGGACACTATATTTCACAGCAGGTGCCGGAAAAGAACTTTATCCTCAATGATGGCTACTGCCATGTGCACGCTTCCATCCGTCCGGATCAGGTTCTGGCAGCCAAAAAATCTCATCCGGATGCCCTTTTCCTGGTTCACCCGGAGTGTCCGGCAGCCATTCTTGAATTAGCCGATTTCATTGGCAGTACCTCTGAGATCATCAACTACGCTACAGATTCTTCCGCCAAAGAATTTATTATCGGAACCGAATTAGGCGTTTTACACGACCTGAAGACAAAAAATCCTGACAAAACATTTTATTCTGCCGGTTCTGCCCAGTGTTGTCCAAATATGAAAAAGATCACGCTGGAAAAAGTACTTCATGTACTGAAAACCGGTGAAAATGAAGTGATCCTGTCAGATGAACTGCGGGAAAAGGCCAATGCGCCGTTAAAGAGAATGCTTGAGTTAGCCAAATAAGCAGACTCAGAAAGGATATGCTATGACTTCAAAAACGGATATTCTCATTGTAGGAAGCGGGGCCGCCGGTTTGTTTTGCGCCCTGAACCTTCCTTCAGACAAAACAATCACTCTTATTACCAAGGATGATGCCGAAAACAGTGACTCATTCCTGGCTCAGGGTGGCATCTGTATGTTGAAATCCGAAGAGGACTATGACAGTTATTTTGAAGATACCATGCGGGCCGGTCATTACGAAAACCGAAAGGAATCTGTGGATATTATGATCCGCTCTTCCCAGCATATAATCCGTAAACTCATTGATTACGGTGTGGATTTTGAAAAAGACGGGGAGGCTCTCAAATTTACCAGAGAGGGGGGCCACTCCGACAAGCGGATTTTATTTCACGAAGATATTACCGGCAAGGAAATCACAAGCAAACTGCTGGCAAGAGCTTTGGAAAGACCTAATATTACTTTGTACCAGCACTGCACTATGATGGATCTTATAACAGAAGATAATCTCTGCCATGGTGCCATTGTTATGGATGCAGACGGGAACACAAGCGAGATCCTGGCCGATTATACGGTTCTTGCCTGTGGCGGTCTGGGGGGATTATACAAACATTCCACTAACTTCCGCCACATTACCGGGGATGCTCTGGCTATTGCCCTGAAACATGGCATCCGCCTGGAGCACATTGATTATGTGCAGATCCACCCTACTACTTTATATTCAAAAGAACCGGGCAGACGTTTCCTTATTTCCGAATCCGTCAGAGGAGAAGGTGCTGTGCTCCTGAACAAGAACAAAGAGCGCTTTGTGAATGAACTTTTGCCTAGAGATCTTCTTACCAAAGAAGTAAGGGCCCAGATGGAAAAGGATCAGATGCCTTTTGTATGGCTGTCCATGGCTCCTATTCCGAAAGAAGATATTATTTCTCATTTTCCAAACATCTATAAACGGTGTCTGGAAGAAGGATACGACTGTACCAAAGAATGTATTCCCGTTGTACCGGCCCAGCACTACTTTATGGGCGGCATCTGGGTCAACAAAAACAGCCACACTTCCATGGATCATTTATACGCCGTAGGGGAAACCAGCTGCAACGGCGTCCACGGAAGGAACCGTCTGGCCAGCAATTCCCTGCTGGAGAGCCTTGTTTTTGCCGAAAGAGCAGCAGATGAGATCGCCGATACTTACCAGGTGCCTGCACCTATGAAAGAGGCGGTAACGATTCCTGATTATAATACAACCGAATTATTTGCTGATTACAAAGCCAGCATTTTTGAAGAAATGGAAAAAGAAAGGGGTACCCACAATGAATGAGATTACATTAAAACTTCATGCCGATCCACTGATCCGCATGGCATTAGAAGAAGATATTTCCAGTGAAGATGTTTCTACCAACGCTGTGATGCCGGAGGCAAAACCCGGTGAAGTCCAGTTGATCTGCAAAGAAGACGGCATCATTGCCGGACTCTGCATTTTCGAAAGGGTCTTTACTTTACTGGATTCATCTACAAAAGTAGAATTTTACTGTCAGGATGGGGATGCCGTAAAAAAAGGCCAGCTTATGGCAACGGTAACCGGCGATATCCGTGTTCTCTTATCCGGAGAGCGTACCGCACTGAACTATCTGCAGCGCATGAGCGGCATCGCCACCTACACCCATTCTGTCGCTTCGTTACTGGAAGGCTCTTCCATCAAACTGCTGGACACGAGAAAAACAACACCAAACAACCGCATCTTTGAAAAATACGCCGTGGTTGTAGGGGGTGGAAATAACCACCGATATAATCTGTCTGACGGTGTTCTTTTAAAAGACAATCACATTGGTGCTGCCGGAAGTGTTACAAAGGCCATTGAAATGGCAAAAGACTATGCTCCATTTGTACGAAAGATCGAGGTAGAAGTAGAAAATCTTGCTATGGTTAAAGAAGCCGTAGAAGCCGGCGCTGATATTATCATGTTGGATAATATGAGTAACGAAGATATGGAAGAAGCCATCCGTATCATCGATGGCCGGGCGGAGACAGAATGCTCCGGCAATGTTACAAAGGAAAATATTGCCCATCTTGTAAAACTGGGCGTTGATTACATTTCCAGCGGTGCGCTGACGCACTCCGCACCGATTTTAGACATTTCGTTGAAAAATCTTCACGAAATCGCCAACTAATGTAAGGGAGGTTTCTCATGTCAGGAGAGGAAAGAAGAAATAAGATCATCGACCTTCTGTCCCACAGTACAACCCCTGTATCCGGCACGGTACTGGCAAAGGAACTAGGGGTCAGCAGACAGGTGATCGTACAGGATATTGCCCTCATTCGCTCCAGCCACTATGAAATTTTGTCCACCCACCGGGGATATGTGATCCATTCCGAAGACTATCCTGGTGTGACAAAGATTTTCAAATGCCGTCACTCCGATGATCAGGCAGAGGACGAATTAAACTGTATCGTAGACCAGGGTGGCATTGTCCTGAATGTGTTTGTAAACCATAAAGTATACGGACGCATCCAGGCTGATATGAATATCCGCAGCCGCCGGGATGTAAAAAACTTCATCCATGACATCCACACCGGCAAGTCCACCTTGCTGAAAAATGTCACTTCCGACTACCACTATCACACAATCTGTGCTGACAGCGAGGATATTTTAGATGCCATCGAAAAAGAACTGAAAAATTATGGATTTTTAGTTTCCCCTAAATCTTGATGACGGGTAAATAATCCTACACCGATCCCCAGCAATACCCCGGTAAGAATAACCGCTGTACTTCTTGCTGTCATGGCGTTGCTGGTAACGATCTGCGTCATAAATTCAAAGCAGGCACCGCCTGCGAACGCTCCCACAAATCCTCCCAGCACTTTCGGGAGGATTCTTTTTTTGTCACCGGCTGCCAGGCCAAAGATCAATCCTATGCCAATTCCCATGATACCCCAGCCAAAGCCCCGGATTAAAAGACTCAGCATACTATCCGAGTCTTCCGGTATCAGCCCGGTGTACAAAGCCTGGGCAAACCACCCGCTCAACACGCCCATCACGCCGGAAAGGATGGTGCACAAAAGAATTTTTCCTGTCTTTCTTCTTTCCAGGACCACCGCCATTCCAAGTCCAATCAGCAAAGCAATGACTCCGGACCACAAAACAGCCGATCCGGTAGAAGCCTTTGTATACGCCCGTTCCAGATCCGATGCATTAGACGAAAACTCTTTCTGCAGTGACTCATCCTGTGCCGTTACCGATGCTTCTTTCGTCTTTTTGTAAGTGGCATACAGTTTCGCCGCATTGTCTGTGTCTTTGTTCATCCACACCGTCATGTTGGAATCCTCCTGGGGATTCATATTATTTTTATCGCAGTAAGCCTCATAGGCCTCATTCAGATCATTCATGGCGTCTACAGATTCCTGCTGCTTTTCAATGTAAACCGCCAGTTTTTCATGTCCCATCCTTCTGGCCATAAAAGCCTCACCCCGACTGCCTGTCAACCCCAGACACTCCGTCAATAAAATTGCTAACAGGGCACCGATCACAGCCGCTGCCACTACTTTGATCCATGTAAATTTTTTATCTGTCATAACATTTCTCCTAAAATAGTATAGATCGTTCCTGTCCTCCGCCAATCGGCAGGTCACCGGAAAACACTTTTCATTTTCCCACATATTCAGCACTCTTGCAAGTATATTTTTCCCGCCCTCTGGAAATACTCTCAAAAGAAAAATGGGAATATATCCCGGAAAGAAAAGGTGGATTTAACAATGCAATTAACTGAAAAAGAAACAACTGTCATCAAAGATCTTCAGACCCAGGAGCGCCTCTGCGTGGAAAAATACCGTTTTTATGAAGAGTCAGCCAATGACCCGGAATTAAAGCAGCTTTTTCACAAAATAGGAGATGATGAGCAGGAACATTTTGATTTCCTTGGTCAGCTTCTGAAAGGGGATGTACCGGATATTCCAGAGGAATATGATGAAGCAAAGAATTACAAACCATGTTCAACTTACAACACCGGAGACAATTCCGATGCCAAACGACACGACCAGTTTTTGTGTACCGACTCCATTGGCACAGAAAAATTAGTCTCCAGCACTTACAACTCCGATCTGTTCCAGTTCGCCGCTTCCGGCGTTCGCAAACTGCTGAATCACATTCAGACCCAGGAACAAAACCACGCTGAGATGATCTACAAATACAAAACTGCCAACGCTATGGCATAACAAAAAAATCTCATCCCGGAGAAGATTCCCGGCTTATCACCGGTCCTCTTCTCCCCTGGATGAGATCTTTTCTTTTATCGTGCTATGGGCGCAATCCTAAGCACTAGCCTAAATATTATTCCGATTCTGTACTGGCTTTGGCAGGTGGCGTGCCTCCCGTATTGCCATTTTTCAGATCGGCTTTTGTAACTGTCTTTTTCTTTTTCTTCATAGCTCCAAACACTGCCTGCAGTACGATGAAGAAGCAGAGCAATGCAGAAAGTACGATTCGTGTCCACCAGCTTGACAGGGTACCCTGTGTTGTGATCAGGCTGGCGATGGTTCCTTTGATCATTACACC
Organism: Eubacterium sp.; assembly: GCA_034089785.1. GTDB lineage: Bacteria > Bacillota > Clostridia > Lachnospirales > Lachnospiraceae > Eubacterium_F. The sequence continues at coordinate 47,661 of JAXDTV010000022.1, forward strand.
AAAGGTAGTTCCTACTACGGTTCCGACACCTCCGGAAAGAAGTGTTCCACCGATTACGGCTGCGGAGATAGCATCCATCTCAAGGCCTTTGGCCTGCTCTACGAATCCGGCACAACTGTTCAGACAGAACAGGAAACCACCGATTCCGCAAAGAACACCATCCAGAATATAAGCCTGGAATTTTGTTCTGCGTACATTCAATCCCATCATCATAGCACTTTGCTCATTTCCACCAATCGCATACAATTTGCGGCCAAACTTGGTGTACTTAAGCATGATGGCAATCAGGATTACAATCACAATGGCAATGATCACGGTTGGATAAATATATGCCGGAACAAATTTACCACTTCTGGTTGTTCGTCCAATCGGAAGATTGATCTTATACTGTGCCCATTTCAAAAACAGTGAGTTTTTGATAGAAATCATCTCTGTACTTACCATGGACGTAAGTCCTCGACCTAAGAACAATCCGGCCAAGCTGACGATAAATGGCTGAATATCCAGATATGCTACCAGATATCCCTGTAACAGACCAAACAAAAGTCCGATAGCCAGAGACACAATAACGGCTACATAAGCACTGTATCCCATCTTTTCCATGGAGTAAGCACTAACCATACATACCAAAGCTGTAACAGATCCAACGGAGATATCGATTCCTCCAGTGATCATAACGATGGTCATACCACAACTGATTACGATCAAACCTGCATTGTTGATCAGCAGATTCATAAACATCTGCGGTTTTGCAAATCCTTTGTCAGCAAAAATGATCATACCGGCTGCATACATTACGATGAACAATGCAATAGTAATGATAAAAAGAAATGTATTGGAATTAATCTTTTTTCTTGTTTTCATTATTGCTCACCTCCCTGTACTTTAGCCATAGCTCTTTTCGCTTTATACTTGCCCATTGCTGTTTTAAATACCGGGCTCTGAAGTACTACGATAATAATAACAACGATTGCTTTGTATACCGGAAGCTGATCGGATGGAACACTGAATGCATACAGTGTTGTCGTCAGCGCCTGGATCGTATAAGCTCCGATAACGGATCCCATCAGGTTGAACTTACCACCTCCCAGGATGTTACCGCCAAGGGCTACTGCCAGGATGGCATCCATTTCAAGGTTCAGACCAATGTTGTTGGCATCGGCTGAGTAGATACGGCTGGATGCTACGATTCCTGCAAGACCTGCCAGCAATCCACATATTACATAAGTTAAAAATTTAATCTTAGTAGAATTAAGTCCTACCAGTCTGGCTGCATTACTATTTACACCAACACTTTCAATATAAAGTCCCAGAGCTGTTTTATTCAATACCAGCCATGCTACAACAACCGCTCCTATTGCAAACAGTACAGGTGTCGGGATCGGTCCCAGATAACCACCCATAACTTTGTAAGAATCTACTCGTACATAAGTGATCTGGCCTTTTGTGATCAACTGGGCGATACCACGGCCGGCTGTATACAAGATCAGGGTCGCTACCATAGGCTGAATATTTAACTTGGCTACCAGGAAACCATTGAATGCTCCGCAAACGCCGGCTACAATGATTCCTGCAACGGCTGCGATAATAATCGGCATTGCCAGAGAGGTAGTAGATACCTGGCCTCCGGAAAGCAGCTGGCAGCACACCGAAGCAGCTACAGCCATCACGGCACCAACACTGATATCCTGTCCTCCGGATGCCGCTGTTACCAATGTCATACCAATTGCCAGAATAACAAGCTCGGATGCACGATTGATAACATCAATCAACCATCCACTAAGATGTCCTTCTACAATGGAAATCTTAAAGAAACTTGGTGTCTTAAAGATATTTACTAACAATACGATCAAAAGACATACGATCGGCATGAATAACCGGTGCCCCGTTATCTTTTTTATTGTACTCATTCTGTGTCACCTCCCGCAATGGCTTTCATGATGGATTCCTGATTCAGATCGTCTCCATCAATTTCTCCTACCTTTTTACCGTCTCGCAGTACAGCCATGCGGCTACAGGTACGAAGCATCTCTTCTACCTCAGACGAAATAAAGGTAATAGCCTTTCCTTCATCAGCCTGATCCAGCACCAGTTTCTGGATCTCGGTCTTTGTACCAATATCGATTCCTCGTGTCGGCTCATCCAGAATCAGATAATCCGGATCAGTCAACAGCCATCTTCCAATGATCACTTTCTGCTGGTTTCCTCCTGAAAGACTCTTGATCGGTGTCTCCCGGCTGGCTGTCTTAATCTGAAGAATCTCAATATATTTGTCTGTAAAAGCTTCCATCTGCTTGCGGCTCAGAAGTTTAAACATACCTCTCTTGGCCTGCAGTGCAATGATCATATTCTCTCTTACGGAAAGTTCTGCAAAAATTCCTTCTTTCTTTCGATCTTCCGGAAGATATGCCATACCCGCTTTTATTGCATCCAGTGGTGTATTGATCTTTACATCTTTACCGTTAACTTTCAGTTTACCACTATCGGCTTTATCCGCACCATAAATGGCACGAACCAGTTCCGAACGGCCGGATCCCAGAAGACCTGTAAGACCAATGACCTCACCTTTGTTGATAGTAAGATCAAATGGACGGATGGTTCCGCTGTGTCCGATTCCTTCTGCCTCAATCAATACTTCTTTCTTGCCTTCCTCATGCTGATGTTCACTCTTAATGTCTGCTAAATCATCAAAATCTTTACCCATCATCTTGGATACCAACTGGACTCTAGGAAGTTTATCTACGGTATACTCTCCTACCAGTTCACCATTTCGCAATACTGTGATGCGGTCACACACAGCATACACCTGCTCCAAAAAGTGAGTTACAAAAATAATTCCTACGCCTTCTTCACGAAGTTTTCTCATCAGTGTAAACAGCTTTTCTACCTCGTCATCATCCAACGAAGAAGTCGGCTCATCCAAAATAAGCACTTTACATTTCATATCCACTGCTCTGGCAATGGCGATCATCTGCTGGATTGCGATGGAACACTCATCCAGATTCTGAGTCGGAGAAACATTGATGTCCAGGCTTTTCAAAATCTCTGCGGACTTCCGGTTCATAGTTCTCCAGTCGATCATTCCGCACTTTCTTGGTTCACGACCGATAAACAGGTTTTCTGCCACCGTCAGGTTCGGGCAGAGGTTAACTTCCTGATATACGGTACTGATTCCGTTTTTCTGTGCGTCCTGAGGCGAATTGTTAACGATGGTACGGTTTCCTTCCATCACAATCTGTCCTTCTTCAAATCCATGCACACCTGTCAGCACTTTGATCAAAGTTGATTTTCCGGCTCCATTTTCACCCATTAAAGCGTGAATTTCACCTTCTCTCAGGGTAAAATCCACATTGGATAATGCTTTTACACCGGGAAAAGTTTTGCTGATATTTTTCATGGATAATACAATTTTATCGCTCATTTTTTCCCTCCATTCTCCTTTTTAATTAAGCATTATTTGCCAATTTTTGGCATAAAAAAGGGTGTGCCACTAACCTTCTATGCTATATGACACACCCCTTTGGCAAGTTTACTCGTTTACAACTACTATTTATAGATTAATATTTACGAGCTTTCAATACTTCGTCAGTTACGACTGTTACAGGATAATCCTTTCCGTCTACTTTAACAGATGCAACAGTGTCGTCATGTGCAAACATTTCCTCATCTACATATGCCTGTTTATCAGGTGTTTCACCCTTCTCAAGCTGCTTGATGATATTTTCTACACGAGGTCCGTGAAGTGGGTTACACTCTGTATCCAGTGTGATCTTACCATCTTTAACATCCTGCAGACCTGCTTTTGTAGAGTCAAAGGAGAATACTAACATGTCTCCATCTGCTCCAACTTTGTAACCTGCATTTTCAATAGCATCAATAGCACCGAATGCTTCGTTGTCGTTCTCACAATATACAACATCCATGTCTTTCTTGTATTTCTTCAAGAAGGACTCCATAACTTCCTGACCTTTTGCCTGTGTAAATTCACCGGTTGTTTTCTCAAGAAGGTTCCAGCTCTCAGCTTTTACAGCATCTTCCAGACCTTTTGTACGGCCAATCTGAGCAGATGCACCGATTGTTCCCTGGATATCTACAATCTTCGGAGCACTCATGGCCTTCTTCTCAGCATATGCTTTCAAATAAGCTGCTGCTTTTTTACCTTCCAGTTCGAAGTTTGAACCAACCCATGCTGTGTAGAGACTGTCATCTTTTACCTTAACCATACGGTCAACGATGATAACCGGAATCTCTGCATCTTTTGCTTCCTGAAGTACTGTGTCCCATCCGGACTCGGTTACAGGTGCCAATACGATGTAGTCAACATCCTGCTGGATAAAGTTA
>JAXDTV010000037.1:0-3919 GCA_034089785.1 Eubacterium sp.
TGGTGATTGTGAGTTTGGCAGGTTGTGGAACGAAGGAAAATGATAATGCTGCTAATAAAGCAAAAACAACAGATAATAGTAGCACTCAGACGCAAGCGCCTGTAGATAGTAATGTGGATGTGACGGAAAAACCAGAAGTGACTGAGACACCACAATCAAATGACACTAGTAAGGATGTTTCAACATTGGATACATCATCACCGGATGCAATTATTGAATCTGCAAATGCCCTTCAGAAAAAAGAGATAGATGCTTTGAAATCAGAGTGGGAAAGTTTGAAAGGGAAAGTGGATTCGTATAAATCATTTGTGAACAAAGAAGAGGAGATTGAGGCATTTTATAAGAAAGTGGCAGATAAATGTACGGCAATGTGCACAACTGGTTACGAAGCAAGTCTGGCATATGCAAAAGCAATCAATAGTTCAGGAAAAAGTTTTGAAGATAAATACAAAGATAGTAAGAATATTGAAGAAGATATTTATGATGATTTGTTTGATGGTATTAATGATTCAATTTATGAGGATTTATTCAAAGACATGACCAGAAGTTTTTATGAAGATGTTTTAGATGATCAGGACAAATCAGGCGTAGATTATTCAACATGGTATGACACGAGATCAGATGAATATAATCGATGGTATGATACAAGATCTGATATCTATAATGAATGGTATGATGCAAGGTCTGATATTTATAACTTCTATAGTGATCTGAGTACAGAATTTTACAGCGAGGATCAAAAAAGAGTAGATAAAGTTATTGCAAAATTAGAAAAGAAAATTGAAAAAAGAAAGTAACTACCCTATACAAGAAGTTTGTGGTTGTATAGTTAATACACTTATAAAAGAGGAGGATTGGTATGAAGAAAATTATTTGCGTTATGGCAATTATGCTGTTTGGAATCTCAGGATTGGTTGCATGTGGTAAGTCAGATTCAAAGTATACTGGAATCTGGAAGATGGAAAAAATTAGTAAGGATGGTTCAGATTATACGTTAGAGGAGATAAAAAAATTAGGTGATGACGGTAAATATGATGGTGCTTTTGTTATAAAAGAAGGTGGATCCGCTGTTGTGATGGATGCTTCAGGACAAAATCAAGAACTTGAGTGGAAAGAAACAGATAAGGGAATTTCTCTTGGAGGGAAAGAATTAGAATACGAGGATAACAAATTGACTATTGATGCTAAAAAAGATGAAACATGGTATTTTCAAAAAGTGTCTGATAGTCAGAATGTTACGGATGTATCCTTTGATGAGGAAAAAGAGAAATAATCAAATTATAGATAGGAATTATGTTAATGCCGAAGATGGAAAGAGCGGAATCAGATGTGGTTCTGCTCTTTTTAACAAATATAAGAATAAGGATATCTGTGTGGATGATAAAAATTTATGTTTGATGCTGGAATAATATGTGAAGCAATTATTGTATGAGTACATTTTCAGTGTTATACTGTAATTAAAATATTACATACAGTCCAAAGGAGTGTGTATTACAATGATGAAAATGAAAAAAAGGATTGTTGCTGTAGTTTTATGTGGCGTACTGGCATCAGCCCAGATGGCGGCCCCGGTCCAGGCGGCCTCTAAAGTTTATGTTACGGGCAGCAGGACGCAGTCAGGTAAAGTTTATGGAGTTAAATACCATAAGAGAAAGAGTTGCAGATCACTGAAAAGAAGTAAACACAATATCATTAAAATTTCTTTGAAAAGTGCCAAAAAACAGGGATATAAAAAGTGCAAAATCTGCTGGAGATAGGAACCGACAGAGATCTTTTTACCTTAAAACAGGAGAATCAATTATGGATATCTATGTAGACGCAGATGCCTGTCCGGTGGTAAGAATCGTTGAGACTGTGGCACAGAAGCATGGCATACCGGTAACATTGCTTTGCGATACAAACCATGTACTGAATTCGGATTACAGCCAGATCAAGGTCGTAGGTGCCGGTGCAGATGCAGTGGATTACAAACTTATCAGCATGTGTCGGGCGGGAGATATCGTTGTATCACAGGATTACGGCGTGGCAGCCATGGCTCTGGGAAAAGGTGCTTATGCGATCCACCAATCCGGTAAATGGTACACCAATGAAAATATTGACCAGATGCTGATGGAGAGGCATTTGAACAAGAAAGCCAGGAGAAAATCTCACAAGAATCATTTGAAAGGACCGAGAAAACGGACGGAAGAGGACGATACACGGTTTGCGCAAGCATTTGAAAAAATGATTTTGAAGGCGAAAGAAAAGGAAGGACGGGATCAGAACGATGGCATATAGCAGGGAAAAGTCAAATCAGGTTTACCGGGCCTTGTTAGAGAAAGGACTGGAAGAGGGACTTTGTCGTGAGATCGCATATAAATATATGAACACGGAGTACACTGCTACGAGAATGTTGGGCTATCTGTACCGGACCAGAGAACTTACGGAGACAATGATCGTGGACGAGATGATCGCCATTTTAGAAGACCGCCACCGGTTTCAGAAAAAACACGAGGCGGAACACGCCAATGAGGCAATTACCAGATTTTACAACGAGGAACGGGAATAAAATGAAAATTTACAAGATCAAGAGAATCGAAGAAGCCGATTATGGTTGTGAAGAACGGCCGGAGGGATATGTGCCTAAGGTTACGGTTTACCTGGAGGATGTTGCAGGGGCACAGAAGATTATCAAGATGGAAGATGCATTGTTGTATAAAAGAAACCTGGACGAAGGAGACGAGGCAGTTCTTGCTCAGGATGGCACATTGTATGCACCGGAGCAGATGGATGAGTAAGTCCGGATGGGATTTTCAAAAGAAAGGATGAAGCAGTAAATGAAATCAACATTGATAAAAGATACTACCAAGGAAGAACGTATCGCATTGATCCGGCAGTGGCTTCCGGATGATGATGGTATGAACGAGGACGGTGGTATGGATCTCTGGGATCTGTATGCAGATTATATAAATGGAACAAAAGAGATTGCAGAGTGCAATGCGGCGTTTCACACAGATTTTATGACAGAGAAAGATCTGGCAGAAGGAAAACGAAAAGGATGAACATAAAGAAATTTTGTTATGGAAATCATGGACCGCTGATTTTGTGGGGAACTTATAATTTCCGCGAAAATGAGACGGAGCAGACAATGGAAACGATACGGCAGCAGTTGCCGGATGCAGAGTATACGGTGGTAGCGGTGGAAGTGGATGACTGGTTTCGGCAGTTTTCACCCTGGCCATCTAAGCAGCTGGACGGTAAATTTGTTGGAGAAGCGGGGAAAACCTGGCAGTGGATGGAGGAACATGTTCTGCCTGAGTGTGGCGTAGATGCGGCTGGGAAGATGCCGGACAGAAAGATTTATATTATGGGATATTCTTTGGCGGGGCTGTTTGCCTTGTGGGCTTTGATGGAAAAGCCGGTTTTGTCAGGGGCGATCAGCTGCTCCGGTTCGTTGTGGTATCCGGATTTTATGGGAAAAATCCAAAATGACTGCCATAAGCTGCATGGGAAAAAGATTTATCTCAGTGTAGGCGGCAAAGAGGCGAACACAAAGGATCCGCTGATGGCAAATGTGCTTACATGCACCAAAGAGACATATGGACTTTTGAAAGATCAAAATGCTGTGAAATATGAATTGAATTCCGGAGGACATTTTGCGGATGCGGGGAAACGCCTGGCAAAGGGGCTTCGGTGGATGCTGGAGGAAGAGTGAAAGGAAAAAGTATTTTTAGCTTCCGAAACTGAACTATTGGAAGAGATACGATGAACTCAGTGACAATGGACAGTTTGAAGAATTTAAGCAGCAGTTGATGGAAGAAATCAATGATCTTCATATCGGGGGACTCCCACAGGTAAAAGAATTGAACGCCCTGGTGGGAAAATATGTGAATCTTATGTATACCCTTCCTAATGGAGAAAAGGTAAAATTTCTGGATGA
>JAXDTV010000050.1:0-3178 GCA_034089785.1 Eubacterium sp.
ACAGGAGGGGATCATATATGAGGATTCAATTGGCACCGGGATTTAAAAATACAGGGAAAAACACCATCGGAAAAGATATCCTGGCAGGCTTGATCCTGATGGCGGTGTCTATCCCGATTTCCATGGGATATGCACAGATCGCAGGGCTGCCGGCAGTATATGGCTTGTATGGTTCTGTGTTCCCGATCCTTTTATTTGCGTTGTTTTCTTCATCACCACAATTTATCTTTGGAGTGGACGCGGCTCCGGCGGCACTGGTAGGAGCGGCCTTAGTCAATCTGGATATTCAGAGCGAATCGGCCCAGGCCATGAAAGTGGTGCCAGTGATTACCTTTATGGTGGCCCTGTGGCTTCTGGCTTTTTATATCATGAAAGCAGGGAAACTGGTAAGTTTCATATCGGCACCGGTTATGGGAGGATTTATAACAGGAATCTGCACTACCATTATCCTGATGCAGGTGCCGAAACTTATGGGAGGAACGGCAGGAACCGGCGAATTTCCGGAACTGGCGTCTCATATTGGTGCCACCCTTGGCAAGATTAATGTGCCGTCTCTTGTGCTGGGACTGGTGTCTCTGGCTATCCTGCTTCTGGCGAAAAAATGGATTCCAAAATTTCCCATGGCCATTGTGCTGATGGCAGCAGGTGCCGTTATGACAGCATGTCTTCCGGTAAAACAATGGGGCGTAAATACATTAAGTGCGGTGGAGCCGGGCTTGCCGGTGTGGCAGCTGCCTGATTTTTCTGCGATTTCCATGAAAGAGGCGGTTACCATCAGTCTGTCGGTGGCAGTGGTGATCATGGCAGAGACTCTTTTGGCAGAGAACAATTTTGCCCAGAAAAATGGATACAAGATCAATGACAACCAGGAGATTTTTGCTTTTTCCATGGGAAATCTGGCGGCAGCACTGACCGGATGCTGCCCGGTGAATGGATCGGTTTCCCGTACGGCCATGGGAGAGCAGTATCAGGCCAGGACCCAGCTTGCCAGTGTGGTGGCAGGGGTGTCCATGCTGGTACTTTTGTTGTTTGGCACTGGTTTTGTGGGATATCTTCCAGTACCGGTTCTGACCGCCATTGTGATCTCGGCTCTTCTTGGTGCGACGGAGTTTCACCTGGCGGTGCGGCTCTGGAAGATCAGCCGGACAGAGTGTTTTATCTTTATAGGGGCCTTTGTGGGGGTATTGTTTTTGGGAACGATCAACGGAGTGCTGATTGGGGTGATCCTGTCTTTTACAGAGATGATCCTGCGCACGGCCAAACCGGCCACCTGTTTTCTGGGGATTCAGCCGGGCCACAGACATTTCCGAGACTTGCAGGAGGGCAGGCAGATTTATGGAGTGGACGGAGTGGTTCTTTACCGCTTTAGCAGCAATCTGTTTTTTGCCAATGTGGGAATCCTTCAAAAGGAGATTGAAGAGGCACTGCAGGAGGACACAAAGGCGGTGATCCTGGATGCCAGTGCCATCGGAAGCATTGATATAACGGCGGCAGACAGACTGGAGCTTTTATACCGGTCTCTGAAAGAAAAAAACATCCGCTTTTATATAACAGAGCATATATCGGACCTGAATGACCAGATGCGCAAACTGGGGCTGGGATACCTCATCGAGGAAGGATGTGTCCGCCGGACCATACATATTGCATTGAAAGATATGGGAATCCACTGGCCTTATCCGCTGGAAGGCGGTGTGGAAAATGAAGAGAGAGCCGCTTCGAGGAAGAGAGCAGACAACCGGGTACAGGAATTTGTGTGGGCGTTTGGAAATGAGGCAGAGGATGTGATCGAGAGACAGATCCGCCATCAGATCCGCCAGTTAAAAGAAAGCGGGGATGTGGAAGAACTGCTTCACGGAAGATGGGCTCATATGGAAGAACTGGATGAGGATGAATGGATGGAACACCTGGAGGAACATCTGAAAGAAATCGTCAATATATCCGGGAAAGATGAACAGACTCTGGCGAAAAGGATGGAAGAACACAGAAAACAGATCCAGAAAAGAATTGCCACCGAACATCCGGAACTGGCTGAGCGGTTCCGGCAGCGGCGGCATATACTGGATGAACATTTAAAGGAGAAACGACCGGAAGTATATGAACTGGTCATGAAACTCCGTGAAAAGGAACTACTTTAACGGATCCGTAATCCCTTTGATCGAAACCATTTTTTATAGGATTTCCGTTTGCTTGCCGGTACGGATACCACGGCTTTTTTGGAAATACCGGTAAAGGCCTGTTTACCAAGGCTGTTTTTCTTCAGAACCTTGGTAGTCAGGCGGATAGACTGCAATTTGGAACATTTGTAAAAGGCTTGTTTTCCGATGCTTTTTACATGAGAACCAAGTTGCAGTTTTTTTAGTTTGGTACACTTTCTAAACGCTTTGGCGGCAACGGCGGTTACCTGATAACTGCGTCCGCGGTAAGAGACAGAACCCGGAATAGAGGCACTTTTTATCTTGCGGGACACAGGCCCCTGGCAGGACACAGTGGAACCTGCTTTGGTGATCTTGTAGCGAAGACCTTTGGCGGTAAAAATCGTTCCTTTGGCCGGCAGTGTCTGCCTGGTCTGGCTGGCAGTAGAAGTGCTGCCGGAAGAAGAAGAGCCGCCGGATGGTGTCACTTCCGAATCGTCAGAAGAACGGTCGTTGTCTGAAAGGACCGGCAGGATATCTACATCACGCCTTGCGTTACAGCGTTTGCAGTGGATGGAACACTCCCCTTTATTGGTGGCGGTTGGTGGGATATCAATGGTAAAATTGCTTTCCCAGTCATGACCAAGAGGATAAAGGATCGTACCCTGTCGGTCAATCTCGTTGTTTCCGTCCCGGTCTGTGAAGTAATGGTTGCATCCGCTGCAGTAATAATAAGCGATATTGCCTGATTCGGTACAGGTAGGATCTTTGGCGGTGCAGTACTGCATGGTATGGTCCGCCTCTGTTTTGGAACTGGTCACCATGGTGGCACCGGATTCTTCTGCGATCGGGTAGTAACCAATACTGTATTTTGGCTGTACAATGGTAAAGTTATCGGTGCCGGTATTTTTGAAAGCACCTGTCTCCAGGTAAGGAGCCGGAGAGGACCAGAACGTTATTTTCTTCAGGCTGGTACAATTGGTAAAAGCACCGGTCTGAATGGTGTCAATAGACGCCGGGAAAGTCAGGTTGGTAAGGGAAGTCTG
>JAXDTV010000066.1:0-36962 GCA_034089785.1 Eubacterium sp.
AAAGCAGTAAAGATCGATCCGTCTATCGGAACGGCTACTGTATATCGTATGATCAATACATTAGAGGAGATCGGAGCCATCAGCCGCAACACCATGTACCATATTGCATGCAGTGATGACTGCGCAGAAAAGCAGCAATGCCGTATCGAACTGACAGACGGCACCAAGCTGCAGCTGGATACCAGCCAGTGGCATGAAATCGTGCGACTGGGATTAAAAGCCAGCGGTTTTCAGAGTGATGCGTCAGTGAAAAATCTTCAGTGGGAAACGGTGCAGGCCTGATATGAAAAAAATATAAAATTTTTACGAACTCTGCTTTTAATTATTGAAAGAATGTGTTATTATAAATACATAAAGTGATGGGAGATAACCGATGAAATGACAAAACGTTTTATTCGGTTATTTTTCGTTCATGAAATCAATGAAAAAACAACAGAGGGGGAACTGGTCATGTTGAAAATTCAGGATTTTTGCGATATGAACAAGTTTGAAAACATTATGGATGCCTGGGCCAAAAGTACGGGCCTGGCCACAGTAGCTGTTGGTGCTGATGGGGAATATATCAGCGAATGTTATAATTTTACAGAATTTTGTATTGATTTGACGAGGGGATCTGCAGAAGGACTTCGCCGCTGTACAAAATGTGATCAGGAAGGTGAGGGCGTGTACAGTTGTCACGCAGGGTTAGTTGATTTTGGTATTCCGATCACATTGACAGATGGTACAGTTCTTGGAAGTATTATCGGAGGCCAGGTACTTCCTGAACATCCGGATGAGGATAAGTTCAGAGAGGTAGCCAGAGAGATCGGCGTGGATGAAGACAAATATATCGAGGCATTGAGGAAAGTAAATGTCCGTACGAGAGATGAAATTGAGGCATCTGCCAATCTGTTGGGAGATGTGATTAATATGTTTGTCCGTTCCAGTTATCAGGAGAAAGTGAACCAGTCACTGATCAATAACAAACAGGAAGGAATTGCCAAGGCAGCAGAGCAGATTGCATCAGCTAATGCAAGTACATCCAAGATTGCAGATTACAGCCGCAAGCAGAACATGCTGGCATTGAATGCGTCCATTGAGGCAGCCAGAGCCGGAGAGAGCGGAAGAGGTTTTGCAGTTGTTGCTACGGAGGTGCAGAAACTGGCAGAGGGAATGGCAGTTGTCAGCAAGGAGATCACGGCAGAACTGAATGCGTTGACAGAGACGATCAATCAGTTGAACGAAGCATAAGAACAGCAAAGTAGAAAGCCAGTATCTGACGGCGTGCAGGAGCCGTGGATATTGGCTTTTTTTATTGACGGCAGGGGGAGAATGAGTTATAATTCTAATTAGAGTTAAATGACAGCAGGAAAGGAGGTTGCAAGGTGGCGGAAATACAGTCTTCTTTTAAGCGGGTTGAGAAAAAATTTGTGCTGACGGAGAAAGAGTATGAGATACTTCTTCCGGTAATCACAAAGAACATGGTTTCAGATCAATACGGTGAATATACAATCTGTAATATTTACTATGATACGGATTCTTATGAATTGATCCGGAAATCCATTGAAAAGCCTGTTTATAAAGAAAAGTTCAGAGTGCGCAGTTATGGGGTGCCCTCTGATACAGACATGATTTTTGCTGAGATCAAGAAGAAGTACAAAGGTGTTGTTTACAAGAGACGAGTGGCAAATGAATACACAAAAGTGCGTGCATTTGTCCAGAACGAAGATCCGCTGGAACAAGATCTTCAGATCCAGAATGAGATAAAGAATTTTATGGATCGGTATCATCCGGTGCCGAAGGTGTTTATTGCCTACGACCGGACTGCCTTTGCGGGCAGAGAGGGAGAAGATATTCGTGTTACTTTTGACCGGAACATCCGCTTTCGCACAGATCATCTGGATCTGCGGGAAGGAGATCAGGGAGAACCGGTATTGTCGGAGAAGAGAGTCATCATGGAAGTAAAAGTGCCAGGTGCTATTCCCCTTTGGCTTGTAAAAGAATTAAGCAAAAACCATGTGTATTCGGGTTCTTTTTCAAAATACGGAACCTGTTACAAAAATTTTATTTTACATCAAGTATTTGAGAAAGGAAAACAACAAAATGAACCAGTTTATGAATAGTATTTTGACAACACCATTACAGATCACAACATTGATCACTTTGCTGGCTACAGCCATGATACTGGGAGTACTGACAGCCCTTGTATTTATGTTCCGGTGCCAGCATACAACCAGTTATGGGATTGCACTGGCGCTTCTGCCTATGGTAGTGTGTCTTGTGATCATGCTTGTCAATGGAAATATAGGTGCGGGAATTGCAGTAGCAGGATCGTTTGCACTGGTGCGTTTTCGAAGCGTGCCGGGAACTGCCAGAGAGATTGCGGCCGTATTTACAGCAGTAGCCATCGGTCTTTCCCTGGGAATGGGTTATATTGGTGTGGCTGTGGTGTTCTTTGTGTTTGCAGCAGTGTTTGTGCTAGTTCTGACATTGTTAAACTTTGGCGGAGACAGCCGTCCGGAGAAAGTTTTGAAGATCACGATTCCGGAAGATTTTGACTATAACGGATTGTTTGATGATCTTTTGAATGAGTACACAACCAGTTACCGCTTGAAAAAGATCCGTACCACCAACATGGGTACCATGTTTGAACTGCAGTACATAGTCCACTTCAAAGAACAGCAGATCAAAAAAGAGTTTTTCGATGAAATACGCACAAGAAATGGAAACTTAAATGTGATCGTAGATGATGTGATGGAAAGAGAATCACTGTAAATGAAAAAAAATATCAATAGGCTTCCTGGAATTGAAAAGAGGAAGCCAATGTGGTATACTGAGAATAGTTAGAAGAAACTAACTAATAATTATTGTGCCGCATAAAGGGATCGACCGGTATTCTTCTTGGAGTACCGGCTTTTCTTTTATAGGGGAAAGGATGAGAAGCATGTTTATGGAAATACAGGGCCTGAAAAAGAGTTTTGGATCAGGCAGTAACAAAGTAACGGTTTTAAACGGGATTGACTTTTCCCTGGAACGGGGAGAGTTCTGTGTTTTGCTTGGACCATCCGGTTCCGGTAAATCCACGTTGTTAAATATTATTGGAGGGATTGATACACCGGATCAGGGAGCGGTTGTGGTAAACGGCGAAAAAATGGCTGATATGACAGAAAAAACGCTGACAAAATACAGAAGAAATCATCTTGGATATGTATTCCAGATGTACAATCTGATCCCGAATCTGAATGTACAGGAGAATATAGAAGTAGGTGCCTATCTCAGTGATGATCCCCTGGATGTAAACGAACTGATGCATACCCTTGGGCTGTATGAACACCGCCACAAAATGCCAAATCAGTTGTCGGGAGGCCAGCAGCAGCGTACCAGTATCGGAAGAGCGATCGTAAAAAATCCGGATATCCTTTTGTGTGATGAGCCAACGGGAGCACTGGATTATAATACATCCAAAGAAATCCTTTCGCTCATTGAGAAGGTCAATCAGACCTATGGAAATACAGTTATCATGGTCACTCATAATGACGCTATAAAAAATATGGCGGATCGTGTGATCCGCCTTCGTGATGGAATGATCCGGAAAAATTATATCAATGAAAATAAAATTCCGGCTTCCGATCTTGAATGGTAATTCTACCGTTTCTATTCTTTTAATGCATCGGTCATTGGCACTTTGCGTATCTTGCGCATTTGTGCCAGGGCGATGATACTGTAAGCGGCCATGGTCAGGAAGAACGCTTTCACATAAATATCCGGTGTCATCCGGAACGGGATCCAGCCGTTATAATCTTTTAACATCACCACAAACAATTTTGACAAAAGCAATGTAACTGTGCCATAACTAAGTAAAACGGATATAAGTACCATAATGCTGGTTGCCATCAGGTACAAGCCTCCAATCTCAGAGGAAGAGTAGCCTAAAATCTTACAAAGTGAAATGGATAAAGCATTTTTTTCCAGTATCAGTTTAGTAAGAAGGTAAACAACCAGAAGGAACAAAGCAATGGCAAAAATATTTACCAGATGGAACATGCCGCCCATGGATACCATCAGCTGATCAGACATTTTTGTTACGTCCGCCTGGGTAATGGTGGAGTATACCTTGTCTGCAGCCAGATCGTCCAGCGGTTCATTGCTTAAATAAGCGTTGTAATAATCATCGTCCTCATCAAACAGATCACAGTAATAATCTTTGGACATATATAGTTCGATGGAAGTGGGGGCATCGTGGATCCCTGCAATTTCCAGCTCATATAAGATACTGGTGTATGGCTTTTTAATCGTTACCGTGTCACCTACGGACAACTGGTATTTTTCGCTGTAGCCACTGGAAATATAAACGCCTTCTTTTGGAAAATCTTCCTTAAAATAGTGGCTGTTGTCAGAAATGCCATAAACGGATACGGACTCCGGAAGGTAGCCGTTACTGTGAGTCTTGAAGGAAGAAATGGCCACCGTCTCTGCCTGCTTGTTTTTCGTTTTTACTTCACTTTTTAACATATATTCATATTTGGCCGGCATAGCCTGCACGGCCATATCGGATACCTGGCTTAAAAGCGGAGACAGGAGCAGTCCGAACAGCAGCAGGATGCTGGAAAGCAAAATGCCGAAGAACAAGGTAACATAACCACCTGCATTCTGTAAGATAATACGGATGCGGAAACGGTGGATAAATCCGATATTAGGAAGCTGCAGTGCTTTGGTCTGTTTTCCTTTTTTGAAGTCTTTTCTGAGAAACTGTAGTGGAGACAGTTTCAGTCTGCGGTACAAAGTGGTACTGGTGATAGCTAACATCAAAAGAACCGGAACGATGGTAGTGCGTACAAAAGCGTCCATGTTCCAGTGGGTGGTGTAGGACAACAGACTGTAACTGCCGTAGTACATATCCACGATCATGTATTTGAATACCGTGTAACCTAAGATGTTGCCGATCACGGCACCTGCCAGTGTGATCAGAACCGGTGTGGTAATATACTGACGGAACAATTCCATGCGGCTGTAGCCGGAGGCACGCAGTGTACCGATAACAGAAGCCTCCTTGGTGATAGTATGGCTGATGGTTACGCCAAAGATAAAAGCCATGATCGCAATGAGAATGTATAAAAGAACCATCATCATCGTGCTGTCACCGCCAATATCATCGCTGGCAAAGGTAAGGGCACTGTTTAAATATCTGGGAACGAACTGATCCAGATCGTTGTCTTCAGACAAAAGTCCCAGATAACTGCCTAATGCGTTGGAACCACCTTTGCCCATAATGGCTTTGTTAAGCGTTTCAGCCAGATCGTCAGATTTCTTCTTTTCATCTGCTTCATCTGCCGGATCACCGTTGTTATAAAACCATGCATAATTATAGGTAAGAGTTTTGTCTGGAATAGAATCAAACTGGCCATCCGCCACAAGAGCAATGGTAAAATTGATGGCATCAAACATTAACTCTGTGTTGTCCTCAAACATGGCACTGTAGTCACTGAGAGCAATGTAGCCGGTGATAGTGTATGTAATGTCATCCAGTTTTACCGTACTTCCTACGGACAGATCATTGTTCACGGCATACATCCGGTCAATAGCAATTTCGTTTTTCCCGGCAGGCAGGCGGCCCTCCAGCAGACAGGCTTTGTTAAAACGGGAACGGTCTTTGAAGATGCGTACCGTTTTTTCCTTTTTATCTGCGCCGGTGTAATGTTTTTCTGTATAATAGTCTTTTTCTACCGTCACATCTTTCTTTTCAAGCTTTTGGATCAAATCCTTGTCAGCTTCCTGCTTCAGCACAAAATGACCGTTTTCAATATTATATTTTTGATAGCTTTCATCGTAAGTCGCCAACATGCTGTGGGATGCTACCAGATCCCCGGAAACAAATCCGATCGTAAGGACCATGAAGAGAAAAATGACACTGTACTTTCCGAAGCCAGATCGCAATTCTCGCAGGATCCTGCGGTTTAATGGATTTCTCATAAAGACCTCCCCAAATTAAAATCTTTGAGTTAGATTTGACTAACCGTTTCCTTATTACTATAGCAGAAAATAAGAAAAATGCAAAGAAATTAGTGAGAAAGTGTATCAATAAGCCTACAGACAGAAAGGGGCAGACAGGACAAAAAATTTCCACAAAATTTTTGCTTTTTTTGCTTGAAATAAATGAGGTAAAGTGTTACGATAATGTCGTAAGTAAACGAAAGTAGAAAGTAAAGAAAAGAAGGAGGCTGATTTAAAAATGGCAGACTTTAAAGAATGGGAAGGTTTCGAAGGTACTATCTGGAAAGATGAAGTAAATACAAGAGACTTTATCCAGAAGAACTATGTTCCATATGATGGAGACGAAAGCTTCTTAGCAGACCCAACAGATGCAACAGACAAGCTTTGGGGAGAATTACAGAAATTGCAGAAAGAGGAGCGTGCTAAAGGCGGCGTTCTTGACATGGAGACAGAGGTTGTAACAGGATTGACAGCTTATGGCCCTGGATACATTAACGAGGATATGAAAGACCTGGAGCAGATCGTTGGTCTTCAGACTGACAAACCACTGAAGAGAGCATTTATGCCATATGGTGGTATCAAGATGGCTCAGCAGGCTTGTACAACTTACGGATATACACCAAATCCTAAATTTGACAAGATCTTTAATGAATATCACAAAACTCATAATGCAGCAGTATTTGATGCATACACACCTGAGATGAAAGTTGCTCGTCACAGCCACATCGTTACAGGACTTCCTGACACATATGGCCGTGGACGTATCGTAGGCGACTATCGTCGTGTGGCTCTGTACGGTATTGATTACCTGATCGAGCAGAAAGAGTATGACAAAGCAAACTGTGGATGTGGCGTTATGACAGATGATGTAATCCGTCTTCGTGAAGAACTGGCAGAGCAGATCCGTGCTTTGAAAGGCATGAAAGAAATGGCTAAAATTTACGGATTTGATATTTCCAAGCCAGCTAAGAACGCAAAAGAAGCTGCTCAGTGGCTGTACTTTGGATATCTGGCAGCCGTTAAGACTCAGAACGGTGCTGCTATGAGTGTTGGTCGTGTATCTACATTCCTTGATATCTATATTGAGAGAGACTTGAAGAACGGTGTGATCACAGAGAAAGAAGCTCAGGAGATCATCGACCATATGACAATGAAATTCCGTATGGTTAAGTTCGCTCGTATCCCTTCATACAACCAGTTGTTCTCAGGAGATCCTGTATGGGCTACACTGGAAGTTGCAGGTATTGGTATGGATGGTCGTTCTATGGTTACAAAGACAGACTATCGTTTCCTGCACACATTGGAGAACATGGGACCTTCACCAGAGCCAAACCTTACAGTACTTTATTCTTCTGCATTGCCAGATGCATTCAAGAAGTATGCTGCACACATTTCTATTACAACAAGTTCTATCCAGTATGAGAACGATGATGTAATGAAACCTGTTTGGGGCGACGATTATTCAATCTGCTGCTGTGTATCTGCTACACAGACTGGTAAAGAGATTCAGTTCTTTGGAGCTCGTGCTAACCTTGCAAAAGCTATGCTTTATGCAATCAACGGTGGTGTAGATGAGAAAGAGTTCAACCAGGTTGGACCTAACTACGCACCTATTACAAGTGAGTATATCACTTATGAAGAGTTCATGCCAAAATATGACAAGATGCTTGACTGGCTGGCAAGTTTGTATGTAAATGTATTGAACCTGATTCAGTATATGCATGACAAATATTACTATGAAGCAGCTGAGATGGCTTTGATCGATACAGATGTTCGTAGAACATTTGCAACAGGAATCGCTGGATTCTCACATTGTATCGATTCTATCAGTGCTATTAAGTACGCAAAAGTTAAAGCAATCCGTAACGAAGATGGATTGGTAGTTGACTTTGAGACAGAGGGAGACTTCCCTAAATATGGTAACGATGATGACCGTGCAGATGAGATTGGTGTATGGCTTCTTAAGACTTTCCTTACAAAGATCAAAAAGAACCACACATATCGTAACTCTGAGCCTACAACATCTATCCTTACAATCACATCTAACGTAGTTTACGGTAAAGCTACTGGTGCATTGCCAGATGGTAGAAAAGCATTTACTCCATTTGCTCCTGGTGCTACACCAAGTTATGGCGCAGAGCAGAATGGTTTGGTTGCAGGTTTGAACTCTGTAGCTAAGATTCCTTATCACTGGGCTTTGGATGGTATTTCAAATACTCAGACAATCAACCCAGATGCATTGGGTCACTCTGAAGAAGAGCGTGTTCAGAACTTGAAACAGGTTCTTGACGGATACTTTGATCAGGGAGCTCATCACTTGAATGTAAATGTATTCGGTAAAGAGAAACTCTTGGATGCTCAGAAACATCCTGAGAAAGAAGAGTACGCTAACTTTACAATCCGTGTATCCGGTTATGCGGTTAAATTCATTGACTTGACAGAGGAGCAGCAGAACGATGTTATCTCCAGAACTTGTCATGCATCACTGTAATGAGTAACAAAGGAAGAATACATTCTTTAGAAACCTTCGGCCTGGTTGACGGGCCGGGGGTTCGTTACGTTATATTCCTGCAAGGATGTCGGATGCGATGTCAGTATTGCCACAATCCTGAGACCTGGACGATGGATGTAGGAAATGGAGTAGGCGTAGGTGAATTTACAGCTGAAGAGGCGTTCAAAAAGGCCGTACGTTATAAACCTTATTGGAAAGACAATGGGGGAATTACCGTAAGTGGTGGAGAGCCTTTGCTTCAGATTGACTTTGTCATTGAACTGTTTACACTGGCGAAAGCCCAGGGGATTCACACCACGCTGGATACCAGTGGAAATCCTTTTTCAGATGCGCCGGAGTTTATGGAAAAGTTTGATCGTCTTATGGAAGTGACAGATTTGTTCATGTTGGATATAAAAGAAATGGACGAGTCAAAACACAAGAAACTGACGGGACACACCAACCAGAATATTATCGCCATGGGTGATTATATTTCCTCTCACGGTGGTGCTATGTGGGTACGCCACGTATTGGTTCCAGGGCTTACCGATGACGATGAAGGGCTGAAGGCGTTGAAAACGAAACTGGATCAGTGGGGAGATTGTGTGGAAAGAGTTGAGATTCTGCCATATCACACACTGGGATTGGCCAAGTGGAAAAAGTTAAATATTGATTATCCTTTGGATGGAGTCAGAGTTCCGACACAGGAAGAAGTGGCTCACGCAGAAGAGATGCTGGGAATCCAAAAGTAAATTGAAAAAACACTGAGTTTCATGTATAATGAGATTCAGTGTTTTATTATTTATATGGAGGATGAAAGAAAATGAGTTCAATTAATACGAAATGTGTTCAAGGGGGATATACACCAGGAAATGGAGAACCGAGACAGATACCAATCATTCAGTCAACGACATTTAAATATGATACCAGTGAAGCGATGGGACGGTTATTTGATCTGGAAGATTCAGGATATTTTTATACAAGACTGCAGAATCCAACCAACGATACTGTGGCAGCCAAGATCGCTGAACTGGAAGGTGGTACGGCGGCTATGCTTACTTCTTCCGGCCAGGCTGCAAACTTCTTTGCTTTGTTTAACATCTGTGAGTGCGGAAGCCACATTGTAGCGTCTTCTTCTATTTATGGCGGAACATTTAATCTTATTGATGTTACGATGAGAAAAATGGGGATCGATGTGACTTTTGTAAGTCCGGATGCAACGGAAGAAGAGTTAAATGCTGCCTTCAAGGAAAATACAAAAGTCGTATTTGGAGAGACCATTGCCAATCCGGCATTAACGGTACTGGATATTGAGAAATTTGCTAAGGCAGCCCATGATCACGGCGTACCATTGATCGTGGACAACACATTCCCAACACCGGTTAATTGCCGCCCGTTTGAGTGGGGAGCAGATATCGTTACCCATTCTACCACCAAATATATGGATGGACATGGTGCAGCAGTAGGAGGTGCCATTGTAGACTCCGGGCGTTTTGACTGGATGGCACAGAAAGAAAAATTCCCTGGTCTATGTACACCGGATGAATCATATCATGGAATTACCTATGCTGAAAAGTTCGGCAAAGAGGGAGCCTTTATTACCAAGTGCACAGCCCAGTTAATGAGAGATTTTGGATGTATTCAGTCTCCACAGCATGCATTTATCCTGAATCTGGGTCTGGAATCTCTTCATGTGAGAATGCCAAGACATGTGGAAAATGGCCAGGCAGTGGCAGAGTTTCTGGAAAAACAGCCACAGGTGGCAAGTGTTAGTTATCCGGGACTGAAGAGCAGCCCATATTATGAACTGGCACAGAAGTATATGCCACAGGGCGGATGTGGCGTTGTATCCTTTGAATTAAAGGGAGGACGAAAGGCCGCTGAGGCATTTATGAAGCGTCTGAAACTGGCAGCCATTGAAACCCATGTGGCAGATGCCAGAACTTGTTGTCTGAATCCGGCAACTTCTACTCATCGGCAGATGAATGATGAGCAGCTGGCGGCAGCCGGCATTCCGGCAGGCCTGGTTCGTATATCCTGTGGCTTGGAGGATAAAGAGGATCTGATTGCAGATCTGGCTCAGGCATTGGATTTTGAATAAAAAGACAGGAGAAATATGGGGAATATAATTGATTATGTAAAAGAAGAAATGAGAAAGGTGGATGAGAAACCTTTCTCAGAGGTGGACAGTCTGGTACTGTGCCAGTTTTCTTATTTGATGTTTGATGGAATCATTCCCGGTTTTGAACAAGAGTGTGGAAAGATCACCGTCAAAGATTTGTACAAGGCAGAGTTTTTTCACACTCTTTTTCCTGACAATGGTTCCAGAAAAGACAACCAGAAGTTGTTGTTTGCCATGGCAGCCAGTCCCAGATTCCGGGATATGACTTTGTGCCATTATGTAAATGAAACCGATGAGGCCGCGGAAAAGCAGTTTGTAGCAGTTACCGTTGGTGTGGATGAAAATACAAAGTATGTAGTCTTCCGGGGGACGGACAGTACGTTGGTTGGCTGGAAAGAAGACTTTAATATGGCGTATATCACACCGGTGCCGGCTCAGCAGACTGCCAAAGAGTATGTGGAAAAGACAGCCGGTCAGTGGCAGGGAAAACTGTGGCTGGGAGGACACTCCAAAGGAGGAAATCTGGCTGTATACGCCGGGATCCATGCAGAGGAAACGGTGCGTGGACAGATTGAACGAATTTATTCCCATGATGGTCCGGGCATGAATGAACAGATCATTGCTTACAGTTACTATGAGGAGATGGCAGGACGCATCCGGAAGACGATTCCCGGATTCTCTGTGATCGGTACGCTCCTTGGCCAGCAGGAGAAAAGCAAAGTGATCAAAAGTGACGGTGTAGGGATCCTGCAGCACAATCCCTTTAACTGGCTGGTGGAGAGGGGAGAATTTGTGCCGCTGTCCGGACTGAATAAAACGGCAGAACTGCTTGACCAGAAGATTGATAACTGGGTCAGTGGTATGACAACCGAAGAGAGGGAAGAGTTTGTAAATAAATTGTTTTCGGTGATCTCTGAGGCTGAGAACTTAAATGGGATAGGTGAAAACTGGCGGGATGAATTTGGAAGAAT
This sequence comes from Eubacterium sp., assembly GCA_034089785.1. Classification (GTDB taxonomy): domain Bacteria; phylum Bacillota; class Clostridia; order Lachnospirales; family Lachnospiraceae; genus Eubacterium_F. The sequence continues at coordinate 11,555 of JAXDTV010000066.1, forward strand.
TGCGAAAAAACTGTTGATTCCATAGGAAGGATGCGAAAGTATGTCAGAGGCAGTAAGACAGATGTTAGATAAAAATCTGGAAGTGGTATTGGAATTTTTGATGCCGGTAAGATTGATCAGTGTGGCCATTGTAATCATTGTGGCCTTTGTATTGTGGAAGATCATCCGTAAGTACATTAAGAAAAGTCTGGATAAGACAGAAGAGGATGAAGGTAAAAAACAGACGATCATACGGTTGACGGCGGCAGCCATCCGGGATGTGATCATTTTATTTGTAATCGTCATTGTGCTGCAGATCTACGGCGTCAATGTAACCTCTATGGTAGCAGGCCTTGGAGTTATTGGTATTGTGGTAGGTCTGGCACTGCAGGACATTATGAAGGACTTTATTATGGGATTTAATATTTTGTGGTCTAATTTTTACTCCATAGGAGATGTGATCCAGTACCAGGACGTTGTTGGCACGGTGGTTCATTTTGACATAAAGATCACAAAAATAGAAGATCTCAACACAGGAAATCTTGTGACGGTATCCAACCGGAACATTACACAGATACAGAAAATTTCAGACTGGCAGGACATCTTTGTATCCTTTGCCTACGGAGTGCCATTGAAAGTAATGGAAGAAACGATGGATACTCTGATCGAAAGGATTGGAAAAATACCGGAGATCAAAGAATGTTCCAAACAGGGAACGGATGAACTGGCAGATTCTTCGATCAATATGAGAGTACGGCTGTTTTCAGATCCGGGTATCAAAGGTGTGGCACGCCGTAAGGCAGTGAGAGAGGTCCAAAAACTGTTTGAAGAAAAAGGTCTGGAAATACCGTTTAAGCAGATGGATGTACATGTAGTATCATAAAGAACGAGAGCGAGGGAGTTTTTTGGAAGAAGAAAAGAACAGGAAAAAGAATATATGTATCGGGCTGCTGGCCCATGTGGATGCAGGAAAGACCACGCTGTCAGAGGAAATGCTCCACCGGGCCGGCGTGCTTGAACACACCGGACGGGTAGACAAAGGAAATGCTTTTCTGGATACATATGAACTGGAAAAAAGCAGGGGGATCACGATTTTTTCCAAGCAGGCGGTATTTGATCAGAAGGATATACGGTTTACCATGTTAGATACGCCGGGACATGTGGATTTTTCGGCAGAGATGGAGCGGACACCGCAGGTGCTGGATTATGGAATCCTGGTGATCAGTGCGCTGGATGGTGTGCAGGGACATACGATGACTTTGTGGCAGCTTTTGAAAAAACATGAGATTCCCTGCTTTATTTTTGTGAATAAAATGGACCAGCCCGGGGCAGAAAAAGAGGAAATTCTGGAAAAACTAAGGTCCGAACTGTCTGAGGGGATTGTGGATTTTGATACCGAAGATGATATGAGCCGGTATGAAAGCATTGCCCTGTGTGACGAAGAGGCATTGGAGCAGTTTTTAGAACAAGAGAAGATCTCTCTTGAAACAATACAGAGACTTGTGAGGGAGCGGAAGATGTTTCCCTGCTTTTTCGGATCGGCCCTTCAGGGATACGGTGTGGAAAAACTGCTGGAAGTGATGACTCAGACTGTGAGCCGGAACGTGTATGGAGAAGAGTTCGGGGCAAGAGTCTTCAAGATCACAAGAGATGAAAAAGGAAACCGGCTGACCCATGTAAGGATAACAGGAGGCTCCCTAAAGGCCAGAGAAGAGATTTCTGACAGGGATAAGACATGGAGCCAGAAAGTAAATGAGATCCGTATTTATTCCGGCGAGAAATATAAAACAGTACAGAAAGCAGAGGCAGGAATGGTCTGCGCCCTGACCGGACTGACAGAAACGCGGGCCGGGGAAGGACTGGGAACGGAAGAAGATGGACAGATGCCGGTACTGGAACCGGTACTTACCTATCGAGTTGCTCTGCCGGAGGAAGTGGCACCGGCAGTGATGCTTCCGAAACTTCGCATGCTGGAGGAAGAGGAACCTCAGTTACATATTGTGTGGGATGACAAAAATCAGGAGATCCAGGTTCAGGTTATGGGGGATGTCCAGATTGAGATATTACAGCATGAGATCAAACAGCGGTTTGGAATCGAGACCGGATTTGATACAGGTGCTATCGTTTACAAAGAGACCATAAAAACAGCAGTCCATGGGGCAGGGCATTTTGAACCCCTGCGCCACTATGCAGAGGTACACCTTTTTATGGAGCCGGGAGAACCGGGCAGCGGCATTACCGTAGAGAGCCGGTGCAGTGAGGATATGCTGGACAAGAACTGGCAGAGGCTGATCTTTACTCATATTTTGGAAAAAGATCATAAGGGAGTTCTGACCGGCAGCACTCTCACCGATGTGAAAATAACTCTGATTGGCGGACGGGCTCACCTGAAACATACAGAAGGAGGAGATTTCCGCCAGGCCACTTATCGTGCTATCCGCCAGGGCCTGATGCAGGCAGAATCGGTATTACTGGAGCCTTATTATCATTATCAGCTGGAAGTGCCGGATGAAATGATGGGACGGGCTATGACAGATCTGGAACAGATGCAGGCGTCCTTTGAACTGGATCAAAGTAAGCCCGGTATCACAAAAATACAGGGAGAAGCTCCGGTAGCGTCTATGCGCAATTACGCCAGGGAAGTAACTGCCTATACAAGAGGCCAGGGGAAATTTTCCTGTGTGCCGGCAGGGTATTACCCTTGTAAAGAGCCGGATCAGATCATAGAAAAAACAGGATATGATCCGGAGAGAGATGTGGAAAATCCATCCTCGTCTGTTTTCTGTGCTCATGGATCCGGATACTATGTACCATGGGATGAGGTTATGCAGCATGCCCATGTGACGGTGGAAACCGGAGAAAAAAAGAAGGAAGAAGAAATCCTGCCACAAGAGACAGCACAGAGGGAAGAAATCTGGCTGGGAGTGGATGAAATTGACGCCATCCTTGCCCAGGCCTCTTCGGCAAATCGAAAAAGCAGTCCTATCTCTCACAAGGGCATATCGGCCAAGAGGACTCGTTCTGTCAGACAAAAGCCGGAAGGACTGCAAAAACCGGCGAGACCTGTCCAGAAAAAAGAAAAATTCATGCTGGTTGACGGATACAATATTTTGTTTGCATGGGAGGAACTGGCACAGCTGGCAGCCCACAATATTGATTCGGCCAGAGGAAAACTCATGGACATTCTGTGTAACTATCAGGGGTATCAGGGAATCCATCTGATCCTTGTTTTTGATGCCTACCGGGTGCAGAACCACGCCACAGAGGCGATACAGTATCACAATATTACAGTAGTTTACACAAAAGAGGCCGAAACAGCGGACCAGTATATAGAAAAGTTTTCTCATGAAAACGGGAAAAAGTATGATATCGTAGTGGCAACCTCAGACGGACTGGAACAGATCATTATCCGGGGAGCCGGCTGCCGGCTTATGTCTGCCAGGGGACTGAAGCAGGATGTCGAAAGAGTGGAGCGGGAACTGGCAGAGTTTAAAGCAGAAGAATAAAGACATTGATAATGTGGAAACATTTGTTATAATGATAGAAGCAGAATAATAAAACACAAAGACAGGAGGTTTTTTAATATGGCAGTTGTAAATATTACCAATCAGAATTACGAAGAGGAAGTATTAAAATCAGATAAAACCGTTCTTATGGACTTCTGGGCCAGCTGGTGCGGTCCATGCCAGATGCTTTCACCGGTTGTGGATGCTTTGGCAGAAGAAAGAGAGGATATCAAGGTAGTAAAGGTAAACACCGATGAAGTACCTCTTTTAGCACAGGAATTCAGAGTTATGTCCATTCCTACTCTGGTAGTAATGAAAAACGGAGAAGAGACAAACCGTTCTATCGGAGTGATCAGTAAGGAAGAGATAGAACAGCTTCTGTAAGGAGGATCGTATGATCGATATTCTTGTAGTAGGCGGCGGCACAGCCGGACTGACAGCCGGACTCTATGGTGTCCGAGCCGGAAAGACAGTGAAAGTGCTGGAACAGAAAAATTATGGTGGACAGATCATTAACTCCAAAGAAATTGTAAATTATCCGGGGATTCCAAAGATCTCCGGATATGAATTTGCCACCTCATTGTACCGGCAGGTAACCGAGGCCGGTGTGGAGTTTGCCCTGGAAAAGGTAAAGAGTATAAGAGATCTTGGCAAAGTCAAAGAAGTGGTGGCAGACAAACAGGGAGAAGAAAAAGTTTATCAGGCGAGAGCCGTGATCCTGGCGTCCGGTGCCAAAAACAGAGAACTGGGGCTGCCGGAGGAGAAAAAACTGATCGGTGCCGGTATTTCCTACTGTGCTACCTGTGATGGTATGTTTTTCAGAGACCGGAACGTAGCCGTAGCAGGCGGGGGCAATACAGCCTTGGAGGATGCACTGTTTCTCAGTAACTACTGTAAGGAAGTAGCCCTGATCCACCGGAGAGATACATTCCGGGGGGAACAAAAGATGGTAGAAGAATTGCGAAAGAAAGACAATGTGACTTTTTTTTGTAATAAAAAAGTGATAGGCTTGCGAAGTAAAGGAGTCCTTCAGGGAATCTGTCTGGAGGATACAAAAACCGGAGAAAACCGGGAACTGTCGGTGGATGGTCTTTTTGTGGCTATCGGACAGGAGCCGGATAATGAGCGGTTCCTTCCTTTGGTGGAACTGGATCCGAAAGGATATATTCTGGCAAGGGAAGACTGTAAGACAAAGACTCCGGGGATTTTCGCCGCAGGCGACTGCAGAGCCAAAAAAGTCCGACAACTGACAACGGCCGCTTCCGATGGAGCAGCAGCGGCCCTGGCAGCATGCGACTATATTGGGATATAAATTTTAATAAGCAAAATTGGGAGGTCAAGAGAAAATGAAGAAGTTTTGCAAAGCAGTATTATTGTTGTCCGCTGTGACACTGATGGGAACAGCAGCGTCTGTTCAGGCAGATGCCAAGACAAAAGTCAAAGTGTCGAAGGTGACAGTAAAGAGTAACTATGGAACCAGTGTTCATGTAGCAGTTGGAAAGAAAGTCAAACTGACTACTACGGTAAAGGTAAAGCCTAACAAGGCAGCCAACAAAAAGGTGACTTACAAATCATCCAACAAAAAGATCGCTACGGTGTCAGCCAGCGGTTATGTAAAAGGTGTGAAAGCCGGTACTTGTAAGATCACAGTTACATCTAAGAAAAACAAAAAGAAAAAAGCAACTATGAAAGTTACCGTTGTTAAAAAAGTAAGCTCCATCAAATTAGCAGCGTCTACCAAAGAAATTTATGCAGGAGAGTCTGTTACTGTGACACCAACGATCCTGCCGGCAACAGGAAGTTATAAAAAGGTAACATGGAGTTCTTCTAATAAGAAGGTTGCTACTGTCAGCAGCAAAGGTGTTGTGAAAGGAGTAGCAGGCGGTACGGTTACCATCACAGCCAAGTCAGTAGAAGGATCCGGAACCAAAGGTACGATCAAAATTAAAGTATTATCCAAAGATACAGTGAATCTTTCCAGTGTGGAAGTAGTAGCAAAAGACTGTGTCCGTGTTGGATTGAACAAAATGAACAATCTGAACAAGACTAATTTTGTCATTACAGGTAAAAAGTATTCCTTTGGTAAATATACAAAGAAATATACCATCCGCCGTATCCGCAACTATGATGGCAAAAATTATGATATTTTCCTGGATGAAAATACGACCATTGCGGCAGACAGTTATGTAAAAGTTGATATCGCCGCTTTGCCGGGAAACGGAACAAAAACAAAGGAAACACAGGCAGTTATGCTCAATACCACAGCTCCGACAGAAGAGTACTGGACCGGTGAAACAGGAGACAAGGTTGAGAAAACCATCGACCTGAGTGAATACTGCTATGGAGATATTACTTACACAGTGACAGGAAGTGTGTCCGGTGTAACATGGAAGCAGAATGGCAATCAGTTAGCGTTTACAGGAACTTATACCCAGGCAGAAACAGGTGCTTTGGTAATCCAGGCAACCGATGAGACAGACCGGGTTATTAAAAAGACAGTTTATGTGGCTGTGGGCGATAAGAATACGATCCAGGCATTGGATCTGAACAAAAAAATGGTGCAGGGTACTGCCTATGAAGATTTTATGACCTTTAGTATCTGTGGAGGAAGTGGAAAGTACAGTTATACAGCTTCCAGCCTTCCGGAAGGACTGAATCTTCACAGTGACGGATCTTTTTCCGGTACACCGGTGAGAGAGGGAACCTATAAGATCACTTTGTATGCAGTGGATTCTGCCAATACAAATCTGAAAAAAGAGATCCAGGTTACCCTGACGGTAGAGACAGCTAAAAAAATCGTAGGTGTTGTAAAAGATACCGATCAGCATCCGTTGACAGGAATTGTTGTAACGGTTAAGGACAGAAGGGATGGTACGATCTACACGGCCACGACTAACAGTTATGGTTATTATTCCATCAATGTGCCTGCAGGAAGTTATGACATTGTGGCACAGAATGGTGATGTGACAGATTCGGTTTACAACATTGTGATCACCACAGGAACCCGTCAGTTTGAATTTACATTTGACAAAACGACGGCACAGTAAAGATACAAAAGGACAAAAAATAGGAGAGTATGTGTATGCTGGAAAATTTTGTAAAAGAAAAGTATGGTAAAAGCCTCAGGCAGTTAAGCCTGGATGAGACTTATGTAGCACTTTTAAAACTGGTTCAGGAAAAAGCAGGACAAAATGAGATTCACGGAAAGAAGAAGTTATATTATATTTCAGCTGAATTTCTGATTGGAAAGCTTTTGAGCAACAACCTGATCAATCTGGGAATTTATGACCAGATTGACCGGGAATTAAAAGCAGCAGGTAAGAGTCTGGCTCAGTTAGAGGAACGAGAGCCGGAGCCTTCTCTTGGAAACGGCGGCCTGGGCAGACTGGCAGCATGCTTTCTGGATTCCATTGCCAGTCTGGGATTATTTGGAGACGGCATTGGATTAAATTATCATCTGGGACTTTTTAAACAGAAGTTTGAACATTGTGTCCAGGAAGAAGAACCGAATCCATGGATCGAAAAAGACAACAGCTGGCTTATCAAAAGCAAACGAAAATTTCAGGTGTCTTTTGGGGACATGGATGTGACAGCGTCTATGTATGATATACTGGTAACAGGTTATGGACAGGGCAGCAATAGACTGCACCTGTTTGACCTGGATTCGGTGGACGAGTCCATTGTGAAAAAAGGAATTGATTTTGATAAAACCGATATTAAGAAAAATCTTACCCTGTTTTTGTATCCGGATGACAGTGACGAAGAGGGCAGACTTCTCCGTGTGTACCAGCAGTATTTTATGGTAAGCTGCGGTGCCCAGCTGATCCTGGAAGAAGCAAAAGAGCGGGGAAGCAGTCTGTATGATCTGCCAGAGTATGTAGCAGTCCAGATCAATGATACCCATCCGTCTATGGTGATCCCGGAACTAATCCGTCTGTTGATGGAAGAGGGGATTGAATTTGAAAAGGCAGTGGACATTGTAACGAAGACTTGTGCTTATACAAATCATACCATTCTGGCAGAAGCACTGGAAAAATGGCCGGTGGCATTTATAGAAAAAGCAGCACCGGCAATCCTGCCTATCATTAAAAAACTGGATGAGAAAGTGAAAAAGACTTACAAAAATCCAGAGGTGGCGATCATCGATAAGGATGACAGGATCCACATGGCACGGATGGATATGCATTATGGACACAGCGTCAACGGCGTTGCTTATCTGCACACAGAAATATTGAAAAACAGTGAACTTCACGATTTTTATGAGATCTATCCGGAGAAATTTAACAATAAGACCAATGGTATTACATTCCGCAGATGGCTGCTTCACTGCAATCATCCACTGGCTGATTTTCTCACGGAGACTATCGGTGACGGTTACAAAAAAGATGCAAAAGAGCTGGAAAAACTGCTGGCTTACAAAGAGGATGAGACGGTACTGAGAAAATTGATCCAGATCAAGAAAGACAACAAAGAAAGACTGGCTGAGTATCTTAGTGAGACCCAGGGACTTACTCTGGATACCAATTCTATTTTTGACATCCAGGTAAAAAGACTTCATGAGTATAAACGGCAGCAGTTAAATGCGTTGTATGGTATCCATAAATATCTGGAGATTAAAAGCGGAAAAATCCCGAAAAGGCCGATTACGCTTTTGTTTGGTGCCAAGGCAGCACCTGCTTATGTCATCGCCAAGGATATTATCCATCTGATCTTGTGTCTGCAAAAGATCACGGAAGAGGATCCGGAAGTTTCTCCTTATCTGAAAGTGGTCATGGTAGAAAACTACAATGTGACCAATGCCCAGATGCTGATCCCGGCCTGCGATATTTCAGAGCAGATCTCTCTGGCATCCAAGGAAGCCAGCGGAACCGGTAATATGAAATTTATGTTAAATGGTGCTGTGACACTGGGAACGGAGGATGGTGCCAATGTAGAGATCCATCAGTTTGTAGGCGATGAAAATATTTACATCTTTGGAGAAGACAGCGATACCGTGATCGCTAGGTACGAAAGAGGCGATTACTGTTCAAAGGATTATTACGAAAAGGATTCCGACTTGAAACAGGCTGTTGATTTTATCGTAGGAAAAGAAATGCTGCAATATGGCGACAAGGAAAAACTAACCCGTCTGTACAAAGAATTATTGAATAAAGACTGGTTTATGACTTTCCCGGATTACAAAGAGTATGTAAAGACCAAGGAAAGAACTTATAGGGATTATGAAGACAGTCTTTCCTGGGCGAAGAAAATGCTGGTAAATATCAGTAAAGCAGGGTTCTTCTCATCGGATCGAACCATTGCTCAGTACAATCAGGATATCTGGCATTTATAAAAGATTACGAATAGAAAGAAAGCCCCAGCCCTGCTGGTAATGGGGAAGATGAAGGTCCGTGCTGGATTGTTTCAGCCGGATCTTTATTTTTTTGGGTGTTTCTCCCGGGTGGGCCTCCAGGCACAGGGCAATGGCACCGGACACCATAGGGGCAGACATGGAGGTACCGCTTCGGGCAATATAAGGTTTAACACCGTTGTGGCAGCTTGTGATACGGGCCCCCGGGGCAATGAGATCTGGTTTGCAGATGCAGTTATGAGTGGGGCCTTCGCCGGAAAAATGTTTACTGGCTGTCTGAGTATAAAAAAAAGAATCTCTGGATCCAACTGTGATAATGCGACGAGAATTTCCGGGAGCACCGATGGTATACGATCCCGGACCCTGATTTCCGGCAGCGGCCACTACCACCATGCCGGCATCCCAGAGGGATTCGATCTTTTTTACAAAGGGAGAATCCTCCGGATGGAGTTTACCAAGACCGGAACACAGAGAAATATTTACCACCTGAATGCGGTATCGGTACTGGTTGGCCAAAAGCCAGTCTACACTGCGGCATAACTGGGCAATGCTGCCGTTGCCGAGACGATCCAGCACTTTCAGGACGACCAGGTTACATCCGGGAGCTACACCCCGGAATTTTCCCTGGGACATGGAACCGTCCCCTGCGGCGATCCCGGCTACATGGGTGCCGTGTCCACAGTCATCATAAGGGGAGGGGCGGCCGTGTACAAAATCCTTCCAGCCGGCGATCCGTCCCTTGAAATCCGGGTGGGCACAGATCCCGGTGTCTAAAATGGCAATACATCCGCCCCGTCCCGTAAGCCCTTTTTGATAAGCATAATCCGCTCCTATCTGCCAACGGCATCGATTCATAAATTTCGTCCCTCCATGCAGAACTTTATGGTATATATGTATGTAAAAAATTTTTTTTTGTTAATCTTGAAATAAAGGTTGACCGTTGGTCATTTTTGTGGTACTATGCATTTGATAAAAATGACCAGTGTTCATTTATTGAAAAAATTTATCAAAATATAAAGTGAAGGAGGCAAATATTGTGGTAATTAAGTTCGGCAAATGGGTTGCTAAACACAAGATTTTTATCATTATTGCTGCAGTACTGTTGTTGATCCCGGCAACCATCGGTTATGTATCCACCAGGATCAATTACGATGTTCTTAGTTATCTTCCAAAATCACTGGAAACCGTATCCGGTCAGGATACGATGGTGGATGAGTTCGGAATGGGAGCTTTTTCCATGATCGTAGTGGAGGATATGGATAACAAGGATGTTGTTGCACTGAAAGAAAAGTTAAAGAAAGTAAATCATGTAGAGAAGATTCTCTGGTATGATGATGCGCTGGATATCAGCGTACCAAAGGAAATGCTTCCGGATGACTTGCAGGAGGCACTGTTCAATGGAAACGCTACCATGATGATCGCACTGTTTGATAACACCACATCTTCGGATGATACCATGGAAGCAGTTTCACAGATGAGAAACATTGTGCAGAAGCAGGCTTATATCAGTGGTATGTCCGGTGTCGTAACGGATATCAAGAACCTGGCTCTTTCCGAGATGCCATTGTATGTAGCGGTAGCTGCTATCTTATCCTTGATCGTTTTGTTACTTGCCATGGATTCTCTGGTAACACCATTTATCTTCCTGGCAGGAATCGGAACCGCCATTATTTATAACCTGGGAACCAATGTTATCTTTGGTGAGATCTCTTATATCACACAGGCGCTGACGGCGATCCTTCAGTTGGGAGTAACCATGGATTATTCCATTTTCCTGCTGGAGAGTTACGAAGCCAATAAGGTGCGGTATGATGGAGATAAGCAACGAGCTATGGCTCATGCGATCTCCAACACATTTAAGTCCGTAACAAGTAGTTCCATTACTACCATCGCAGGATTTGCGGCACTTTGTTTCATGACTTTCAAACTGGGTATGGATTTAGGTCTGGTTATGGCAAAGGGAGTTATCTTTGGTGTAATCGTATGTATTACTTTTCTGCCGGCTATGATCCTTTGCTTTGATAAAGCCATTGACAAGACTACACATAAGAACCTGATCCCAAATCTGGATAAAGCATCCGGAAAGATCGTAAAACTCTGGCCGGTTGCCATTGCAGTCTTCTTGGTACTGATCGGTCCGGCTTATTATGGAAACAAGAACTACGATATTTACTATAATATTGACAGTTCTCTTCCACAGGATCTGGATTCCGCCGTTGCCAATAACAAGCTTCAGGAGAAGTTTGATATGAACAATATGCATATCCTTCTTTTGAAAAACGGCATGAGCAGCAAGCAGAAGACAGAACTGAACAATGCAGTAGAAAAAGTAGATGGTGTTAAGTGGGTTCTTGGTATGGAATCCTTTGTAGGAGCATCCATTCCGGACAATATGATCCCGGCTAAGTATAAAGAGATGCTCAAGAGTGACAATTATGAAATTGAATTTGTCTGCTCCAATTATAAATCGGCAACGGATGAAGTAAATGCCCAGATTGATGCTATCAATAAACTGGTAAAGAAATACAGTAAAGATTCTATGATCATCGGTGAAGCACCACTGATGAAAGACTTACAGGATGTAACGGATGTGGATCTGGCAAGTGTAAACTATGTTTCCATCATTGCCATCTTTATCATTATCATGCTGACATTTAAGTCACTTTTGATTCCGATCATCCTTGTATCGGTCATTGAATTTGCAATTTTCCTGAATATGTGTATTCCATTTTACACGGGAGAATCCCTTCCATTCGTGGCAAGTATCGTCATAGGAAGTATTCAGTTAGGAGCAACGGTAGATTATGCCATCCTTATGACCAGCCGTTATCAGAAAGAGCGTCTGGAGCGTAAGAAGAGCAAGAAGGAAGCGATTTCCATCGCTCACAAGACATCTATCAAATCCATTATCATAAGTGGTATGAGTTTGTTTGCTTCTACCTTCGGAGTAACCATATCATCCAATATTGATATGATCAAGTCCATCTGTACTTTGTTGTCAAGAGGTGCTATTATAAGTACAATCGTTGTTATTTTCATACTGCCGGCTATGTTGACGGTATTTGATAAAGCTATTTGTAAGACAACAATCGGAATGAATAAAATTGATTATTAAGGAGGTTCGATTATGAAGGAGAATTTGAAAAATATCGGCAGAGTGGCTCTCTCAGGAGCTTTGGTCCTCAGCATGGTATTGTGTAATGGTTCTGTGGTAAGCGCAGAAAAAGTTTCCAAACAGGAATCCGTGTTTGTCAATGCAGGAGCAGACGGAAGCATAACAGGCATAACGGTTTCCGACTGGCTGAAAAATTCCGGCAGTGTATCCGGAGCATTAAAGGATAGTTCATCCCTTACAGACATCAGCAATGTAAAGGGAAATGAGACATTTTCACAAAATGGAACAGATATGAGCTGGAACACATCCGGAGAGGATATTTATTATCAGGGAAAAACAGATAAGAATCTTCCGGTCAGCATGAAAATCACATACAAACTGGATGGCAAAGAAATTGCTGCCAAGGATCTGCCTGGCAAGAGTGGTAAGATTGAGATCCATGTACAGTATACAAACAATTCCAAACAGACCAAGACCATTCAGGGCAAAAAAGAGACCATCTATACACCATTTGTTATGGTAACCGCCATGATCCTGAGCAATGACAATTTCTCCAATGTAGAGATTGATAATGGCCGTGTGATCAATGAAGGTTCCAACAATATCGTTGTTGGTATCGGTATGCCGGGACTGGCAGACAGTCTGGATCTTGGCAAAGATTTTTCAGATAAGATCACCAGTGATTTTACCATTAAGGCAGATGCAAAAGATTTTACCATGGAAAACACTTACACTTATGGAAGTGCCAGCCTTTTGAATGATATTGATCTGGATGATATTGATGATCTGGACGATTTGGAAGATAAATTGGACGATCTGACAGATGCGGCTGAAAAATTGGTGGACGGATCTGATTCTCTGGCAGAGAATATGCAGACTTATTCAGATAAAATGGGAGATCTTCGTTCTTCTATCAAGACCTATCAGAAAGACGGCGTGAATAAACTCACCGGTGGAATCAACACACTGGCAAAGAACGGTCCTAAACTGGTAAAAGGTGTGAACACTTATGCAGATGGTGTGACACAGTTTGCAGATGGAACCGTACAGTATGTAAATGGTGCAGCCACTCTGGCCAATGGATCCATTCAGCTGTACAAAGCAGTAGAAACACTGCCGGCCAAGATCACACAGTTTGACAATGGCGTGAAAAAGTATACAGGTGCTGTTGATAAAATGGGAACCAAAGAAAATATCACCGCATTAAAAGACGGAGCATCTTCCGTGGCTTCCGGTATCACCACTTTGAACACAAACTTAGATGAATTGGAAAAATCCTTTGCCAACAATGAAAAACTTCTGAAAGCTCTGGAGTCATTGGAGGCAACCAGTGCGGATGTAAAGACAGCCATTGAAACATTAAAGGTTGTGACACAGAAACAGAAAGAATCTATTCAGCAGTTGAAAGCGGCAACGGCAAAAGACAGCAAACTGCAGACCGGTGCCAACCAGGTATCTGCCGGTGTGGCAACGGTAATGGACGGACTGGGCGAATTGTCAAAGAGTTCTTCTTCTCTTACCAGTGCATCTTCTGAGTTGAACAAATCTATGCCAACTCTTGTAAGCAATGTAAAGAAGATGAAAGAGGGAGCAGAAAAGCTGAACAAAAACAACAGCAAGATCAAAAAGTCAGCCAAACAGTTAAAGACTGCAAGCAAGACAATGAAAAAGACAGTCAAGACACTGAACAAAGGTATGAAGAGCCTGCAGAAAGGCAGCAAGAGCCTGAACAAAGCCACCGGTAAACTGGTAAATGGTGTGATCAAACTGGATGATGCCAGCGGAAAACTTGCCAAGGGTGCTGACAAACTGGCAGAAGGAACCAAGAAATTTAACGACAAAGGTATCAAGAAACTTTCAGATACTTACAATGATGACATTAAGACAGCCATTGATCGTTTCAAAGCAGTTGTCAATGTAGGTAAAGATTATAAGAGCTTTAGTGGAATCAACAACAAGATGGACGGCGAAGTGAAGTTCATCATTGAAACTGAGGCGGTTAAGAATGAGTAAAAAACTGGAAGAGAAAAAGAAACAGAAGAGAGAAGCGCTGCTTGTAGCAGCGTTCTCCTTGTTCACTTCCAAGGGGATCAAGGAAACATCCATTTCGGATATTGCATCCAAGGCGAATATGGCCAAGGGAACCTTTTATCTGTATTTTAAGGATAAGTACGATATCCGGGACAAATTGATCACGGAACAGGCCAGTCAGTTATTTGACAATGCCACCATCGAATTGATGGAAGAAGAACTTCCCACCCTGGAAGAAAAGGTACTGTTTATTGCCGACCGGGTAATAGATAAACTACAGGAAAACAAAATATTGATGCGTTTTATATCGAAAAACTTGAGTTGGGGCGTATTTCATGATATGCTTGTAACTGGTGGAGATGAAATGGAGGGGCTGAGTTTTTATGATGCCTACTACAGACTGCTGGAAGAATCCGGCAGAAAATTCAGAAATCCGGATCTGATGTTATTTATGATCGTGGAACTGATCAACTCTACCTGTCACAATGTAATATTGTATGAGGAGCCGGTTACCATTGATGAATTGAAGCCGGAGCTGAATGCACTGATATGTGATATACTTCACAGACAGGAGATATAGGACGGAATGGGAAACATCGTTAAAAAGATTTTAACAAATTTGATCCGGGTGTTGCCTCTTCGGAATGATATCATTCTGGAGAGCCACCCGGATTTTTCTGATAATACGGGTGCTTTTTACGAGTACTTGCTGAAGCAGGGGACCAATGACAGGATGAAGATTCACTGGGCTGTTCACGGAAGAGAACCGGTAACAAAAGATCTTCCGGAGTCCGTAGACACTTTCCGCCTGGATCCGAAAGGGTTCAGGGAAAACTGGAAACGGCTGAAGGTGCTGTATACTTCCAGATATATTGTGGACTGCAACAGTTTTATAAAGAAAAGAAGAAAAGGGCAGATCCGGGTACATACAAGCCATGGTATGCCATTTAAACTGCTTCTTAGTTACAGCAATTATGAAGTTATGGGAGAGATGGACCGCTACCTGATGACTTCGGAAAAAGAAATCTGGAGAGAGATACATAAAAAAGTCATAGGCATGCCGGAAGAAAAGTTCCTGCCTCTTGGGTTTCCCCGCAATGATGTGTTGGTAAGAGGTTGTGAAAAAACTAAAAAATGGGGAGACTATATTGTGTGGATGCCTACTTACCGCCAGCACCGGAACCGGTCTGAGGGAGAACTGGAAAGCAAGCTTCCCTTTGGTATGCCGGAAGTATATACGGCAGAGCAGTTGGAGACATTAAACGAGACACTGGAACATGCTCATAAAAAACTTTTGTTCCGCCCTCACCCGGCACAGAATCTTCAGTTGTTTGAAGAGCGGACCATGTCAGCCATTGAAATCGCAGATGATGCCTGGCTGAGAGAGCATGATGTGACTTTGTATGAAATGGTGTCCGGGGCAGAAGCACTGGTGACGGATTATTCTACAATCTATTATGATTTTCTGCTGACAGGCCGCCCAGTGGGACTTACCATGGGGGACGCAGAGGAATTTTTTGAAAAGTTTTACTGCCCGTTTGATAACCTGAGACAACAGATCAAAGGATTCTACATTGATTCCTTTGAACAGTTATGTGGGTTTGTCAGTGAGCCTGAAAAACACTGGAACAAAGAAGAATTGGAAGAGATGAAGCATCTTTGCCATGACCATACAGACGATGGATCCGCCAGACGGCTGTATGAATTTATGCAGAAAGAATATGGCTTTGATGTTAATAAGTAAGAGAATGGAGAAACGGTAAACATGAAAGAATTACTGAAATATATAAAGGGGTATAAAAAGGAAACAATCCTGGCACCCCTTTTTAAACTGCTGGAGGCAAGTTTTGAATTGTTTGTACCTCTGGTTATGGCATCCATTATTGATGATGGAATCATACAAAAAAATACGACGCTGGTGTGGCATATGGGACTGGTGCTGGTACTGCTGGCACTGGTCGGTCTGGCGGCAGCCCTGACAGCCCAGTATTTTGCGGCAAAAGCGGCGGTTGGATTTTGTACGGATCTGAAGCATGATCTGTTTGCCCATATCCAGAGACTTTCGTTTGAAAAACTGGATCAGATGGGAACAGCTACGATGATCACCCGCATGACCAGTGATGTGAACCAGGTGCAGAATGGTGTGAACCTGGTTCTTCGACTGTTTTTGCGGTCACCCTTTATTGTGTTTGGAGCCATGGCCATGGCCTTCACCATCGATGTAAAAGCAGCCCTTGTATTCGTTGTGGCAATTCCCCTTCTTTGCATTATTGTCTTTGGAGTGATGCTGGTAAGTATTCCTTTGTACAAGAAGGTGCAGAATGCACTGGATCTGGTATTAGGAAGAACCAGAGATAACCTTACCGGTGCCAGAGTGCTGAGAGCCTTTAATAAGCAGGAAGAGGAGAGACAGAAATTTGATCAGGAAAATGAATTCCTGAATCATATGCAGATGGTAGTGGGAAAAATATCTGCCGTAATGAATCCGCTGACTTTTGTCATTATCAACGGTGCAATCATTGCCCTGATCTGGATCGGCGGTGTCCGGGTTGACTGCGGTGCCATTACCCAGGGACAGGTAGTAGCGCTGATCAATTATATGTCACAGATTCTGGTGGAACTGGTAAAACTGGCCAACCTGATCATCAATGTAAATAAGTCGGTGGCCTGCGGAAATCGTATCTGGAATATCTTTGAGATTGAGCCGGGGCTTACCGCACAGGAAGAAAAACAAGAGTCAGATGAGGCAGGAGAGTATGAAGTATCCTTTGACCATGTAGATCTTACTTATCCCGAGAGCATGGAGCCGTCTCTGACAGACATTAACCTTCATGTGAAAAAAGGAGAGACAGTGGGGATCATAGGCGGAACCGGTTCCGGTAAAAGTTCACTGGTTCATTTGATCCCGCGGTTTTATGATATAACAGGCGGTTCGTTGACTGTAAAAGGAAAGCCGGTGGCGCAGTATGATCTGGAAACACTCCGCTCTATGGTGGCAGTGGTCCAGCAAAAATCGGTGCTGTTTAAAGGAACCATCCGCTCCAACCTGCTGTGGGGAAAAGAAGATGCCACAGAGGAAGAGTTATGGGAGGCACTCCGGATCGCCCAGGCTGAGGAAGTGGTCCGGGGAAAAGACGGACAGCTGGATGAACCGGTGGAGCAGGATGGACGAAACTTCTCCGGTGGACAAAAACAGAGGTTATCCATTGCCAGAGCACTGGTAAGAAAACCGGAAATTTTGATCATGGACGACAGTTCTTCTGCATTGGATTATGCAACGGATGCAAGACTCCGTCAGGCTATTTCACAGATGGCATCGGAGGTGACGGTATTTATCGTGTCACAGCGTGCGGCTTCTGTGCGGGGAGCAGACCAGATCCTTGTATTAGACGATGGAAAAGTAGTAGGAGCCGGCAATCATGAACAGCTTTTACAGTCCTGTGAGATCTATCGTGAGATTTATGAATCCCAGTATGGAAAGGAGGAATTGAAGTGAGTCAGAGAGAGATTTTGAGAAAAGTTCTTCGCTATATCAAGCATTACTGGCTGTATCTTATTTTATCCATTGTGCTGGCACTGGGAACGGTGGCGGCTACTTTGTACATTCCGATCCTGACAGGAGATGCGGTAGATTATATCGTGGCAAAAGGCCAGGTGGATTTTGATGCTATCCTTGGCATCTGCAAAGAAATTGCACTGCTTATCGGGGCAACTATGGTAATGCAGTGGGTTATAAATGTATGTAATAATAAAATTTCCTTTGGTGTGGTAAAAGAAATACGAGAGGATGCTTTTGCCAAGATTGAAAAGTTGCCGCTGCGCTACATTGACAGCCATTCTTATGGAGAAGTGGTAAGCCGGGTCATTGCGGACGCAGATCAGTTTTCCGATGGACTGTTGATGGGATTTACACAGCTTTTTACCGGTGTGATCACAATCCTTGGCACCCTGGGTTTTATGCTCAGTGTCAGTGTTCCCATTGCTGTCGTCGTTGTGCTGATCACGCCGCTGTCCTTATTTGTGGCAAGTTTTATCGCCAAAAGAACCTATCATATGTTCCAGATCCAGTCTGAGACAAGAGGCGAGCAGACTGCCTTGATTGAAGAAATGATTGGAAATCAGAAAACAGTGCAGGCGTATGGAAGAGAAAAACAGGTATTAAAACAGTTTGATGAGATCAACACCCGCCTTCAAACATGTTCTCTGAAGGGAATCTTTTTCTCCTCCATCACCAATCCGTCTACCCGGTTTATTAACAGTCTGGTGTATGCGGCGGTAGGAGTGTTTGGTTCGATTTACGCCATTCACGGAGGCATTACAGTAGGTAAACTTTCCTGTTTCTTAAGTTACGCAAACCAGTATACAAAACCATTTAATGAGATCTCCGGCGTGGTGACAGAGCTGCAGAATGCTATTGCCTGTGCAGGGCGGCTTCTGGAACTGATCGAAGAGCCGGGAGAAGTGGAAGAAGCGGTGGAAACACTGGATGAAGTGGACGGAAGTATATCTTTGCAGGATGTATGTTTTTCCTATGATCCAAAGAAAAAACTCATCGAAGATTTTAATCTGGATGTAAAACCGGGCCAGAGGATCGCTATCGTAGGACCGACAGGCTGCGGCAAGACCACACTGATCAACTTGTTGATGCGTTTTTATGATGTAGATAGGGGAAAAATCGTGATTTCCGGTAAGGAATACAAGAATGTGACCAGAGAGAGCCTTCGGAAAAATTATGGAATGGTACTGCAGGAGACCTGGCTGAAGCGTGGAAGTGTGGCGGAAAATATCGCCATGGGACGGCCGGATGCTGCCAGAGAAGAGATCATACAGGCGGCAAAAGACAGTCATGCCCACGCATTTATCAAAAAATTGCCAAAAGGATATGATACAATACTAGGAGAAGATGGCGGCAGCCTGTCAGCCGGTCAGAAGCAGCTTTTGTGCATTGCCAGAGTTATGTTATGCCTTCCACCGATGCTGATATTGGATGAGGCCACTTCCTCCATTGATACCCGTACAGAGATGAAGATCCAGGAAGCCTTTGAAACCATGATGAAGGGAAGAACCAGTTTTGTCGTAGCCCATCGTTTGTCAACGATCTTGCGGGCCGATAAAATACTGGTGATGAAAGACGGTGTGGTTTTAGAGCAGGGAAATCATGAGGAACTGCTGGCAAAAGGCGGTTTTTACAAAGAACTGTATATGTCTCAATGGAAATAAGATCAAAGAATTAGGAGTGAGAAGATTGAAAAGAAAATGGATTCTGTGGATAGCAGTGGTTTTGTTTTGTGTGGCAGCAGGGGCAGGAAATAATACGAAAGCCCAGGCAGGCACCCTTTCTACCAGAGGTGTCTGGATCTCAGCCTTTGAATATGAGGATCTGGGCTTGGTAGGAACGATGAGCGAAAGCCAGTTCAGAGCCAATGCGGCTAATGTATTTGCCAAAGTCAGAGCCAATGGATGTAATACGGTGTATTTTCATGTACGCTCTTTTGACGATGCCATCTATCCTTCCAAAGTGGTAGGATGGAGTGAACGTTTTACAAAAGGAAAGGGAGCACCTTCCTATGATCCGCTGAAAATATTGATCGAGACAGCCCACCGTTATGGGTTGAAATTCCACGCTTGGATGAACCCGTACCGTGTGACTTTCAAGAAAGTGCTGGATCCGGCAGAGGATGCCACTACTGACCGGATCGTAAGACAGGTAAAAGAGATCATAAACAAATACAAAGTGGATGGAATACATTTTGATGATTATTTTTACCCGAACAATGAGAAAAAATATAAGAAACTGTCAAAGGCAGAAAAGATGTCTGCTGTCAATAAAATGGTGCGAAAGGTCCACAGCACGGTGAAAGCAAAAAGCAGCCGCCTGTTATTCGGTATCAGTCCGGCGGGAAATCCGACTTACTGCCACCAGATTGGAGCGGATGTGGAGACATGGCTGTCCAATCCGGGTTATGTGGACTATATCATCCCCCAGATATACTGGACCAACCAGTATTTGGAAAATGGTAAAAAGACCGCTTATTTTTCAAAGAAACTGGCTCAGTGGCGTCAGATGAACAAACGGGACATCCCGATGTATATCGGTCTGGCACTGGAGCGGGCCGGGGGAAAACTGAAACTGGATCCGGGCTGGCTTAGTTCCTCCCACAATCTGGCGGATATGATCAAAGAGATCCGTAAAGGAAATACAGAAGGCTATGTACTGTTTGATTATTCCTCTTTGTACCGGGATGTGACGCAGAAAGAGGTAAAAAATTATCTGGCGGAGATCACTTCTTTCCGCCTGAGCAGGACGAAAAAGAAATTAAAAACCGGAAAGAAATTCAAACTTTCCGTCCGTGGCGTGTGGCCATCCCGTGTGCAGGGAAAGATACGTTTTAAATCTTCCAACAAAAAGATTGCTACAGTCAATAAAAAAGGCGTTGTAAAAGCCCGTAAAAAAGCGGGAAAAGTAAAGATTACCGCTTATTATGGCAAGAAGAAAAAAGTATGTAAAGTTACAGTCAGAAAGGCAAAGAAGAAAAAATGATAGAATGGTTGGATGCTGGCACGATTGAATTGTTTCAACCGTTACATAATCCAGTGCTTACGGTTATTATGAAATTTTTTACCACCATAGGAGAAGGTGGGGCTGTCTGGATCCTGGCAGCCGTGTTGCTGCTGCTTTTTAAGAAAACAAGAAAAGCAGGGATTATTCTGGCAGGAGCTCTTGTTTTGTGTCTCTTAAGCTGCAATGTGGCACTGAAGAACCTGGTGGCCAGACCAAGACCCTGCTGGAGACGGGAGGATCTGGAAATGCTCATCGCAATCCCCAGGGATTTCTCCTTCCCATCCGGACACACAACGGCATCCTTTGCCGGGGCGGCCTGTATTTTTTCATGGAACCGCA
The DNA here is from genome assembly GCA_034089785.1 of Eubacterium sp. GTDB lineage: Bacteria > Bacillota > Clostridia > Lachnospirales > Lachnospiraceae > Eubacterium_F. The sequence goes on from JAXDTV010000066.1 coordinate 32,437, forward strand.
GATGGGGCATAGCGGCCTATGTGACAGCGGTACTGATTGCCGTATCCAGACTGTACTTTTTCGTACATTATGCTACGGATGTGCTGGCAGGAATGGTGCTTGGCACCTGCATGGCGTGGATATCCATTAAGGTGGTAAATAAGATAATGAGTAACAGGATGATGAAAGGATAGAACAATGAACAAACGGAAAATTCTTGTGATAGGGGCAGCTGTGGTCGCAGTGGCGGCCATCGCGGTGGCAGGAATCTATGTAAAAAGAAAGGTGCGGGACCCCAAGGTAGAGGCGGTCAATCTTTTACAGCAGCTTCCGGACAAACTGGCCAGTTCCAAGTTTGACGAGACTCTGGGAGTGAAAGAGCTTCTGACAAGCTGCCTGGCAGGGCAGAGTGAAGCAAATGTCCGTCTCAGTCAGGTATCTTCTTCTGATCTTATTAAGGAGTGGATCCCGGCGGCCTACAAAGAGGGAACCGTGATTTCACAGAGTCTGTCCTTAACATCCAATGTGCAGACGGACGTGGCAAATAAAAAATGCCGGGGTACTGTGGTGCTGCAAAATGGAAAAAATCTGATCAGCGGTGAAATGTATGCCCAGAAGGACGAGGTGTCTTATGCCCTGCCGGAGTGCATGCCGGACACAGTGTTTACGGAAGAATCAGACAGCCTGCGTATCCAGCGGATGAACTGGACTTATGCGGCGTCTTTTCTGACAGATCTGGGAACATATGTGACAGAAAACGCATCCGGTGTAGAGGATGAACTTCATTTTGAAAAATCCAGCAGTACAAAAGGCGAAAAATATAAACTGACGCTGGATCCGGACGGGGTAGAGACTTTGTCGGAGGATCTGCTTCAGTTTTTAGAAGGACAAACGGAATTTGTTTCCCTGGTAAACGCCAGTCACAAAGATCCTGCATACGATATTGAAAGCAAGGTAAAGCAGTGGTTCCAGTCAGGGATCCAGAAAAAAGAACCTCTCATCGTGAAAATGACAAGCAAAGAGGGCGTGCTAAAGTCTGTCCGTATTTCCTGGGGAGAAAAAGGATCGGTACAGATAAAGTTTACGGACAAGAAAGAAAATAATACAAAATCCATCACGGTGACAGGAACAGATGGAAAGGTGGCTGTCCGTTATGTGCAAAAAGAAAGCCACAAAGATACTTATAAGCAGTCTGTATCTGTATCTTTTCCATGGGGAGAAGGCCACAAAAGTTTTTATCTGAAACAGACATATGACCCGGTAGAGCGGAGCATTGTCCTATCCGGTAACTGGAACAAAGAGTATAAATTTCAGGGAAGCGGACAGGTAAAAGATATGTTGAGGGGAAGTTCCCTGACCTATGCACTGGATGAATTTGATATTACCAGACAGGGGCAGGAAGTGTTAAATGGAGAACTGCAATGCCGTCTGGCACTGCGCAGGCAAGCTATCCTGCCCCTTTCCGGACAGGAGACGGGCCTTGGCAGTATAACGGAAGATACGGTAAAATCCCTGCGGTATACAGGACTTCATAAATTGATGGATATGGGTGTTTTAAATCCTGCTTATTCTCGGATATGGGGGGTGTAAAGATGGTTACAAACTGCGAGTTTTGTGCATTTTATGTGCTGGACGAGGACGGATATGGAGAATGTGAAGTGAATCTGGATGAAGATGAAATGGCTCGTTTCTTAAGTTCTTCCTATCAGACCTGTCCTTTTTACCAGTCCGATGATGAGTATAAGATTGTAAGGAAGCAAAATTAAAGAGTGAAAGAGGCGTAAGTAAAAATGGTTACCAATCTGACAGAAGGAAAGGTAAATTCTGTGTTATGGAAGTTTACACTTCCTATGTTTATCAGTGTTGTATTTCAGCAGTTTTATAATATGGCAGACAGTGCCATCGCCGGGAAATTTGCCGGGGAAGAGGCATTGGCTGCGGTGGGGGCGTCTTATCCAGTCACTATGATTTTTATGGCTATAGCGGTAGGCAGCAATGTAGGATGTTCGGTTGTTATCTCCCGGTATTTTGGCGGGGGATGGATGCGCAAGATGAAGACAGCTGTCTCAACGACGATCCTTGCATCTTTGGTGTTGTCGATCTTGCTGACAGGGGTAGGACTGGCCGTTTCCGGTCCGTTGCTCCGTGCCATGAACACGCCGGACAATATTTTTGACCAGGGAAAATTGTACTTAAATATTTACATTGCCGGACTTGTATTTTTGTTTTTATACAATGTGGCTACCGGCGTGTTTACATCCCTGGGAGATTCCAGGACGCCGCTGATCTTTTTGATCGGATCTTCCATCGGAAATATTTTGCTGGATCTATTATTTGTGATTTCTTTCCACTGGGGCGTGGCAGGAGTTGCCTGGGCTACTTTTATTGCACAGGGGATCGCCTGCGTACTGGCACTTATTACTTTGCGGAAAAGAGTGGCCTCCATAGACACTCAGGGAGGAAAAATTGCCTTGTTTTCCAAATCCATGCTGGGAAAGATTGCGTTCATTGCCATACCAAGTATTTTACAGCAGAGTTTTGTGTCGGTAGGAAATCTGTTTATCCAGGGACTGGTCAATAGTTTCGGATCCGGTGTACTGGCCGGATATTCGGCCGCTGTGAAGTTGAACAATTTTGCCATTACTTCATTTTCAACACTGGGGAATGGTGTATCCAATTTTACAGCCCAGAATCTGGGAGCAGGTAATGAAGAGCGGGTGGAAAAGGGATTTCACTCCGGCATTTTGATGGCGGTCTGTATCGGTGTGTTCTTTGTACTGGGATATTTTGTCACAGGAAAATGGGCCATGTCGTTATTTTTACAGAATACATCCGGGGAAGCAATGAAAACCGGTGTTTTATATCTTAGGATCTTATCACCTTTTTACTTTGCTATTTCCATTAAGTTGATTGCCGATGGACTGCTCAGAGGCGGCAGTGCCATCCGCAGTTTTATGGTATCCACCTTTTCAGATCTGATCCTGCGTGTGATTTTGGCCTTTGTGTTCTCAAGAATCTGGGGCAGTATAGGAATCTGGCTTGCCTGGCCGGTGGGATGGGTATTGTCCACAGGATTGTCTATTTATTATTACAAAAAAGGGGTCTGGAGAAATAAATAAAAAAGAAGTCCGTTGGTTTTCGCCAATGGACTTCTTTTTGGTTGTTTTGTCTTATAAGAATGATTTACTTGATAATCGTACCGATCCGCTCTTTGATTCCCTGATAAGCCTCTTCCAGTTTGGTAATGATAGCAGTTCTGCCTTCTCCGGAAGATACGAAAGAAACGCAGGCATCTACTTTTGGAAGTGTGGTGATAGGATCAAAGTTTCCTTCATCCATCAATTTAATGGCGTCAGAAACAGAGATTTTTTCCAGTTTTTCATCGGTATCCTTGGTAGTCATGTATTCTCTGGCAGTGAGGATCATCAAGTGGGATGCATCTACCATATCTGCCAGTTTGGCTGCTGTGTAGTCTTTTTCAATAACGGCACTGGCACCTTTCAGTGTGGTGCCCTGTTCCATAACCGGAATACCACCGCCACCGGCAGCAATGACTAACTGTCCGGCATCCAGCAAAGCGGTGATGGCATCAATTTCATAAATATCTACCGGCTGTGGAGAAGCGATGATACGGCGGTAACCGTCACCTTCTGCCACTACATAGTTTCCTTTTTCTTCTTCTGCTTCCGCCTCTTCTTTGGACATGGTCCTTCCGATCACCTTGGTAGGATGATTGAATGCTTTGTCAAATGGATCTACACGAACCTGGGTGATCACAGTGGAAACCGGTTTGAAGATACCACGGTTTAACAGTTCGGTACGAATGGCATTCTGAAGATCATATCCGATATACCCCTGGCTCATGGCACCACACAGTGACATAGGAGCCACGGTGTAGCGGCTGTCCAGACGGGCAAATTCAGTCATGGCAGTCTGGATCATACCCACCTGAGGGCCGTTTGAATGAGTGATAACAACCTGATATTTCTGCTCAACCAGATCAGCGATAGCCTCAGCTGCTTTTTTTACATTTTTTTTCTGCTCAGGAAATGTTTCGCCAAAAGCATTTCTTCCAAGAGCAACAACGATTCTTTTATCTTTCATGAGAACTCCTTTCCGGAAAGTAGTATATTCCGTCAAACATGTATTTAATTTGATATTTAATTATATCAAAAAGGGGGAAAAACTGCAAGACGGAGATCGGAGTTGAAATCTGCTTTTGCAGGGATCATATAATGACCTGATCTGTCTTTTGGTACTCATAGTCAAATCCATCGCCGTTTGTTTTTTGGCTGACAATGTAATAGCTTCTGAAGATGATATTTTCTTCTACATCTACATAACAGTAAAAGTAGATACGGTTTTTCTTGCGCCAGGCTTTCACAATGACAGGCAGTTCGCCCACCAGGCAGTTCGCGCCTTCGCCAAGAGCATCTTCCGTACACTGTGCCATCTGTTGTGAAGAGATGAAAACATGCTCTTTTCCATTTAGGCGGTAGTAGATATTACATTGTTCATCGGCATAAAAAATGGCTCCGCCTGTAGTT
>JAXDTV010000069.1:0-34177 GCA_034089785.1 Eubacterium sp.
TATGCCGAGAACAAGCAGGCTTACAACTGTAGAAAAAGTGGAGATGCGCCTGGTAAAAGCAAGAGAAAACATTGCCAGATATGACAAAGAAAAGCAGATCACTTTATTAGAAGGGGATGCGTCAGAGGTGCTGAAAGAACTGGCAGAAGCAGGAAAACAGTATGATTTTATTTTTATGGATGCAGCCAAAGGGCAGTACCTGAATTTCCTTCCCTGGATCATGAAACTTTTGACTTGCGGAGGCGTGCTTGTGACGGATAATATACTGCATGAAGGAGATATTCTGGAATCCCGGTATGGAGTGACAAGGAGAGACCGTACGATTCACGGAAGAATGAGAGAGTATCTGCAGGCATTGAAAGAGATGCCGGAACTGGACACGATCTGCCTGCCTTTAGGGGATGGCATGACGATATCGACGAAATTGTGTTAAATGGAGGAAGAAAGATGAAACGACCTGAAATCCTGGCACCGGCCAGCAGTTTGGAAGTGTTAAAAACGGCCATCGAATATGGAGCGGATGCTGTATACATCGGCGGAGAGGCCTATGGACTGCGGGCAAAAGCCAAGAATTTTTCCATGGAGGACATGAAAGAGGGCATTGAGTTCGCCCATGAAAAAGGGAAAAAGGTGTATGTGACAGCAAACATCACCGCCCACGACGGAGACTTAGACGGAGTGGAGCAGTATTTTAAAGAGTTAAAAACAATCCATCCGGATGCGCTGATCATATCCGATCCCGGTGTTTTTACCATTGCAAGAGAGATATGCCCGGAGATTGATATACACATCAGCACCCAGGCCAACAATGTAAATTACCGCACATTCCAGTTTTGGAAAAAGCAGGGGGCTACCCGGGTTGTGACAGCCAGAGAGTTGTCCATCCAGGAGATCGCAGAGATCGATAAGAATATACCGGAGGACTTGGAGATTGAGACCTTTGTCCATGGTGCCATGTGCATTTCCTATTCCGGAAGATGCCTTCTCAGCAACTATTTTACAGGAAGAGATGCGAATCAGGGAGCCTGTACGCATCCATGCCGGTGGCGGTATCATCTGGTGGAAGAGACCAGACCGGGAGAATATCTGCCGGTAGAAGAAAATGAGAGAGGAACCTATATTTTTAATTCCAAAGATCTTTGCATGATCGAACATATACCGGAACTGGTACAGGCCGGTGTGGATAGTTTCAAGATCGAAGGCCGCATGAAGACGGCTTTGTATGTGGCAGTGGTAGCCAGAACCTACAGCCAGGCGTTGTCTGACTATATGGAAAGTGAAGAGTTGTATAAAAGCCGGATCCCGTATTACAAAGAAGAGATCGCAAAGTGTACCTACAGACAGTTTACCACCGGTTTTTTCTTTGGCAAGCCAACCCATGAAACGCAGATTTATGACAGTAACACATACCGGAAAGAATACAACTATCTGGGCCTGATCGATCAGGTAGATGAACAGGGAAAAGTTCATTTCTTCCAGAAAAATAAATTTATGACAGGTGACATCATTGAACTGATGGTGCCATCGGGAGAAAACAGACAGGCAAAAGTGCTTCATATGTGGAACCAGTACGGGGAGGAGACAGACAGTTGTCCGCATCCGGGAGAGCCGATCACAATGGAACTTGACACAGAGGCAGAACCTCATTGGATCATGAGACAGAAGGTAGAAGAATGAGTGTAAAAGAAGAAGTGTTAGCATTGCTGGAGGCACACAGAAGTGAAGATCTGTCAGGACAGCAGATCGCAGATCTTTTGCAGGTAAGCCGTACGGCAGTGTGGAAAGCAGTAAAAAATCTGGAAGAAGAGGGATATGAGATCCATGCAGCAAGCAACCGGGGATACCGTCTGTTAGACGACAGCGATGTGTTGTCTGAGGCGGGGATAAAACTTTCCCTGGAACCCTGCTATAAGGACTACCCGGTGGTTGTGTTGAAAGAAACAGACTCCACCAACCAGGAGGTAAAACGGCGGGCGTTGGAAGGCGCCGGACATGGCCTGCTGGTGCTGGCGGAACACCAGACGGCAGGCAAGGGAAGAAAAGGCCGGGGTTTTTATTCTCCGGACCGTGCCGGTATCTATATGAGTGTGTTGTTCCGGCCAACAGGGGAAAATGCATCCAATGTGGTGCTGATCACAACGGCAGCAGCCGTGGCCGTGTGCCGGGCCATCCGAAAAACGCTGGGAGAACAGCCCCAGATCAAATGGGTAAATGATGTATATCTCCGCGGCAGGAAAATATGTGGTATCCTGACAGAAGCGGTGTCGGACTTTGAGTCAGGAGGCATTGATACGGTAGTGGTAGGAATTGGTATCAATTACCGGGAGCCGGAAGGGGGCTTCCCGGAAGAAATCCGCCAGACAGCCGGTGTGGTATGTGAAGGAGAAAAAAACGTACCAAGGAATGTTTTGGTGGCAGAGATCGCCAATGAATTGTACCGGCTGTATGAAGGTCTTTCCCAGAAAACATTTATGGAAGATTATAAAAAGTGGTCCAATGTACTGGGAAAAGAAGTGCGTTTTTCCACAGGATATGCCAATGTGCCGGAAGAAGAAGGACAGTGGCAGTACGGAAAAGCGGTGGACATTGATGAAGATGGAGGCCTGGTGGTTCTAGTGGATGGAGAAGAAAAAGTCCTTAGGACCGGAGAGATTACCCTGAGGGTAAATGAATGACGGGAGGCAGATATGGCGAAAGTGTATGACACAGCAAAGGAAAAGGAACGAGTCATATTAGTGGCAGTAGATCTGTCAGAAAACAGCGATTCTACAGCAGTAGATATTTCTCTGGATGAGCTGGAGGAACTGGCTGAAACAGCAGGGGCTGTTACGGTAGGCCGGGTGGTGCAGAAGCGAGATGCCTTTCACCCGGGCACCTATATTGGAAAAGGAAAAATAGAAGAACTGCGGGATCTGGTATGGCAGCAGCAGGCAGATACCATCGTGTGTGATGATGAACTGTCTCCGGCCCAGATCACCAATCTCGGCCGGGAACTGGATGTGAAAGTGATCGACCGGACGGTTATGATCCTGGATATTTTTGCGGCCCACGCCAAAACAAGCGAGGGAAAGCTCCAGGTAGAGCTGGCACAGTTAAGGTACCGGTCGTCCCGTCTGATGGGATTGGGAACTGCTATGTCCCGTCTGGGAGGTGGTATCGGTACAAGAGGTCCCGGTGAGAAAAAACTGGAGATGGACCGTCGTCTTATTAAAGACCGCATTGCCTGGCTGAACAGGCAGTTGAAAGAGGTGGTGCAAAACCGGGACACCATGCGCAAGCAGCGAAGCAGGAACCACACACCCACCGTGGCTATCGTTGGGTATACCAATGCGGGAAAGTCCACCCTTTTAAATGCCCTGACAGACGCCGGTATTTTATCCGAGGACAAATTGTTTGCCACCCTGGATCCTACCACCAGAGGACTGGAACTGGAAAACGGACAGAAGATCTTGTTTACCGATACGGTTGGATTTATCAGTAAACTGCCCCACCCGTTGATCCGCGCTTTTCGTTCCACCTTGGAAGAGGCCAAGTACGCCGACATGATCCTGCATGTGGTAGATGTGTCCAATGAACATTATGAAATGCAGATGGAAGTGGTGTATGATACCCTGCGGGAACTGGAGATCGGGGACAAGAAGGTGTTGACAGCCTTTAATAAAATAGACCGGATCCAGGAGGATGACCAGACGGTTTATAAAGACCCTCACAGCGATCAAACCGTATATATTTCGGCCAGAGAAAAAAAGGGATTAGACACTCTGCTGGAAAAAACAGAAGAAATACTAAACGAGGGCATGATTTATCTGGAAAAGGTATTTTCCTATGAGGAAGCAGGAAAGATCCAGCAGATAAGACAGCATGGAAAACTGGAATCGGAAGAGTATACAGAAGAGGGAATTGCCGTAAAAGCATATATCCCGCCGTTTTTGAATATGTAAAAAAGGAGATGTGAAGGTGGAGTATTTTGAATTTCTGGATGGAGGCGTCAGTCCCTATCATGTAGTGGCACAGTCAGAAAAAGAATTGGAAAAACAGGGATTTATCCCGCTGAATGAGTGCGAAGAATGGCATCTGGAACCGGGGGAAAAGTATTTCGTTACCAGAAACCAGTCGGGTATCATAGGATTTTGCATACCGGAGGGAACCCCCAGAGCGTATCATATGATCGCCAGCCACAGTGATTCCCCTACCTTCCGGGTCAAAAAACAGACCGCCGGCGTAAAAGGATATACAAAGGCAGAAGTGGAAGGATATGGCGGCATGATCTATTCTTCCTGGCTGGACCGGCCTCTTTCTGTAGCGGGAAGAGTCATCGTAAAGAAAGATAACTGCCTTACCAGCCGTCTGGTGTACGCCGACAAAGATCTCTGTGTGATCCCAAATCTTGCCATTCATTTTAACCGGGAGATCAATCATGGATATAAATATAACCCGCAGGTGGATCTGCAGCCACTGTTGGGAGGGGAAGAAAGTTCCCTGGAACAGGTGGTCAAGGATATGAGTTTCTGCCGGGAGGGAGAAGAGATATTAGACCAGGATCTTTTCCTTACAGTGAGGCAAAAGGCGGTGAAACTGGGAAATAACGGTGAATTTTATATGGCACCCCGGATTGATGATCTGGGCTGCGTGTACACTTCACTGGAAAGTTTTTTACAGGCGCCGGTATCAGGAGAGTTTGTGAATGTATGGTGCGTGTTTGACAACGAAGAAGTAGGAAGCGGCACAAGACAAGGGGCTTTATCGGATTTTCTTCCGGAGGTGATGAACCGGATCGAAGATGCTCTCTTTGAGACGAAGGAAAAAGCAAGAAGCGTCAGAGCCGCCAGCCTTCTCATCAGTGCTGACAATGCCCATGCCACCCATCCAAATCTGGGAGATAAAAGCGATCCGCAATTTCCTGTTTATCTGAACGGGGGAGTTGTGGTAAAATATAATGCAAGCCAGAAATATACGACGACAGCCATGACGGCCGCTGTTTTTTTGGAACTTTGTAAAAAAGCAGGCGTATCGGTGCAGCCTTTTGCCAATCGTGCCGATATACCTGGCGGAAGCACACTGGGAAATCTGCTCAGCCATCAGGTCAGCATCCCCATGGTGGATGTGGGGCTTCCGCAGCTTTCCATGCACAGTGCCGTAGAGACGGCGGGCTGTCAGGATGTGGCAGATATGATTGCCGTTTTTACTGAGTTCTACAAAAGTAGTGTGATTCGAGAAAAAGAGGGAACCTGGTTCCTGTAGAAAGGAAAGTATCAATGAAATTATGTAAGACAACTTCTGTTTTCTATTATTTCCTCGCCTTTTTATATGCGATTGCTGCAGGAGGTGCGATTTTAGGATGGATCCTAAGTGGGGCAGCCAGTGTTATGTTTGGTGATCTGGGGATGGTGCTGATCAGTGCTGTGATCATAGCGGCGTTAGTGCTGATCTTTGGATTTATCTTTATCTATGTTCATGGGGCGCTTTTACTGCGGGCACCAAGGAGAGAGGATACGCTGATCTATGCACTGTATGAGGCAGCAGGAATTTGCTTTGCTATACTGCATCTGTGTGCCGGTATGGTATTAAATGCCATCGGGATCATGAATGTTTGGTTAAGTATCGCCTACTATGGCGTGATGCTGACCATTCCGCTTCTGGGAGCAGGAGCTATGAAACAGAAGCGGCAGGAAGGTGGAGAGAGAGAGACGGCACCGGAAAAAGAAACGAAGAAGGAAAAGGTGCCGCCGGCACCGGAGAGAGAAAAACAACAGCCTCCGAAACAGTCGGTGCGCCACGGAATTTATGTACTGGCAGGAGAATATGAGGGAAAAATGTTTGCCTTGGATCCGGAAGAAGAGGTGGTGCTTGGAACCAGACCGGATCTTTGCAACATTGTGTTCCACGATCCAAGGATCAGCAGAAGACACTGCAAGATCCAGTACAGCCAGGCGGACAATGTGTACTATGTCATTGATTATTCTACCAACGGAACCTTTTTGATGGATGGAACCAGACTGCCTATGGGCAGGGCCCAGAGTTTTAAACTGGGAACAAAGATCTGTTTTGAGAACCAGCACCATGTGTTCCAGCTTCGGTAACATAAAAACGATAAAATAAAAAGCAGGTATGCGGACAAAAACTGTACCGGTCAGGACGGAAGTTCGCAGGCCTGCTTTTTTTGTATGCTGTTTATTTTCGCTTTCTGTGCTGAAAATTTTTCATTTCCCGGGCGGTGACCCCGCTTAAAGCCAGGAGGCAGATCAGGTTGGGAACCGCCATCAGTGCGTTGGCAATATCGGAAAAACCCCACACAAGTTCAAGGGCGGTGGTGGCACCTACATAGGCAGCCAGGGAAAAAAGAACGCGGTACATCCGGTTGTATCGAGGGGATTTAAATAGGTATTCAAAGGCCTTTTCCCCGTGATATTCCCAGCCGAGAATGGTGGAAAAGGCAAAAAAGGTGATGCCGATACATACCAGATAACCGCCGGTGCCGCCCAGAGCACTTTCAAAGGCGGCAATGGTAAGAGCCGCACCTGTCAGCAGGGGATGAAAGGCAAAGGTGCCGTCGGCTTTGAAACGGTACTGGTTGGAGTCGGTGTCTTTGTAAGTCCCGGAAAAAGTTTCAGCCCCGGAAGATTCATTGTCGGGAGTCAAAGTCAGGGTCTCAGACTGGGAACGCAGGACGAGGGCGTTGTCACTTGTCTGGATGTCATAAGTCCTTGTGGTATTACCCCATGTCATGGTGATCCGGGAGGGAACTTCCTGCTCACAGATGACGGCATAAGTTCCTTCTCTGTCCGGTGTCTGGCTCACCTGGCCCAGACAGCCGGAACTGGCGATACAAAGGCCTGTAATGGTGCAGACTACAATTGTATCCCAGAAAGTACCGGTCATGCTGATGTATCCCTGTTTTACCGGATCGTCGGTGGCGGCAGCGGCGGCCGAGATGGCGGCGGATCCCATGCCGTCTTCGTTGGAAAATACACCTCTGGCCACACCGAAGCGGAGGGCACTTGCCATGGAAGCAGTGATGCTGCCGCAGAGTCCGCCGCCTACCGCCTGGGGACTGAAGGCCATATGAAAGATCATGGAAAGCCCGGAAGGGAGATTGCGGATGTTTACAAAAATAACCAGCAGTCCTGCCACGATATAAAAGACAGCCATAAGGGGCACTACGATCTGGGATACCTTGGAAATGCTCTTGATACCTCCCAGTAAAATAAACAGCACGAGAAGGGTCAGGATCAGACCGGGGATCCATGCCGGTGTTCCAAAGGTGTCGTATAGGGCGGAAGAGATGGAGTTAGCCTGGGTCATGTTGCCGATGCCAAAGGAGGCGGTTACGGCAAAAAGGGCAAAAAGCCAGCCAAGAACGGCTCCCAGTCGTTTGTGCCGGAAAGCTTTTTGCATGGTGTACATAGGACCGCCGGACATTTCTCCGTCTTTGTTGACTTCACGGTATTTTATGGCCAGCATACACTCACTGAACTTGGATGTCATGCCTAAGAGGGCGGAAAGCCACATCCAGACCAAAGCTCCCGGGCCGCCGGATACCATGGCGGTTGCTACCCCTACGATATTTCCGGTGCCGATAGTGGCCGCCAGAGCGGTGGTCAAGGCGGAAAAAGACGAAATATCGCCGGGACCGCTGCTGGATTGTCTCGCTTCTTTTCCCAGGCTGGCCTTCAGTGCAAAAAAAAGATTGCGGGGGCCCAGGAAACGGGTGCGGATCGAGAGAAACAGACCGGTGCCCATAAGTAAAACAAGCATAACCGGTCCCCACACCAGACGGTCGATCTGTGATATGATGGATTGCAATGGTTCCATTGGATCATCCTCCTTTATGAAAAGATATGGAATACAGGACAAAAAAATGTAAAAAGAATGAAACTTCCTGCAAACGAATCGTTGCGAAGAATCAGATTATGTTGTATAATATTAGCGAATTTTATATTAATTGGAGGAAAGGGTACAAATGTTAGATATCAAATTTTTGAGAGAAAACCCAGACATTGTAAAACAGAACATTAAAAATAAATTTCAGGATCACAAACTGCCTATGGTAGATGAGGTCATCGCTTTTGACAAAGAGCGTCGTGAGACTCAGCAGAAGGCAGATGATCTTCGTGCACTCCGCAAGAAAAATTCCAAGATGATCGGAGCATTGATGGGCCAGGGCAAAAAAGAAGAAGCAGAGGCCATGAAGGCAGAGATCGCAGGCTATGCAGATGAGTTGTCTGCTCTGGAAAAGAGAGAGAGCGAGCTGGCAGAAGAGATCACAAAGAGAATGATGGTGATCCCAAACATTATTGATCCAAGTGTACCGATTGGAAAAGACGATAGTGAAAATGTAGAAGTAGAGCGTTTTGGCGAGCCGGTTGTACCGGATTTTGAAGTGCCTTATCATACAGAGATCATGGAGAAATTTGACGGAATCGATCTGGATGCAGCCAGAGATGTAGCCGGCAATGGCTTTTATTATCTTATGGGCGATATTGCCAGACTGCATTCAGCGGTTATTTCATATGCCAGAGATTTCATGATTGACCGCGGTTTCACTTACTGTGTACCGCCATTTATGATCCGCAGCAATGTAGTAACCGGCGTTATGTCTTTTGACGAGATGGATGCCATGATGTACAAGATCGAGGGAGAAGATCTGTATTTGATTGGAACCAGTGAACATTCCATGATCGGTAAGTTTATTGACAAGATCCTTCCGGAAGATAAACTTCCACAGACCCTTACCAGTTACTCCCCATGTTTCCGTAAGGAAAAAGGAGCCCATGGAATCGAGGAGCGTGGTGTATACCGTATCCATCAGTTCGAAAAACAGGAAATGATCGTTGTATGTGATCCGGAAGACAGCAAGATGTGGTTTGACAAATTGTGGCAGAACACAGTGGATCTGTTCCGTTCTCTGGACATTCCGGTTCGTACTCTGGAGTGCTGCTCCGGCGATCTGGCGGATCTGAAAGTGAAATCCGTCGATGTAGAGGCATGGTCACCAAGACAGAAAAAATATTTCGAGGTAGGAAGTTGTTCCAACTTAGGGGATGCTCAGGCCAGACGACTGAAGATCCGTGTGGTAGGAGAAAAGGGCAAATATTTTGCCCACACACTGAACAACACCGTGGTAGCACCCCCGCGTATGTTGATTGCGTTCTTAGAGAATAACCTGAACGCAGATGGATCTGTAAACATTCCGAAAGCACTGCAGCCATATATGGGCGGCAAGGAAAAAATTGAAGTAAAGGAAAAATAAGATGAGAGATAAAGTTACTTTATCCAGCAAAAGAGCCATTGGTGTAGTCAGCCCGTGGCTTTTGCTGTTGTTATGTTTTGTATTTTGCAGCGGTGCCGGTTCTGTTAGGATACAGGCGGCAGAAAATGAATATCAGTATGATCTTTATCTGGGACAGATGATCACACTGCCACAGCACGACGAGGGAACGGTTGTTTCAAGCAACGAAAAGGCCGTCAGGGTACAAGGTGAATTTATCGTGGCAGCCGGAGTTGGTGATGCGGTTATTTCCGTAAAGACAACGGAAGGCACGAAGCAGATCTGCAAAGTGCATGTAAAAGAAAATGAAAAGTTAAAAGATCTTACCTTCAAGGAAGGGGATTTTGATACGATGGTTCTGGGCGGCGGTGCTCACACCATTCATGTGCCGGCTTTTGATGGCATGGAATGTGAGTACAAGGCTGTGACACCGGACATTGCCACCATCAATGCAGACGGAACCATTACACCGAAGGCACCGGGACTGGCTACGATCCAGGTTTCGGTAAAGGACTCTTACGGCGGAGTGTATAACTTTAACCTGCCGGTCCGGATCATACGGCCACAGTTTTCTGCATCTCATTATAATGCGGCAAAGGGAACCACACTGACGCTGACTATTGATTCTCTGAATGGTCTGGCAGTGACAGCCGTATCGGAAAATCAGAAATGTGCCAAAGTGACATCGGTACAGGGCAATCAGATCCAGGTGCAGGCAGTGAAAAAAGGAACAGCCAAGATCACAGCCAGACTGGGGGATGTAGCATTTTCCTGTCAGGTCTATGTAACAGAACCTGTTCTCAACAAGAAATATGGTTTTTATGTGAAAGGCAAAAAGATCAGCCTGAAAGTAACCGGTATCAATAAATACAGTAAGCCGGTGTGGGCAGTATCCGATAAAAAAGTGGCTTCGGTCACTTCCAAGGGAAAAGTAAAGACGAAAAAGACCGGAAGTGCCACCGTAACCTGTACGGTAGATGGTGCCACCGTGACCTATTATCTGGCAGTGGCAACGAAACAGAAAACAAAGGCGATGCGGTATGGATACAGCAAGGTTGGAAAGAAAAAATACAGCCAGGCAAGGCGTATGAGTGCCAACTATTTTGACTGTTCTTCCTTTGTGTACCGTTGTTACCGGGCAGCCGGACGGTATCTGGCATACAAGGACAGCTGGGCACCGGTAGCTGCTACCATAGGAAAATATTACACCCAGAAGGGGAAACGGATCAAAGCATCCGGCAAATATTATGACCTGAAGAAATTAAAGCCGGGCGATCTGGTATGCTGGGGCGGCAGCAAGGCGAAGCAGAACGGAAGATATAAGAGAATTTATCATATATCTCTGTACATAGGAAATGGTCTTACTATGGAAAGCAGTTCCACTTACAACAATGTTGTGATCCGGGACAGAGGCTTTTTCCTGAGAAGTGAAGTGCCGGTTATTGTGCGTCCGTAGAAAACAGGAGAAGAAAATGAGCAAAGAAATCAAGCTGGTCATGTATCATTATGTCCGTGACTTAAAAAACAGTGCCTATCCTCATATAAAAGGCCTGGATCAGTCTGTCTTTGAACAGCAGATGGCATATATGAAAGAGCATTATACCTTTCTGTCCATGGAAGATCTGGTAGAGGCGGCGGTTACGAAAGATGACCGATTTCTGCCGGAAAACGGTGTGGTTCTGACCTTTGATGACGGATATGTGGACCATTATGAAGTGGTGTATAAAATACTGAAAAAGTACGGAGCAAAAGGGGCATTTTTCCCTAACGCCATGGCAGTAAAGGAGCATAAATTACTGACCGTGAACCGGATCCATTTTATCCTGGCAGCAGCTGAGGCCGGAGAGAAAGTGACTATCCAGGAACTGGTGGAAGAGTGCAGGCGGCAGATCGAAACATACCGCCGAGAGTGGGTCGATCTGCCGGAACCGGAGAAACTGTATCGGGAACTGGCAGTGCCGAACCGCTGGGATCCGGGAGAAGTGATCTTTGTCAAAAGACTGCTGCAGAGTGCATTGCCGGAGCAGATCCGTACCGATATTGCAAAAGAACTATTTGCCAGATATATCGGGGAAGAAGAGGAAACGTTTGCGAAGCAACTGTACATGAACCGTCAGCAGATGGAAGAAATGAAAGACCATGGAATGTACTTTGGCATCCATGGGTATGATCATTACTGGCTTGGTAAATTAGATGAGGCTGACATGAAGCAGGATATAGAAAAGGCCAGGATCTGTTTTAAGGGTCTGGTGCCGGAGAAAAACTGGGTCATGAACTATCCTTATGGCAATTACAGTGACGCTGTGATCCGTTATATCAGGGAGAACCAGTGTGCCCTGGCGTTAGGGGTAGAGGCCGGAAGTTTTATGATGGGAAGAGACAATGAGTATACGATACCGAGATACGATGCCAATGATGTGTACCCAAAGGGAACGCTGGTATAAGTATCCAGACAGTATGGAGGTAATTTATGAAAGGAATAATCCTGGCAGGTGGTTCGGGAACCAGATTGTATCCCCTGACCAAAGTGACCAGTAAGCAGTTACTGCCAATTTATGACAAACCAATGATCTATTATCCAATGTCTGTGTTGATGAATGCAGGCATCCGGGATATACTGATCATTTCAACGCCGGAGGACACACCGAGATTTAAGGAACTGTTAGGAGACGGCAATCATTTTGGCGTGCAGTTGAGTTATGCAGTGCAGGAAAGCCCGGATGGACTGGCTCAGGCCTTTATCATCGGAGAAGAATTTATTGGCGGAGAGCCGGTAGCCATGGTATTAGGTGATAATATTTTCTTTGGCCACGGATTGAAAAAAAGACTCCGCAAAGCGGTGGAAAATGCAGAAAAAGGCCAGGGGGCTACGATCTTCGGATACTATGTGGATGATCCGGAACGCTTTGGTATTGTGGAGTTTGACAAACAGGGAAAAGCAGTTTCCATTGAAGAAAAACCAGAAAAACCAAAGAGTAATTACTGTGTGACCGGTCTGTATTTCTACGACAACCAGGTGGTAGAGTATGCCAAGGGACTGAAACCATCGGCCCGGGGCGAACTGGAGATCACAGACCTTAATAAAATATATCTGGAACAGGAAAAGTTAAATGTAGAACTGCTGGGACAGGGATTTACCTGGCTGGATACTGGAACCCACGAAAGCCTGGTAGATGCTACCAATTTTGTAAAGACCATAGAGACCCATCAGCACCGCAAGATCGCCTGTCTGGAAGAGATTGCTTACCTCAACGGCTGGATTACGAGAGAAGATGTGCTGAAAGTGTATGAGGAAGTAAAGAAAAATCAGTATGGTCAGTATCTGATGGATGTATTAGATGGTAAATACCTTGAATAAAGGTGA
Organism: Eubacterium sp.; assembly: GCA_034089785.1. Lineage (GTDB taxonomy): Bacteria > Bacillota > Clostridia > Lachnospirales > Lachnospiraceae > Eubacterium_F. The sequence continues at coordinate 12,633 of JAXDTV010000069.1, forward strand.
TATGCCGCCCAACAAAAGTGGGTGGCACAACAAATTTTAGGAGAAATCGTTATGAAGAAAACCATTATAGTTACCGGTGGTGCCGGTTTTATCGGAAGCAATTTTATTTTTCATATGTTAAAGAAATATCCGGAATACCGGATCATCTGTCTGGACTGTCTGACTTACGCCGGCAATCTGTCAACTCTGGCATCGGTAATGGACAGTCCTCAGTTCCGTTTTGTAAAGGAAAGTATAACGGATCGTGAGGCAGTATACCGTTTGTTTGAAGAAGAGAAGCCGGATATGGTGGTGAATTTTGCCGCCGAGAGCCATGTGGATCGTTCCATTGAAAATCCACAGGTCTTTTTGGAGACGAATATTATGGGTACGGCAGTGCTGATGGATGCCTGCAGAAAACATGGCATTGAGCGGTATCATCAGGTATCTACGGATGAAGTGTATGGTGATCTGCCGTTGGACAGACCGGATCTGTTTTTTACCGAGGAGACCCCGATTCACACATCCAGTCCGTATTCATCCAGTAAGGCGGGAGCCGATCTTCTGGTGCTGGCGTACCACCGCACCTATGGACTGCCGGTTACCATCAGCCGCTGCTCTAACAACTACGGCCCATATCATTTTCCGGAAAAGCTCATTCCGTTGATGATTGCCAATGCACTGAATGACAAGCCTCTTCCGGTGTATGGAAAAGGGGAAAATGTGAGAGACTGGCTGTATGTGGAAGACCACTGCAAGGCCATTGATCTGATCCTGCACAAAGGAAGAGAGGGCGAAGTCTACAATGTAGGCGGACACAATGAGATGAAAAATATCGACATTGTAAAGATCATCTGCAAGGCGCTAGGCAAGCCGGAGAGTCTTATTACTTATGTAACAGACCGCAAGGGACATGATATGCGATACGCCATTGACCCAACCAAGATCCATACAGAACTTGGCTGGCTGCCGGAGACGAAATTTGAAGACGGCATCCAGAAGACCATTCAGTGGTATCTGGATCACAAAGAGTGGTGGGAAACCATTCTTTCCGGTGAATATCAGAATTATTATGAAAAGATGTATGGAAACCGCTAAAGGGGAGGTGTGTCAGCAATGAAAGTGTTGGTAACAGGAATTGCCGGACAGCTGGGGCATGATGTCATGCAGGAACTGGCAAAGAGAGAAATCCCGGCAGTGGGAACGGATCTGAAGGAAGGGATTCCTTTGGACATCACCGATGAGAAGGCAGTACATCAGGTGCTGCAGAAGGAAAAACCATCGGTGATCGTTCACTGTGCAGCCTGGACAGCGGTGGATCTGGCAGAAGAGGAACAAAACAAAGAAACGGTGTATGCAGTGAATGTCACCGGAACGAAAAATCTGGCAAAAGAGGCAGAAGCATTAGGTGCCAGATTTGTCTATATTTCTACAGATTATGTTTTTAACGGAGAGGGAACGACACCCTGGAAGCCGGACTGTACAGAGTATGCACCCTTAAATTATTATGGACAGACAAAATGGCAGGGAGAACAGATGGTAAAACAATATCTGTCTTCTTATTTTATTGTACGCATTGCCTGGGTGTTTGGCCTGAATGGTGGCAATTTTATCAAGACCATGCTGAAGGTTGGAAAAAATCATGACCGTCTGACAGTTGTGAAAGATCAGATTGGAACACCGACTTACACAAAGGATCTGGCAAGGCTTTTGGTGGACATGATCCGGACGGAGAAATACGGAACTTATCATGCCACCAACGAAGGTGGTTATATCAGCTGGTATGATTTTGCGGTAGAAATCTTTAAGCAGGCAGCAGTGTTAGACTCTGATTACGATGAAGATCATCTGCAGGTGGTGCCGGTAACAACAGAAGAATACGGTGTATCAAAGGCAAGGCGGCCTTTTAATTCCAGACTGGACCGTTCCAAACTGGTGGAACAGGGATTTGAGCCGTTGCCGGACTGGAAGGATGCACTGGCGAGATATATCAAGGAGGTAATGTAGTATGGGACAGATTCAGGTGGAAAAAGACCCTAATGGAATCAAAGGACTGCGGGTGATCACGCCTACCGTTCATGGTGATGAGCGGGGCTATTTTATGGAGACTTACAATGAAAATGACATGAAAGAACAGGGCATGGACATGGTATTTGTACAGGATAATCAGTCTATGTCGGGCAAAGGTGTTTTGAGGGGCCTGCATTTTCAGAAGCAGTATCCACAGGGAAAACTGGTACGGGTGATCCGGGGCCAGGTGTTTGATGTGGCGGTAGATCTGCGCAAAGGCTCTGAGACATATGGCAAATGGTATGGAATTATTTTGTCAGAAGAAAATAAAAAGCAGTTCTATATTCCGGAAGGGTTTGCCCATGGCTTTTTAGTGTTAAGTGAGACGGCGGAATTTTGTTATAAGTGCACGGACTTTTATCATCCCGGTGACGAGGGCGGTCTTGCCTGGAATGACCCGGAGATCGGCATTGAGTGGCCTCAGGTAAAAGGTGAGTACACAGGTACTGCCAAGGCAGACGGGTATACACTGGAAGATGGAACACCGTTAATCTTAAGTGAGAAGGATCAATTATGGACAGGCATTTCCAAACATCAATCGTGAAATGGATCGTTCTGGCACTGATGGCTGGATGGATGATCCTGATCTTCTGGTTTTCTGCCAGACCGGGGCAGGAATCTACCGAAATGAGTATGAGTGCCGGAGAAAAAGTGGCGTATCTTTTTGTGCCTGGATATAGAAACTGGACAGAAGAAGAGCAAAAAGAACTGGCAGGACGGATTGATTATCCGGTGAGAAAGTGTGCCCATGCTGCGGAATATATGGTGTTAGCAGTATGGGTATTTTTGACGGTCAGTTCTTTCAGAAAGAAATCAAAAGGAGCTTTTATACCTGCGTGGCTTATTGCCACAGCCTATGCGGCTACCGATGAAATCCACCAGTTGTTTGTGCCGGGGCGCAGCGGAAGAGCCACGGATGTGTGTATTGATGCCGCCGGGGCACTGGTGGGGATTCTTTTCTGCTTTTTGCTATCTTTCATAAGGAGAAAAATATGGAACGGGAAGAAGTTTTAAAATATGGTTTGTCCTTTCCAGATACCTATCAGGATGCACCTTTCCGGGATGCGAACTGGCAGCTGGTAAGAGTCAGACAGAGTAAAAAGGCATTTTTGTGGACTTATGAGATGGACGGATATCTCAGACTGAATGTAAAAGTATCCCCTGAAAGCCGAGATTTCTGGAGAGGGGCGTACTCTTCGGTGGTGCCGGGGTATCATCAGAATAAGGAGCATTGGAATACGCTGATCCTGGACGAAACCATACCGGAGACAGATGTTTTTCAAATGATAAAGGAAAGTTATGAACTGGTGACGGACAGTCCTACGAAACGGATCTATGAGGCGGTGAAGAAAATTCCCAGAGGAAAGGTGGCAACCTACGGACAGGTGGCTCATATGGCCGGGGATCGAAAAATGGCAAGAGCGGTGGGAAATGCACTGCACAAAAATCCGGATCCAGAACATATCCCCTGCTTCCGGGTTGTGAACAGCAAGGGGGAATTGTCTGGGGAATTTGCCTTCGGCGGAGCCGGTAAACAGGCAGAAAAATTAAGAAAAGAGGGCGTTGTGGTAGAGAATGGGAAGGTGGATCTGAAGCGGTATGGGATGGATGTGGAGGAATGATCACATCGCTTTTTCCACAATCTGCTCATCTTCGTGTTGAATCTCATTGGTGCTTTCTGCCTTTTTATGATTTATAAACAAGGTCCGGAATATCAGTCTGGCAAGCGGCCCTACAATAATAAGCTGCAGAGGGAAGGCCATGATAAAATTTTTGCAGTATGTGACAAGATAGTCCGGTACAAAATTCTATGTAAAGCCATATCCGTGGTATACGCCAAGGACGCTTGCAAAAGTTACCTGCCATACAACGGTAAATGTCTGGATGGCAAAGATGATAAGAATGGGTCTGTCCCCCGGTTGAACGACCCTGAATGCACAGCGTTTGGCAAGATGGCTGGATACAAAATAGGCAAGCAGTGCAATGATTATGTATTCAACCCACATTTCTTTCAAGGCTGTTAAAAAAGTCATATTCGTAAAACTTCCTGTGGCAAGTACCGTGTTATATAAAGTCATCACATAGACCATCATCCATGCGGTAATTGCGGTAAAAAAGATAGATTCTCCTCGTGTTCTAGGCATTGTTTGTTCCCCCTCGTATAATATGTATCGCCCCCTCGCTTCCGCTCGGCGGCAGGTCGTCGGAACCGATTTAATTATGCGCTTCGCACATAGCGGTTCCTCCTCGATATTTTTCCAGTGCTGCAAGAATCAGTTCCGTAGCCTGGGTTTTGGTAAATACGCCGGTGTCGATAGAAAGGTTGTAGTTGGCAACTTTTCCCCATTCTCTTCCGGTAAAAAGTTGGTAAAGCATTCCACGGGAATGATCTTTCACTTCCAACTCTCTTTGTATTCGGTTTTCTTCTCCGGATATGCCGTCATGGTTTTGGACCCTTTTTACCCGGTGTTCCATATTGGCATGAATAAATATATGGAATGCGTCTTTCCTTTTGGAGAGGATGTAGTCTGCTCCTCGGCCAACGATGACGCAGTTTCCTTTCTGGGCAATGGCCTGGATGAGGCCGGTCTGTGCTTCCTGGATTTTATCAACAGGAACTTTGGATTTCCTTGAAAAAGGAATAAAACCACTGGTCATATCCATATAAGTCTGGTCCGACATGGTTTCGCCGTTTTCTGCAATGATTTTTTCGTCAAGATGCATTTCCTTCGCTACAAGTGAGATCAGTTCTCGGTCGTAAAAACTATAACCTAATTGTTCCGCAAGCATTTTTCCGATGGTGTGTCCGCCACTTCCGGTCTCTCGGCTGATGGTAATAATCATATGTTTCATCCTTTCTGATAACAAAAAAGACAACAAATACGCCCATCCGTCCGACAGTGGATAGGTGACATTTATTGTCTTCATCATTCTCTTATATAATTTTTTCAACTTCTGTATTCTAGCAGAAAAAATAATGAATCGTCAAGGGGAAATTTATTCCAGTGTTTTTTTATAATTAAGACCCCATTCTTCCATAGATTTAATGATCGGCCGCATGGACTCGACCAGCTCGCTTAATGCATATTCCACTCTGGGCGGAACTTCGGCATAGACTGTTCTGGTAATGATGCCGTCTTCTTCCATGGAACGAAGGCTGTCAGTCAGAACCTTCTGGCTGATGCCCTGCAGATTCTTTTTTAATTCATTAAAACGCCAGGGGCGTGCCAGAAGATTTCTCATGATCAATAATTTCCATTTACTACCGATAAGGGAAACCGTTGTTGCTACCGGACAAGCAGGCATTTCGTCCTTTGTTACCATAATAAAAACCTCCCATTCATATATGATCGAATATTACCTTTGATTATAATGCAATATGTGGATTAGGACAATAGGTTACTTTTTTGTAACTAAGTAATAGATTTGTGCGTACTTTTTTCTCTTAATGATTTGAGGTATGGTAATCATGTCAGCAAGAAAGATTCAAAACAAAGGAGGTGAAGGAGTATGGCACTTTCAAATTTATTTGGATGGACTCAGGAAGAAGAGACCAAACAGGCGTCAGCCTGTGGAACTGCGTGTGGAGCAGGAGATGATACGGAACAGAAACCGTCAGCCTGCGGCAGTGCCTGTGGAGCTGGGGATAAATAATCGAGTTCTTTGAAACAATGGAAGGATGTGAAATCAATGAAACCATATTTTTCATTTCAATGGCACATTACAGATGAATGTGATCAGAGATGTAAACACTGTTATATCTTTTCGGAAGATACTTGTAAAAAACTGGATTTTATGAACTGGCAGAAGATACAGGAGACTTTTTATAACTGTCTGGATTTTTGCAAGGTCTATCGCCGGACTCCCTATTTTTACATCACAGGCGGGGATCCGATCCTGCACCCGGATTTCTGGAAACTACTGGAACTTATAAAACAGCATCAGATTGCGTTTACGATTCTGGGAAATCCCTTTCATTTAACGGATGAGGTCTGCAGGAGATTGAAAGAATATGGTTGTGAAAAGTATCAGCTTTCCATTGATGGGTTGCGAAAAACTCATGACTGGTTTCGCAAGCCGGGCAGTTTTGATGTAACTCTGGAAAAAATCGGGTGCATCAATCGTGCCGGGATACGGTCGGTGGTAATGACTACCGTTTCGGGAACAAACATAGAAGAAGTCCCGGAAATCATTGATGCGGTGGTGAGGGCAGAGGCAAATGTATATGCCTTTGCCCGTTACTGCCCTACCAGTGAAGAAAAAGATACAAAGATTGAGCCGCTTCGTTACAGGAGGCTGTTAGAAGAATGTGATAGAAAATTTAAAGAGTATGAAGCCACCGGCTGTAAAACATATTTTAACAAAAAGGATCATTTGTGGACTTTATATGAATATGAGACAGGTGCTTTTCAGATTCCGCAGAATACGGAAGAGGGAATGATCTATGGAGGATGCAATTGTGGAAATTGTCATCTGACCATACTTCCCAATGGCGATATCTATGCCTGCCGCCGTGTACAGAACAGTAAAGTGGCCAATGTATTTACAGACAGACTGGCAGATGTGTGGATCTGTCAGATGGAACAATACAGAGATTATACAAAATTTGAAAAATGCTCGCAGTGTGAACTCCTTGCGTTTTGCCGGGGGTGTCCGGCTGTGGCAAGTGGAAAAAATGGAAACTTTTATGCAGCAGATCCACAGTGTTGGAAGGAGGTTAGCGGATCATGAAGGAAAATGAAGTGATGAAGACGATTATGCATCGCCGTGCCATTCGGCGCTTTGAAGAAAGACAGATTGCGGAGGAGGAACTGGAACAGATTTTGCAGGCGGGTATGTATGCTCCCAGTGCAGGCGGCCGCCAGGGCGTAATCTTTGCAGTGTGTCAGAATAAAGAAGTGAATGAAAAATTAGGAAAGATTAAGAGGGCTAATTCGCATCCTCACATGGCAACCGGTTCAAATTATGTGTCGAAAGAACAGCCAAGTATTGCCGATGATCCCAAACTGATCAATGCTTTTTACGATGCTCCTACGGTTATTACGATGTTTGCCCCAAGGAAATTCCTTTTTTCAGTAGATGACTGTGCTGTGGCAGCAGAAAATATGATGTTGATGGCAGACTCGATTGGAATTGGTTCCTGTTATATCGGGGAGGGCTGGACCGCTTTTGACGATCCTTTTGGACAGGAGATATTGAAAAAATGGGAAATACCTAATGGTTATTATGCAGTTATGCAGCTGATTCTTGGATATCCCAGAAAGGATGACAATCATCCTGTGGCAAAAAAAAGAAAAAGTAACCGTATTGTACGATTTAACTAGATATCAGGGAGGAATCCGTTTGTTTCAAAATTTATTTATGAAAAAACAGTCAGCAGATCACAATGCTGAGAAAATAGAAAAAATGAAAATGGCATTGGCGGAAGCGGATGCAGTCATCATAGGAGCCGGTGCAGGACTTTCTACAACTGCCGGTTTTACTTATACGGGGGAAAGATTTAAAAGATATTTTTCGGATTTTGAAGAAAAATATGGATTTCACGATATGTATCGTGGCGGATTTTACCCTTATCAGACGCTGGAAGAACATTGGGCATACTGGAGCCGCTATATTTATATCAATCGTTATATGGATGCACCAAAGAGAACTTATGAGCATATTTTGGATGTGGTAAAGGACAAAGATTACTTTGTTCTGACAACCAATGTGGACCATTGTTTTCAAAAAGCCGGATTTGACAAGAAAAGGTTGTTTTATACCCAGGGTGACTATGGTTTGTTTCAGTGCAGTGAACCTTGTTGTAAAGAAACTTTTGATAATAAAGAACTGGTAGAGAAGATGCTGCAGGATCAGGGATTTTTGACAGAGGCAGATAGCGCACTGAAATGGCCGGAGGAGAAAAAGCCTGAAATGACTGTATCTTCACGGCTGGTGCCGGTTTGTCCTCACTGTGGAAAACCACTTACTATGAATTTGCGCTCGGATGATACATTTGTGGAGGATGCGGGCTGGAACAGGGCGGCTGTGTGTTACGATGAGTTTTTGCATCGGCATGGAAATTTAAAAACGGTTTTTCTTGAATTAGGAGTTGGATACAATACACCGGCGATCATTAAATATCCATTTTGGCAGATGACAGCAAAAAATCCGGAGGCAGTTTATATATGTATCAATGCCGGGGAGGCATCCTGTCCGAAAGAGATAGAAAAACAGTCTATCTGTATCAACGGGGATATTGATGAAATATTTAAAAAGTCAGAGGGCGTAGATTGAAAAGTTCTGGACAAAGTCTCGTCTTTATGTTATAAATGAAAAGAACAAAAAAAGCATGGCTCTTTCCTGCCCCCGGGTAGGAAAGGAACACAGCGTCAAAGTTTCTATCGTTAGGGCTTAGAAGATAGAAACTTTTGGCGCTGTGTTTTTTTATAGTGTAAGATGGAGGAAAATTATGATGAAAAATCTGACGAAAAAAGAATGGGGAATATGGATCAGTTCTCTGCTTGTGATTGCAACAGCGAATATTTTATCGGGAAATTTTGATCTGCTGACGCTGGCAGCCTCCTGCATCGGGGCAACTTCCTTGATGCTGGCAGCCAAGGGAAATGTGTGGTCGCAGGTATTGATGACAGTTTTCAGTATTCTCTATGGAATCATTTCATGGCAGTTCCGTTACTGGGGAGAAATGATCACTTATCTTGGAATGACGATGCCTATGGCTATATGGTCTACCATAACATGGATCAAAAATCCGTCCGAAAGTGGCAGAGAGGTGGAAATTCAGAAACTGACTAAAAAACATGTGGTCATGCTTGTGATCAGTGGAGCAGTGGTTACAACGATTTTTGGATGGATTTTAAGGGCATTAAATACTCCGAATATTGTATTTAGTACGGTTTCTGTGACTACCAGTTTTTTTGCGGCTGCCCTGACTATGCTCAGATCGTCTTATTATGCAGCCTGGTATGCGGCCAATGATATTATCCTGATTGTTTTGTGGACACTGGCGGCACTGCAAAATCCGGTGTACATTTCAGTGATCGTGATTTTTACGATTTTCTTATTTTATGATATATACGGTTTTATCAATTGGAAGAAGAGGGAGCGGGCGATGTGATCCGTTTTTATAATAAGAAAGGGACTGCTAAAAACAGCCCCTTTTATTTTGATTGATGGAAACTTTTATTTCTTTCTCTTTATGGTAAGAATGGTAACGGCGCCGGCGGTCAATATCATTACGGCAATGACAGAATATACCGGCATGCTGTGGTCACCCGTGTCAGGGGTGGAACTAAGAGCGACTTCTGAATCTTCAATTTCGGCAGAAGATTTGGAAGACACTTTTTTCTTGTTGGTGTCTGTGATAAGACTGCCTGCCGGAGTGTTATCGTCATCAATGGTAGTGGTTTCCACGGCTGGCGGTGTCACAGAGGAAGTGGCAGACGGTATTGGCGTTGTTGTGGCAGACATGGAAGGAGAAGGGGATGGTGTGCTGCCGGGAGTTACGGTAGGAGTTGTTGTTGGTGTTACGGTTGGTGTCGCAGTGGCAGGAACCACGGTCGGAGTTATCGTCGGAGTCACGGTCGGTGTCGCAGTAGGAGTCGCCGTAGGAGTAGCGGTCGGTGTCGCAGTAGGAGTCGCCGTTGGTGTAGTGGTAGCAGGAACCGTAGTAGGCGTAGCCGTTGGGGTAGCCGTAGGAGTTACGGTTGGAGTAGCGGTGGCAGGAACCGTAGTAGGTGTCGCCGTCGGAGTGACCGTAGGAGTTACGGTTGGTGTGGCGGTGGCAGGAACTGTAGTAGGTGTCACCGTTGGAGTGGCAGTCGGAGTAGCAGTCGGAGTAGCCGTGGCAGGAACTGTAGTCGGAGTGACCGTTGGGGTAGCCGTAGGAGTTACCGTCGGCGTAGGACTTGGCGTCTGGATATCCTTACCGTTATAAGGATAAAAATGTCCCTCCGCATGGCTAAGAAGTTTGTGAACCAGATAACTGCCTTCCACATTGCCGCCCAAAACAGTGGCAAAGGCAGACGGAGCCACCACATGTCCCGGCAGATACTGGGTAGTTAAAATCTTTGTTTTCGGAAAATTCCAGATGAGTTTCATGCCGGAAAGATTGGCCTGCCCCTGATTCAGCGCACCAGATTTGATCTGCATCAAGCCGTTGCCGTGTTCCAGCAGTTTGTAGCTGTTGCCACTCTGGATGTAGACAGCCTTTTTGTGGTCTCCGGGTTCAACAAAAGAATAATCGGCACCAATATGGGCGGTAAGAGCCTGGATGGTGATGACATGGCGGGTATGGATCCAGTCTTTCAGGGAACCACCTGTCAGTACAAGATAGTCACAGGATTTCCACTGTTTGGATGAAATTGTAATATTTTCTTTTGAGGCAGGAAGGCAAAGAGCGGTTCCTTTTTTGCCGTCGATGGTAATTTTCTTTTCTGTAGGAGACACTCCTTTTTGGGCTTCGCTGGCGGATTCTTTCTCAAGTTTTTCAAAGGCCTTTGAAAAATTGATATAAGAACTGCCTGAGTAAGGAGTCAGTCCCTGTGGTTTGTGTACTACATATTTTTTATAATATGCCTGGTAGGCACCGGCCAGAGAGGCATATGGTGTACCGCGGAAATAAGAGCCCCGGCTGTAATTGCCGGCGTGTTCGACTTTCTGTATAAAGGAGTGTTCCATGGCGGCGTCGCCAAAGGACTCAATCCAGGTAGTGCCTCCGGTCAAAACGGCACCAACCGTATGGTTTTTGATGACTGCGTCGTCTTCGACTACATACTGGTAGTCAGATAAAAAGTTCTCCATTGTATAAGATTTGCCATAAGAAGCTTCGCCTGCGTAAGAAAAATCAGAGCAGAGAAGAACCAGGGCAAGGGATAGAGTGAGGGCAAAAGCCAAAATTCGTTTCATAAATTTTCCTTTCTGTTAAAAATATTCCTTTATATAGTACCTGGAACCTTTCCAAATTATTCTAATTTTTTTCTATTCAAAGAACCACAGATGTGTTACAATTATAAATAAATAAGAAAATAAAGAGGAATAAAAAGTGAAAAGAAAGAAATTTTGCCTTGCATTGATCTTAAGTATTGTTTTACACTTTGTAAGTGGATGCGAGATGCAGACGGATATATCAGGAAAAAATATTGAAAATTCGCCGGAACTAATTATCGGTTGTGATGAATTTGCACCTTTTTCCTACCGGGATGACAAAGAAAACATGGCGGGCATCGATGTGGAACTGGCCAGGGAAGCCTGTCGGAGACTGGGGTATAAGCCCGTGTTTCAAAAAATCCGCTGGGAGGATAAGGACAAGCTGTTGGAAGAGGGTAAAGTGGCCTGCCTCTGGGGGTGCTTTACGATGACCGGCAGAAAACAAAAGTACCTGTGGGCCGGGCCGTACCTGCACAGCCGTCAGGTGGTTATGGTGCGCAAGGACAGTCAGATCGAGGATCTTTCACAGCTGGCAGATGAGAATGTGGCTGTTCAGACCGGAGGAAAAGCAGAAGAGTACTTCTTGACAAAGGAAGATGTAAAGACCAGAAATATATATGCTTTTTCGACCATGAGCGAGGCACTGGCAGCGATCTGGGATCCATCTGTAGGGGCGGTAGCCGGACATGAAGGGGCACTTCTTCAGTTTATGAAAGAACAGCCGGAGTCCTACCGCTTTCTGGACAGGGAACTCTTTGTAGTAGAATTAGGAGTGGCCTTTAAGAAAAAAGGGAACAAGATACTGGCCAGAGCATTGGCTGCCACGCTGAATGAAATGAAACAAGATGGAACAACCGGCCGCATTGTGAAAAAATACGGGCTGGACCCGGATAAGATGTTATAGACAACAGGGAGGATCAAATGGATAAAAACCGCATGCGATACGCATTTGTCATTGTCCCGGTTTTGATGGGACTTGTGGTGTTTGCAGTTCTTTTTCTTGCCTGCACGAAGTCAGATAAGGAGCAGATGGAGAAAAATGCAGAAGAGACGCTTCAGTTAGCAGAGAAAAAATGTATACAATATGAAAAACGGAGATTGGAGCAGAAAACGAAAAGTCTTCTTTCCCTGGCCCAGAGGGTCAAAAACTATGCCCGGTATGTGGAGACGGATCAAAACAGAAAAAAGAGCACACAGTACATAAAAGAGGCAGGGATGACAGGTCTTTTACTGCTGGATGAAAAAGGAAAACTGCTGTGGCAGTCGGAACCGGATGGTGATACAAAATTTGCTTCTGTTCTCTCAAAGGAATGTGTGCAGGAAATCCTGAACCGCCCAAAGAAAACATATATGGACCGCATCAGTCTGGGAAAAACAGATTACGACTATGGAGTGGCGGGCCGGGAACAGGGAGGTCTGGTGTTTGGATACAAAAAGGCAGAAGAGCAGACAGAAGAACTGGAACGGTATCAGAAAGAACTTCTGGAAGATTACCAGTTGAAAAAGGATGCCATTGTAGTGATCACAGACGGGGAAACGCTGATAAGTTCCAATGAGGAACAGTACCAAACAATCAAGGAAGATGAGGGATGGTATAGAAGAAAAGGCTCCTATAAACAATACGATCTATATGCTTTTTTCTCAGAGGAGGGAGTATTTCGAGAAAGAAATAAAACCATACTAAGCTGTATGGCTGTGTATGGGGTGCTGTGCCTGCTTCTGGTGTTTATGCGCTTTCATAAAAGAGACGGAAGGGCAGAGGAAACCGTAGATTAAAGATTTTGCTAAATGAGGGATAAGATGAAAAAAACAACGAGTATGATTCTGGTGCTTGTGCTGACATTGTCCATGCTCTGGGGGTGCGGACAGGCGGACGGCACGGTTGTGAAGGTAGATAGTGGCGGAAAGGGAAAAACTACACTGAATTTTTTTGCCAATAAATGGGAAGAAAACAATGTGCGGGTCATGGAAGAACTGATCACCGAATTTATGAAAGAAAACAAAGATATAAAAGTGGTCTATGAGAGCATGAAAGGCAATGAGTATTATGAAGTCCTCAAAAAGAGGATGCTCTCTGGCAATGGAGACGATGTTTTCATGGTAAACCATGACACCAGCAGGATCCTGAAAGGAAAAGATCTTCTTGTGAACCTGGCAGACTCCCCGGTGGTATCTCAGTATGGGGATCTTACCAAAGAACAGATAACAGATTCATCCGGCAGAGTGTATACGCTTCCCATGTCCGTTTCCATGTCGGGACTATATTGCAATATGGATCTTCTGGCGGAAAACGGTATCAAAGTGCCGGAAAATCTGACTCAGCTCCAGTCTGCCTGCGATGCATTTTGTGCCAAAGGAATCACTCCACTGTTAGTAAACAAGGATTATTCACTTAACAGTATTGCAGTGGGGATTGGTTTTTACGATACATATCAGGGAGGAAGAGTGGAAGAAACTCTTTCTAAGATCAATCAGGATCCGGAAAAACTAAGGAGTTATTTGAAACCCGGTTACGAGAAAGTGGAGGAATTTATAGAAAAAGGTTATATAGACAGACAGAAGGCCGGCAAGACCCGGAAAACCACAGAGGATCTGGAAGAATTTGCAAAAGGAGAATATCCGTTTATGATCACAGGTGCCTGGGCAGCCGGCCGGGTAGAAGAGATGAACCTGGATTTTGAATTTCAGGTTCATCCCCTTCCGGTACTGGAAAATTCCAATGTAGTGGTAGTAAATCCGGATGTGTGTCTGGCGGTAAATGCCGTCGGCAAACACACAGAAGAGGCAAGGCGGTTTGTGGATTTCCTTACAAGAAAAGATAACATCGAGAGGTTTTCACAGCAAAGGTGCTCATTAAGTCCGTTGAAAAATAAGAAAGCACCGGGGAGAAAACAACTGTCATCCGTGGTGTCCTGTACAAAGGCCGGGCGCATCGTGGTGGCACCGGATAACCGTCTGGAGCTTCCCCTGAATGATTACAGGGAAAAAATCTGCCGGAATATATTGGGAGGAATGTCTGCCTTGGAAGCAGTAGATCAGGTTCTGACGAACTAACTGCCCCCGGGCGTAAGCGGGGGCGACACATAGTAAACAGGGGGAATTATATTGTACGACAGAGTAATAAGAAGAAGGTGCCGCCTTATCGCACATATTGTGCTTGCGGACTTAGTCATTGCAGGGATTGGATATTCATTTCAGAAGTATGTTAACAATAAACTCTGGCAGCGTTCGGTACAGGAAGTAATGGAGTCAAACCGTCAGGGAGTGACTACGTTACAGGTACAGCTAAAGGAGACAAACCAAAGATTAAAAGGGGCAGCAAAGGGGATGGAACAGATGGCCGATCAAGAGCAGATCGCCCATGCAGTGGCTCATTATAATGTGTTGGCCAACATGGTGGTATATTTAGAGGACGGAAACTTTTATCCCAAGAGAGTTCCCAAAGATAAGACAGTAGAAGAAACGGTGACTGGAAAGGAGAAAGAGGGGATCATCAATCCTCATATTAACAGTGCCACCGGAGTGAAAGTGTTTGATATGTATGTTCCGTTTACCATGAAAGACGGTCTCCGGGGCTGGCTGGTAGAAGAGGTGCCGGTCAATCAGATGATGGAGGACTTTGCTATATCGTTTCACGGAGACAAGGGATTTTCCTATGTGGTAGATACAGAGGGACAGATCTTGATGCGTTCCATCAATCTGAACAGTAATCTTACGGTAAACAACCTGTTTGACGCCATGGATCCCCTTCATGTACAGGGAAGAGGCGGAGAAAAATTGCAAAAGGCCCTCCGGACAGGGAAGATTGGATGGGCGGTGATGCCTTTTGAAGAGAAGTCATCCCTGCTGGTATACTGTCCGGTGGAGCAGGATAGTGACTGGTATATGGTCTCTTTGATCGCCAAAGAGGAAGTGAATAAAAACGCCAGTCAGATCCTGGCAGCTACAGTGGTGCTCATAACAGGGCTTGTTGTGCTGGTAACATTTCTTCTGCATATCATGTTCTGGCAGAGAGGCCGGGCAGACAAACGAATGGTAAAACACTGGCAGTACACGGATCATCTGTTCAATGCTGTGTCAGAAGGAATGGCACTGGTAACGCCGGGCGCACCTTACTATTTTGTATCTATGAATGAGGCCGCAAAACAAATCAGTGGCAGGTCGGGGAAAAGAAAAGTTGCCGGAGGTGCCTTTTTAGACGAGATATATCTGGAAGACAGAGAACGGACAGAGGAAGTTTTTTCTGAAGCGGCCAATGAAGGCAAACTGACTCCTTTTGCCTGCCGGATTTTAGACAGCGATGGAAAGATCGTGCCGGTGGCGGGCAGTGTAGAGAAAAACAGCGATTATAATGGCAAAACCGTCTTGCTGCTCCGCTATGGTCAGGTGACAGGAAAGCCGGATCTGGTGGAAAAAGAGGAAAAGAAACCAGTTTCCCAATATGGCAGTAGGCGCATCCTGGTTGCTGATGATAATGTTCTGACCCGGGAGATGTTAAAGAACATGATGGAAAAGGTGGGCATTACGATGGAAACGGCGGAAAATGGACAGGATGCTCTGGACAAAGTAAGGACACGGGCAGGAAATTATTACGATCTTATCCTGATGGATATTCATATGCCGGTCATGAATGGATATGAGGCCGCCTACCAGATCCGAAGTCTGGACCGGATGGATGCCAAGATCATTCCTATCATAGCCATGTCTACGGATGATCTGAGCAAAAGTCCGGAAACTATGAGCCTCACCGGCATGAATGACTGTCTTTCAAAGCCTTTCAGTGTAGAAAAACTGCAGGAACTTATGGAACGGTACCTGACTGTTTTCTAGCAAAGAGTTCCGGGAGGGAGTTCCTCCCGGACAGAAGAAAAAATCATAGCAGTTCAGCAATCCGGCTGACACCTACATAAATCTCAGAAATTTTATACCATGTTTTGAAACCAACGATGCCGTCCTGAGTCAGGCCAAAGATTTTTTGGAAGACCTTGACGGCTTCTTCTGTATCGGAACCAAAGATGCCATCCTCCGCAATTTTAGGGATGAGAGGATAAGCACCGGCGATGACATTCAGCTGCCTCTGCATCTGCCGTACCTTTTCCCCGGAAGAGCCTGCTTTCAAAGGAGATCCCGGATAGGAGGAAGGAATACCGGAAATCTCTGTGGTTTCATCAATATAGATAGAGTCCCCATAATAATTTTTCAAAATCTCAATGGCGGAATAACCCTGATCGCCCAAAGACTTGGAACCCCACTGTGAGAGCCACTGCGGGCAGCTGACATTTTTTCCGTCACAGTATTGGGTCAGGATTGGCTGTTCCACCGAAGGGCGGGCAAGGTACTGCTGGAAAATTTCATCTACTACCTGGGAGATGCTGTCGAAAATATTCCGGTTAGGGATCCACTTGTGGTCATAGGCCGTGGAAGTGGTAATGGTAAAATCATACCCTTTATTGCGGTACCACTCCGTATAAACACGGTTCAGGGTAAAAGACTGGATGGCCAGTACATTGGCTTCGATGGTAGCTCTCGGCCAGGTGGAATAGATCTCGCTGCTGGCAACATTTTTTATATAATCTTTGTATTTTACATAATAATCTTTGGCACGGGAATCTCTGGGTGGCCCGTCGTGAACCACTACATATTCCGGGATAACGATACGGCTGAGAACGATCTCGCTGCCATCACTGGTTGTTTTTATTTCACTTTCCGGTATTTTAGGCGGGTAATCCCCCCACAGAGTGTGATCCGGAATGACAAAAAGTTCCGCACTGGATGGTTCAGACGGAGAAACCGGCAGCAGGGAGATCTGCTGAATGGCAGTTTCTCCGGAAAAAATCTCGGCACCGTTTACCTCTACTTCTTCATATCCGGGAGCGGATACGAAAATAGAATATTCCGAGTAGGGTTTATTGCCGCCGGGTTCCATACTGTATTCCAAAGGGGGTGCCGGCAGTTCCACATCCGAGAGACGGCCCAGGCTGTCAGTAGGAGATTCTACGACAGTAGTATTCTCCGCATCCTCGGTGGCAATCCGCACCGTGGCGTCCGACAGAGGCACGCCGGTATTGTCATCTACAACATAAACATTGAGGGAGCCATTGTCCATAAACTCATAACCCTCCATTCAAATAACAGATTAATTCCTTATTTTCAGAATATGAATTCTTTGTTAAATGTGTGCATTTCTTATTGACAAAAGAACTCAAAAGGATATAATAATTAACACGCTAATAATTAGCATGCTAATTATTGGAAGAAATGAAAGGAGGACCTATGAACGAGAGAGAAATAACCCACTATTTCATTGTTGCCAATCAGCTGCACCGGCGGATGTTAGAGAACAACCTGGAAGGCATGAAGATTCACCGGGCACAGCACCGGCTGTTGATGACTTTGTCCTGTAAACGCTCTTATTCCCAGGTAGAGATTGCCAAGGAACTGGAAGTTTCACCGGCGACCATTGCGGTGGCACTGAAAAATCTGGAAAAAGAACAGTACATTGTCCGTACATCCAAAGAAGGCGACAACCGGGTCAAAGATGTTCTTCTCACCGAAAAAGGCCAGAAACTGGTGGAGGACAGCAGGGAATATTTTAATCTGGTGGATTCTGAGATGTACCGGGGCTTTTCTGAACAGGAAAAGAAGCAGTTTGTAGATTTTCTGAAACGGATCTACCATAATATGGAACAACTTTCAAACAAACAGGCAGAAAGGAAAAAAAAGAAAAATGGATAAGTATAAAAAATATGTGAAGCCATATTTGTCGGCATTTATCCTGGGGCCGATCTTTATGATCGTGGAGGTTCTGGGAGAAGTAATCTTGCCAAAGCTTATGTCGATCATTATAAATTATGGCTGTGGACAGGGAGGCTATGAATCCCGGGGAATCGGATTTATCCTTATGATCGGCGGTGCCATGATCCTGACGGCGGTCTTTATGATGGCCGGTGGTGTGCTGGGAGCGTACTTTGCCGTGAAAGCATCGGTAAATTTTGCCGCAGATCTGCGAAAGGATGTATTTAAGAAAGTACAGGAATTTTCATTTGCAAATATTGAGAAATTTTCAACCGGTTCTCTTGTAACCAGGCTGACCAATGATATTACCAATATGCAGAATGTAATTTCCATGGGACTGCGTATGCTGCTGAGAGCACCGGGTATGCTTATCGGCGGACTGATCATGGCGTTTGTTATGAACTGGCGTCTGGCCATTGTTTTCTGTGTGGTCATTCCGCTTTTGATCGTGGCGATCGTTCTTATCATGCGGGTGGCACTGCCACGATTTAATATCATGCAGACGAAGATCGACTCATTGAACTCCCGCATCCAGGAAAATATCACCAACCAGCGGGTTGTAAAATCTTTTGTAAGAGATGACTTTGAGAAAAAAACATTTGATACAGCTAACGAAGATTTGAAAGATAACACATTGAAGGCTATGAAAGTCGTTATCATGACGATGCCGATCATGACACTGGCTATGAACATTACGGTGATGGCGGTTGTATGGTTTGGCGGCCGTCAGATCATTGTGGGCAGTATGGCGGTAGGAGATCTGACTGCATTTACTACATATGTTACCCAGATCCTTATGTCACTGATGATGGTTTCCATGATCTTTATCCAGGGATCCCGTGCACTGGCATCTTCCCGCCGTATTCTGGAAGTGCTGGATACAAAAGTGGATCTCAATGATGAGGAAGCTTCTATGACAGACAAAAAAGTAGAAAAAGGCGAAATCGAATTCCGCCATGTTGGATTCCGTTATTATAAGAAGCATAAAAATAATGTTTTACAGGACATCAATTTTGTGGCTCATCCGGGAGAGGTGATCGGTATCATTGGATCTACCGGATCCGGTAAAAGTTCACTGGTACAGCTGATACCGCGTCTGTATGACTGCGACGAGGGAGAAGTGCTGGTAGATGGTGTTAATGTAAAAGAATATTCACTGGAACATCTTCGAAACGGTGTGGCCATGGTGCTGCAGAAAAATACACTGTTTTCCGGTACGATCATGGATAACCTCCGCTGGGGAGATGAACATGCCAGTGATGAAGAGGTGCGCCTGGCAGCTGAGGCAGCCCAGGCAGATCTTTTTGTAAGAGACTTTAATGAAGGATACAATATGGAACTGGGACAGGGCGGTGTCAATGTTTCCGGAGGACAAAAGCAGAGACTTTGTATTGCCAGAGCGTTGTTGAAGAAACCAAAGATCCTGATCCTGGACGACAGTACCAGTGCGGTAGATACCGCTACAGAGGCGAAGATCCGCCAGAGTTTTTCTACTACCTTAAAGGATACGACAAAGCTGATCATTGCTCAGAGAATTTCTTCTGTAGAAACAGCAGACCGGATCCTTGTGATGGATGAAGGCCGTATTGTAGGACAGGGAACGCATGAGGAACTGTTAAATACATGTGAAGCCTATCAGGAAATTTATTATTCACAGATGAGTAAAAAGGAGGTGGCACAATGAGCCCAAGACCAGGAAGAGGACCAGGCGGTCCGGGACCGGGACCAGGAGGACCGGGTGGTATGCCGGGAGGCGGAAAACCAAAAGAAACCAGGGCTACCATTAAACGATTATTAGGATATCTGGGAAAAGATAAGAGATTTGTCATTGCGGCGCTTGTATGTGTCATTGTCTTTAGTGGTGCAACGCTGGCAGGTTCCTATCTGCTGTCACCGATTGTAGACGATCTTACCAGTTGTGCAAACCAGGTAATGAAGGCAGCCACCGGTGAAAGAGCGGATCTTATTGCAGCAGGTACATTACGGCTGTTGCGTGGTGTACTGATCATGCTTGTGGTATACGGCGTTGGCGTAGTGGCCAACTATGCTCAGCAGAGGATCATGATCGGTGTATCCCAGAGAGCGTTGATCCGGATCCGTAAGGATTTGTTTGATCATTTACAGGAGATGCCTGTCCGTTATTTTGACACCAACAGCACCGGTGACATCATGAGCCGTTTTACCAATGATGTGGATATGATCGGTGAACTTATGAACAACACGGTGATCCAGCTGATTTCCGGAACCATCAGCGTGATCGGTACGCTGGCGATCATGCTGTATATGAATGTATGGCTGGCGCTGATCACGGTTGTCATGGTGCCGGTAATGATCAAGGCCGCCGGCAGCATTGCCATGCGGAGTTCCCGTTACTACAGAGCACAGCAGAGTGCCCTGGGAGATCTGAATGGTTATATAGAAGAAATTGTAACAGGACAGAAGGTTGTAAAAGTATTCTGCCACGAAAAAGATGCTGTGGAGAATTTTACAGAGTTAAATGATGATCTGAGAGGCAAACAGATTAAAGCCCAGTTCTTTGGTGGAATGATGGGACCGGTAATGGGAAATATCGGCCAGGTATGTTATGGACTGACAGCCACGATCGGCGCCATCTTTGTTGTCCTTGGCAAGCTGACCATCGGTAATCTGACTGTATTTGTAAACTATTCCAGACAGTTCAGTCGTCCGATCAACGAGATTTCCATGCAGGTCAACACCATCTTTTCCGCATTGGCCGGAGCAGAGCGTGTATTTACTGTGATGGATGCACCGGCAGAAGAAGCAGATCTGCCGGATGCCGTAGAAATGGATGATGTGAAGGGTGAAGTAACCATGGAGCATATTACATTTGGTTATAACCTGGATAAAACAATCTTAAAAGACATCAACCTGTATGCCCACGCCGGTCAGAAAGTCGCTTTTGTCGGGTCTACCGGAGCAGGAAAGACAACCATTACTAACCTTTTGAATCGTTTTTATGATATTCAGGAAGGCTCCATTGTCATTGATGGAAGAGATATTAAAGAGTATAAGAGAAGCAGTCTTCGTTCTCATATAGCCATGGTACTGCAGGATACACATTTGTTCAGCGGAACCGTCATGGAAAATATTCGATATGGAAGACCGGATGCGACGGATGAAGAGGTGATCCAGGCAGCTAAGACAGCCAGTGCCCATTCCTTTATCATGAGACTGGAGGATGGATATGACACCGTGCTGGAAGGGGATGGAATCAACTTAAGCCAGGGTCAGCGACAGTTATTAAACATTGCCAGAGCGGCCATTTCCAAGGCACCGATCCTTGTTCTGGACGAGGCTACCAGTTCGGTAGATACCCGTACAGAGCTGCACATTGACCGAGGCATGGAACAGCTGATGAAAGACAGAACTACTTTCGTTATTGCTCACCGTCTGTCTACGGTGCGAAATGCAGACTGCATTATGGTACTGGAACAGGGCGAGATCATCGAACGGGGAACCCATGAGGAACTTCTTGAGAAAAAGGGCCGCTATTATCAGCTCTATACAGGAGCTGTGGAACTTGCGTAAGGTTAGCGTAAAAAAACTTTCGGAAAAATAAATATTGAAAAAGGCAGTTCCTTTGTATAAAGTTTTAAGTGACGAAACAAAAAACGCAAAGGAGAACTGCCATATCTTTTTGCCGGAAATATGCTTCGGTTTGAGGAAGATTTGATGCATGTAATGATTGAGTTTGGTCGAAAAATCTATCAGGAATGCCTGAAAGAAATATCGTTGCAGGATGCAGGGTATTG